>JAFWEL010000005.1 GCA_017512905.1 Clostridia bacterium
ATGTATGGCGGCGCAGGCGCCGCCGCTACATGGGACTTTGAATTCCGTACATCGTTTTCTCGCGGGAACGTATGTTTTATCCTGGCTGTAACGTTCCGTGCGCGGCTTTTCCTGTTTCCTGTTCCCTGTTCCCTGTTCCCTCATCTCCCCGACAAATCAGAATTTGTTCATCTCCTCCACCGCGCCCTCAATCGCGTCCCAGCCGAAGCCCCTTCTGGCCAGGGCCTGGGACAGCTTCGCCCGCGCTTCCCTCTCGGGAAGCGCTTCGTATTTTTTCCACAGCCTTTGGGCGGCCTGAATCGCCGCGGCTCGCTGCTGGTCGTCGTCGAAGGCGGCGAGGGCATCCTCGGCGTCATCGTCGCTGATGCCCCTGGCGCGCAGCTTGCGCTTGAAGGCGTACAGCCCCACGGGCTTGGTGGCGCTCAGCTCCGCCATGCGCCGGGCGTAGCGGGCGTCGTCGATCAGGCCGTTCTCCGTCAGCCGCGCCAGCACGGCGTCGATGGCAGGCTGGACGAAGCCCCTGCGTTTCAGGCCTCCGGCCAGGTCGTGGGCCGTGTGGGCCGAGCGGTCCAGGCTGCTCAGCGCAGCCTCATAGGCCTCGGCAAACTGGACAGCGGCCATGCGGCCCAGCCATTCCGCCGGGTCGATATCGTCATCTACTTCCAAAGGACACCGGTCGAAGTGCGCCTTGCGCACCCGGGCGAGGGTGGCGTTGTCCACCAGGACCTCCACCATGCCCCGGTTTTCCCGGATTTCCGTAACAACACCCATCGTCATGACCTCCAAATCGTTTGATATAACAAATTATAGTACCTGTTCAGTCGTATGCAAATTCTGATTTGTCGCGTTGCGACAAATCAGAATTCTGACTGAATAGATACAAATTATACAAGGTTTGTCTTGACGGCTCTACCCCGTTTGTGTTATGATATATCCATAAGTGTACTGGGAGGGATTGTCCATGTCGGGACATAATAAATGGTCAACCATCAAGAATAAAAAAGCAAAGACGGACGCCGCGAAGGGCAAGATATTCACCAAAATCGGCCGTGAGATCGTGATTGCCGTCAAAACCGGCGGCAGCGCCGACCCCGCGCTGAACAGCAAGCTGAAGGATGTCATCGCCAAGGCCAAGGCGGCGAACATGCCCAACGACAACATCCAGCGCTCCATCAAAAAGGCGGCGGGCGAGGGCGAGTCCACCAACTACAAGGAGGTCACCTACGAGGGCTATGCGCCCTGCGGCGTGGCCGTGATCGTGGAGATCGTCACCGACAACCTGAATCGCACCGCCAGCGAGATGCGCCACATCTTCGATAAGTGCGGCGGTTCCCTGGGCGCGACCGGTTGCGTGTCCTGGAAGTTCGAGCGCAAGGGCGTGATCGTCATCGACAACGCCAAGGGCATGGACGAGGACGAGCTGACCATGCTGGCCCTGGATGCCGGCGCGGACGACGTGGAATACAACGGCGATACCGCCGTGATCTACACCGACCCCAACGACTTCAGCGAGGTTCGGGATAACCTGGAGAACGCCGGCTGCACCTTCCTGTCCGCCGAGCGCGCCATGCTCCCCACCACCACCACGGCCTTGCCGGACGAGGAATCGGTCCAGAAGGTCACCAAGCTGCTGGACTGGCTGGAGGAATACGACGATACCGAGAACGTCTACCACGACGCTGAGCTTCCCGAGGACGACGAGGAAGACGACTGACGGTCTGTGGCATGACAAAGGGGACGCTGTACAGCGTCCCCTTTGTCATGCCCGTCAATTCCGCGCACCCAGGTCAGCCACCACCGTGGCGCTGCCGCCCACGTATTCCTTGTCCCAGATCACCCGGCTGCTGTCGGCACAGGCGTCCTCGACTTGCTCCCAGGTGGCAGCGCGGCAGGCGTCGAAGCTGACGCCGTCTGCGCTGGAGAAGGCCAGCACCTCTACCGCGCCGTCCGACGGCGGCTGGACCGGCACCGCCAGCACCCACAGCTTATCGGTCCAGAAGGCCACGGCATAGTCGGTCTGCACGTCCGTCAAATCGGTGTAGCCCTCGGCGAGCCGTTGCCACTGGGCGGCGTCCGGAGCGCTTCCGGAAAAGGGCAATCGCTGGGAGAGGGCCTCGTATTCCCCCGAGGCGAGTCCCACCAGGGCCAGCTTGGCGCTATCAAATAGCTCGGGGGCCAGCTTCGGTACGCCCGCCAGCGCTGACGTGCCCACCAGGACCAGCGCCAGTATGGCGCACATCGTTTTTTTCATCCCAACCGCCTCCATTCTGAATCCATAGGTTTTCTGTTCATTAGATGCGCGTCCCTACCGGAAGGTTCCCGGGAATAACTGGCGCGGGTGGGGGAGCAATTCTGATTTATCAGGGAGACGTTGATGGTCCCAAAGGTAGCCTTCCCCTCTGGGGAAGGTGGATTTCCCGGAAAATGCTTGCATTGTTCCGGGAAAGACGGATGAGGTCCTTGTCGCTGGTTCAACACCTTTTTCAGCAAAGGCGCAAGTCGCGATGTCAGGGGACCTCATCCGCCTGCCGGACGCCTCGCCAGGCCTTCGGCCACGCAGGCACCATCCCATCTCGTGCGCGGCGCGGGAAGCGGTGCGCGCGCGATTCCGGTCCGCGTTAGCGCTGGGCGCGCGCGATTCCTCATCTCGTGCGCGGTGCGGGAAGCGGTGCGCGCGCGATTCCTCATCTCGTGCGCGGTGCGGGAAGCGGTGCGCGCGATTCCTCTTAATGGGGAAGGCTTTTGGAGACCATATCTCCCCGCCAAATCAGATTTTGTTCATCCCGATCTTGAATATCAGTGCGTCGAGGGCGTCGCGGTCCCTCAGGCGGCCGCTTTTGACGGCGTAATCTGAGGCTACGCAGCCCTCGTACAGGCCGGTCAGCCAGTCGGCGGACAGGCGGGCACACTGGCGGGCGGTCTGCTTCGCGGCGTAGGGATGCAGCTTCAGCTGCTCCTGCACCGCTTGCACCGGCTTGCCCGCGTCCAGGGCGCACTTCATGTGGGCCAGCTGGCGGATCTGGCGGGTGAGCATGGCCAACAGGCCCATGGTGGTCTGACCGCCCTGGAGCAGGCTGTTGACGGTCTGCTGCCCCTTTTTCACGTCCCCCGCCAGCAGGCTGTTTAGCAGTTCGAACACGTTGTATTCCAGCGACGGCGACACGATGGCGGCCACGTCAGCTTCGGTGATTTCGCTCCGCTCTTCTCCCAGGTAGGCCGCCAGCTTATCCAGCTCGCCGCTCAGGCGGGTCAGCTCCCGTCCCGCCATGTAGGTCAGCGTGGAGAGGGCCTTGCCGTCGATCTTCTTTCCCAATGGCTTCAGCCGTCCCGCGGCCCAGCGGGCCAGCTCGGCATCGCTGAGCAGGTCGAAGCTGACGACCTCGGCCTTCTTTTTCAAAAGGACGGTCATCTTCTTTCGGCCGTCCGGCTCCTGGCGCATGTAGAACACCAGTGCGCAGCTCTCCGGCGGGTTTTCCAGCCAGTTCTGCATCCAGGCGACCTCGCTGTCCTCGTTCTTCGACTTCGCCTGCAGCAGCGGGGCCCAGTCCCGCACGGTGACGATGCGCCTGGCGCACATCATCGGCATCGTCTCCGCCGCGTCGGTGATCTGCTGTGCGGTGACGCCCTCCAGCGTGGCGTCGTTCAACGTTTCCAGTCCCGGCGGCAGCAGCTTATTCCGAAGGGCCTCCAGCGCCTCTCGCTTGACGTATTCCTCCGGCCCGGTGAACAGGTAGACCGGGGCGATGGTCCCGGTGTTCAGGGCCTTGTAGAACTCATTCCATTTCATGGGCCGCCTCCAGATAGGTTTCGATGTGCCATACGCCGCCCTGATGGCGCAATGTGATCGCGCCCCGCGACCGGGTCTGGTAGACCTGCGCGCCCCGGGCGGCCAGTCGTTCCAGCGTCGCCTCGCCGGGATGGCCGTAGTTGTTCTCACCCACGGAAATCACGGCGATTTCGGGCGTCACGTGGTCGAGAAAGCGGTCGCTGGTGCCCTTGTCCGAGCCGTGGTGGGGCACCTTCAGCACGTCGGCGTCGGGGATGACCTCCGGCTCGCCCACCTGGCTGAGGTCGCCGGTGAACAGGGCCCGCTGTCCCTCGCAGCTGACCAGGGCCAGCATGGACAGGTCGTTGACGTCGGAGGGCAGGACCTCGCCGTCCGGGCTGTAGACCTCCAACTGCGCCGCGTCGGACAGGTCGATGGCGTCACCGGTGCGCAGCTGCAATATCGGAATACCCATGCGCCGGGCTTTCTCGATGCCCTCAGTGACCGAAGGGGCGACGTCCTCCACGTCGAACCAGCCTGCGGGCACGTAGATGGCGTCGGGCCGGAAGCTGTCCAGAATGTCGCAGAGCCCGCCCGCGTGGTCGGCGTGGGGGTGGGAAAGCAGGATGCCGTTCAGCTTCAGGCAGGTGGCGGAGAGGTAGTCTGCCGCGGGGGTGTAGGTGTCTCCGGCATCGATCAGCCAGGTACAGCCGTGGCTGCGCACCACGGCGCAGTCCGCCTGTCCCGCGTCCAGGAACACGAGGGTGAAGGGCCAGGTGTTCGCGAACACCAGCAGCGTGGCCAGTCCGGCGACGCCCACAATGCCCAGGGGCATTGCCCTGTGCAGGCGGGGCGTGATGCGGGTCAGGTCGGAGGCCGCAACGATGATCGCCCAGTGGGCGATGCTCAGGATGAAGGGATAGCGGCCGACGCGGGCATAGCCGACGTCGGTCTCCACGCTCAGGCGGGTGATGGCGGTCAGTCCGGCGAGCAGCCCGTCGGGTATCCGGGCCAGCAGCGCCGCCAGGGGCATGGAGATGACGGAGATAAGCAGCACCGCCATGCCGAGGATGTATCCGGCCATGCACAACGGCACACAGACCAGGTTGAAGGGCAGCGACAGCAGCGGCTGTCCGCCGAAGAACGCCACCACCAACGGCAGCGTGGCCAATTGGGCGGCCAGCGATGCGCACGTCAGATCGCCCACGTAGTGCGCAACCTGCATCAGCGTGCGTCGCATGCCATGGGTGGACGGAAGATTGTGATCCAACGCATCCAGGCCCGTGAGCCGTCTGAACGGCGGCATCAACAGCAGTATACCGGCGGAGGCTGCGTAGGACAGGACAAACCCCGGATCCTGGACGCTCATGGGCTTTGCCGCCAGCCAGGCCAGCATCGCGGCACACAGCCGGGTGATGCTGTCGCTGGGTACGCCGAAGATGGGCGCAAAGCAGAAAATGCCAAAGGTGCACAGCGCCCGGGTGAAGGGGGCGGTGAAGCCGATCAGTGCGCCATAGGGGATCAGCAGCGCGGCGGCGATGACGGCGGCGTAGTGCTGGGGCATGAACAGGCCCAACAGCATGGACAGCACCGCCGCCAGCAGCGTCACATGCAGGCCGGATATGCTTATCAGGTGGGCGGTGCCCGATCGCCGGAGAGCATTGCGCTGTTCGTCGCCCAGCAGCGAGCGGTCGCCCAGCACCAGTGCCCGCATCATGCCGGCGCTGTCCGGGAAGAGGGCGTCGATGCGCCGGGCGATGGCCTGACGAACGCTGACGATGGCCGTTTGCAGGTCGCGGGTCGAACCCAGCACAGCCACGTCCTCGATCTTCGCGGTGGCATAGGCATCCATGCCCTGGCGGTTCAGGTAAGCGCCGAAGTCAAATTCATAGGGGTTGGTCACCGGGTCCGGCGCCCAGATGTGGCCCGTCAGCCTTAGCTGCTGGCCGCAAGCGATGGCCTCGACGAGGTCGCTCTCGCCCCGCAGGTACATCCGCAGGCACAGGTCGCAGGGGTCGCCGCCCGCCGTTTCCACCTCGAAGCGGAAGATGCGCCGACCGGTGTCCGGATTGGTGAAGGGCTCCGAGGCGACGCGACCCTCCATCTGGACCGAATACCGGGTCTGTACCGGCTTCACGCGGTCCATCGCGAGTCCCATGCGCACCATGCCGGCGGTCAGCCCGATCAGCACAAGCAGCGCCGCGGCGATCCGCTGGCGTCCCCGCAGGGCGATGCCCAATGGAATCAGCGCCGCGCAGGCGAGAGCACAGGCGGCGGTGGGGGCGGACAGCCGTTGGCGCAGCAGCAGTCCCAGCACAAACGCCACTGTAAAGCACGCCAGCGGACGGGCGCGAACCTGCCGCAGCGCAAAGCGAAGGGCGGCGCGCATGGCCATCAGATGTAGTAGGTCGCGCCCAGCTCCGCCAGCTCAGCCCCGGGGAAGGAGGCTCGCGCCTCGGCCAGCAGCGTCTCGGGGTCGTATTTCGGGTTCAGGTGGGTCAGCAACAGCCGCCTGGCGTGGGCGTTGGTGGCCAGCTGGCCGCACAGTCCCGCAGAATAGTGGGGCGCGGCGAGACGGTGGTCGGCGTTGGACAGGCCGCAATCCGCCAGCAGCAGGCTGGCGCCCTCGCAGAATAGCTCCACCACCGCGTCCTGGTTGGAATCGCCGGTGAACACGAAGCGCTCGCCGTCGCAGCTCACGGCCACGGCGAAGGTGGGCACCGGGTGCCGCGCCGGGGCGAAGGAGACCCGCATCTCGCCGACGGTGAAGTCCTCGGCGGGCCACAGATCGTAGCAGGGGGCGTCCAGCAGGGCGCGCACTGCTTCCGGCTCCTCGGGGGCGTAGACGGGCAGCGGCGTCGGGCGGGGGCCGAATTGCAGCGCGTACTGCATGGGCAGCATGTCCGACATGTGGTCGTAGTGCAGGTGGCTCAGCACCACCGCGTCCAGGTCCCGCGGCAGGCATTCGCCCATCAGCCGGTTCAGTACGCCGGTGCCGCAGTCGATCAGTATGCGGGTGTTGCCGCTGTCGCTGCTCAGCAGATAGCCGGAGCACGCCCCGCCGGGAGCGGGATAGGGCCCGTTGTTGCCCAGTATCTTCAGGATCATATGTGCACCTCTTTCGGGATGGTTATCTATCTCCATTATACCAAAAAACAAACATGGCGACAACCCGGTTTGCCAAAAAACCCACCGGCGTGTGGCCGGTGGGGTGGGGAACGGAGGGCGTGTCACTGGGCCAGCGCTGCGTTGCGCTGGGCGATCTTGACCAGGGAGAAGAACTCCTCCCGGTAGGCGTCGTTCAGCGGGGCCTGCTTCAGCAGGTCGAGCACCGTGTCGTAGGTGGCGTCGCCCTTATAGGCGCTATCCGAGAGGATCATGCCAAACTCGGCCACCGCCGCGGCGAACAGGAAGTCGCCCTCGGGGGCGTCGGTCATGGCGCTGTCATCCACTATGTCGGTCTGCAGCTGGCTGGCGTCAGCGCCAGGATCCTTGTAGCGGGTGGACAGGGTCAGCCATTCGCCGCTTTCCGCCGCCTCGGTGAGACTGCTTGCCTGGTACTTCAGGCCGCCCCTGGATTCACCCTCGCCGGCCGGCACCAGCTCGTACATCACGGTGACGCAGGCTCCCGCGCCGACCTCGCCCGCATCCTTCTTGTCATCCTCGAAGTCCTGGTTTTCCAGGGCGCGGTTCTCATAGCCGATCTGCCGCCATTCGGATACCTTCGCCGGGTTGAATTCCACCTGGAACTTCACGTCGTCGGCCACGGCGTAGAGGGTTTGGGTCAGCTCCTCGCACAGCACCTTGCGGGCCTCGAGGATGGAATCGATGTAGTAGTAATTGCCGTTGCCGTCGTCGGCCAGGGTTTCCATTTTGGTGTCCTTGTAGTTGCCGTCGCCGAAGCCCAGCACCGACAGGTAGATGCCGGTCTGCTTCTTCTCAGTCACGAAGTCGTGCAGGTCGCTTTCGCTGGTGATGCCCACGTTCAGGTCGCCGTCGGAGCACATGATCACCCGGTTGTTTCCCTTGGGCCGCAGGTAGCGCTGGGCCACCTCATAGGCCTGGGCCAGGCCCTTCTGGCCGTTGGTGGAGCCGTCGGCCTCCAGGGCGTCGATGGCGCTGAGCAGCTTCGCCTTGTCCTTCACCGGGCTCGCGCCCTCGATCAGGATCTCCTCGCCGCTGGCGTAGGTGACGATGGATACGGTGTCCTTCTCGCCCAGTTCATCTACCAGCAGGGTCAGCGCCCGCTGGACCAGGGGCAGCTTTTCCTCGTCGTACATCGAGCCGGACACGTCCACCAGGAACACCAGATTGGAGCCCTCGCCCGAGCGCTCCGCCGCGTCAGCGGCCCGCACCCCCAGGGTCAGCAGGATGTTGTCCCGGTTCCAGGGGCAGGGGGCCATCCGGGCGGTTACGCCGAACTTCGCGCCGTCCCCGGGCGCGGCGTAATCGTAGCGGAAGTAGTTCAGCATCTCCTCCACGCGCACCGCGCCGGTGGGGATTTCGTCGGGGGTGTAATCGTTGTTCAGCATCCGCCGCAGATTGCAGTAGGAGGCCGTGTCCACATCCGCCGAGAAGGTGCTCAACGGGTCCGTAGTCACCCTCTTGAAGCCATTCTCGGCCACGGCGGCATATTCCTCAGTGTTGAATTCGGGGATCACCCCGTACAGCGCGGGGCCCGAGGCGATGTTGGCCACCATGCCGTCCTCCGTGACCGCGTCCATCTCGTAGGCGTACCCGTCGTACAACATCTCGGGCAGCTCTTCCTCCACGTCCATCGATCGCTCAAACCTCAGCGATTGCACCGCGCTCATCAGCAGCGTCGGCAGCGCGCAACCGGTCAGCAGCGTCGCCACCATCGCCAGCGCCACGAGCATCAAAAACCTCTTCTTCACGGCTCTTACCTCCTACTGTGTTTTATGTCTGGATTTTTGACGTAGGGCGGTGGAATTTGGTTCCATGGAAAAATATTGTCCTGACAGCACTATGAGTGAAGTTATTAACTGTAAGCTAACATTGCTGTGCTATGATGGTCTCATCCTATCGAAGGCAGGACGAACCATGGCAACAGTGACGCTTCGCAAGACGAGGGAGACCCGCGTGCGCGGGGGACACCCCTGGATCTACGCCTCGGAGATCGAGAAGGTGGACGGCGCGTTTGAAAACGGCGACATCGTGGATGTGGCGGATTTCAGGGGCAAGTTCATCGGCAGGGGCTTCTACAATCCCCAGAGCCAGATTTCCCTGCGTATACTCACCCGAAACGACGAGCCTTGCGACCGGGATTTCTTCGCCCGCCGCATCCGGGACGCCTGGGAGTATCGCAAGCTGCTGTGCGACCCGATGAGCTGCCGACTGATCTATTCGGAATCGGACTTCCTTCCGGGGCTGGTGGTGGATAAGTTCGCCGATGTGCTGGTGCTGCAATCCCTGTCCCTGGGCATCGAGCGCATCAAGGACATGCTCTGCGACCTGCTGATGGAGATCGTGCAGCCCGCGGGCATCTGGGAACGCAGCGACGTGCCGGTGCGTCGCCTGGAGGGCCTGGAGCAGGTCACGGGCCTGCTTCGGGGTCATGTGCCGGACGAGGTGGACATGGTGGAAAACGGCATCCACTTCCTGGTGGACGTGAAGCAGGGCCAGAAGACCGGCTTCTTCCTTGACCAGAAGCAGAACCGGGCCGCGATGGCCCCGCTGTGCCGGGATGCCCGGGTGCTGGACTGCTTCTGCCACAACGGCAGCTTTGCCCTTCACGCGGCGAAGTACGGCGCGAAGTCCGTGCTGGGCGTGGACATCTCCGAGGAAGCCCTCGAGGTGGCCCGCCGCAACGCCGAAATCAACGGCTTTGACAATGTGACCTTCGAGGCCCGCAACTGCTTCGATCTGCTCAGGGAGCTGACCGACGCGGGGGAGAAGTTTGACCTCGTCATCCTCGATCCCCCGGCCTTCACCAAGAACAAGGCCGCGGTGCAAAGCGCCATCCGGGGCTACAAGGAGATCAACCTCCGGGGACTGAAGCTGGTGCGCCCCGGCGGCTTTCTGGTCACCTGCTCCTGCAGCCAGCATGTGCTGCCGGAGATGTTCCAGGACGTGGTCAACCAGGCCGCCCGGGACGCTAAGAAGCGCATCCGCCTGGTGGAATTCCGCACCCAGGGCTATGACCACCCGATCCTGCCCCAGTCTGTGGAGACGAAATACCTCAAAACGATGATAATACAGGTGATGGAATGAGCAATTATCCTATTTTGGAGTACGATGGCGCTCCTGGCGCTGTGCTGGAGCCGGACCATGAGGCCCTCGGTATCGTCCTGCCACCCCGCGTGGCATTCCCCTTTGTGGGCGATATCGTGGGCGATTACGCCCGCGAACACAATCTGCCGGTGCTGGCGGTGTACGAAACCGTCACGAAGAAATACCCGGTCTATAAAGTCTCTGACGAGGTCTGCCTGTGCGAGGCGCCCTTCGGCGCGCCGGTGGCCGCGGGACTGATGGACTGGATGATCGCCTATGGAGCCAGGCAGTTCATCGCCGCCGGCTCCTGCGGCGCGCTGATCGACCTGCCGGAGAATACCTTCATCGTGCCGCGCCGTGCGCTGCGCGACGAGGGTACCTCCTACCACTACATGGCCCCGTCCCGATGGAGCTTCCTGGACTACGACCTGCAGCGGCGCATCACCGACACCTTCACGGAGAAGGACATCGCCTACACCGAGTGTGACACCTGGACCACTGATGCCATCTTCCGGGAGACGGTGGACAAGGTGCGGCGCTGCCGCGCCGAGGGCTGCGGCGTGGTGGACATGGAGTGCGCAGCGCTTTCCGCGGTGGCGGAGTTCCGCAACGTGCAGTTTGGCCAGTTCCTGTTCGTGGCCGACACCCTGGCCGACGCCGACGCCTACGACGCCCGGAACTGGGGCGCGGATTCCCTGGTGCCCGCGATGATGCTGTGCATTGAGATCGCGAGCCGGGAAGGGTAGGATGAAAGAGAGAAAGATCCTTTGCTTCGCTGAGGATGACATGGCTATGGTTCGCTGTCATCCTGAGCGAAGGCGAAGGATCTTTTGCTGTGCACGGGCCGTCGCTTCCGATACGCCGATTGCCGGGCCTGCTATTTCGCGTCTGACGCCATCTTCTCCTGCTTGACCTTGTGGTCGATCACGTGGCGGGAGGCCAGCTCGTTGTGGATGTCCTCCAGGGAGATGCCCATCTGGATCATCAGCACCATCACGTGGTAGGTCAGGTCCGCGATCTCGTAGATCGTCTCGGCCCTGTCGCCGGCCTTGCCCGCGATGATGACCTCGGTGGATTCCTCGCCGACCTTCTTCAAAATCTTGTCGATGCCCTTTTCAAACAGGTAGGTGGTGTAGCTGCCTTCCTTTTTTTCGGTCTTGCGGCCCTCGATCAGTTTCATCAGGCCATACAGCGTGAAGGCGTGGTTGTTTTCGCTCTCGAATACCGGGTTCGTGAAGCAGGAATCGGTGCCCATGTGGCAGGCGGGACCGTCCTTGTTGACCAGGATCACCAGCGCGTCCCGATCGCAGTCGGCGGTGATGGACACGATGTGCTGGTAATTGCCGCTGGTCTCGCCTTTCAGCCACAGCTCCTGCCGGGAGCGGCTGAAGAAGCAGGTCAGCTCCTTCTCCATGGAGATCTGCAGGCTCTCCCGGTTCATGTAGGCCAGGGTCAGCACGTCCTTCGTGGTGGCGTCCACCACGATGGCCGGGATCAGGCCGTGAGCGTTGAATTTAAGAGAGTTGATGTCAAAATCAATCACTTATGGAATCCTCCTTGTTAAATCTCACATTGATGCCCTCTGCGGCCAGCTCGCGCTTCAAATCCGAAATCTTCACCTCTCCGAAGTGGAAGATCGACGCAGCCAGCCCGGCATCCACCTTTGGCAGGGCTTTGAACAGCGTGACGAAATCCTGTATACAGCCCGCGCCGCCGGAGGCGATGACGGGCACGCTGACGGCCTCGCACACGGCGTTCAGCATCTCCAGGTCAAAGCCGCCCTTCACGCCGTCGGTGTCGATGCTGTTCAGCACCACCTCGCCCGCGCCGTTTTCCACGCAGCGGGCGATCCAGCCCACAGCCTCCATGCCGGTGTCCTCGCGCCCGCCCTTGGCGAACACCCGGAACTGACCGTCCACCCTTTTTACGTCGGCGGAGATCACCACGCACTGGCTGCCGTAGCGTTCGGCGGCGGCGGGGATCAGGTTGGGGTTGCGGATGGCCCCGGAGTTGACGGACACCTTGTCCGCGCCGCACTTGAGCACCCGGTCGAAGTCGGAGACCGTGTTGATGCCGCCGCCCACGGTCAGCGGGATGAACACCCGCTCGGCCACCTGGCGGAGGATGTCGGTGAACAGGGCCCTGCCCTCGGCGGAGGCGGTGATGTCGTAGAACACCAGCTCGTCCGCGCCGCAGCGGCTGTAGTATTCCGCCAGCTTCACCGGCGAGGAGACGTCCGCCAGGCCCAGGAAATTCACGCCCTTCACGACCCGGCCGTCCTTCACGTCCAGGCAGGGGATGATGCGCTTCGTGATCATTGCGCCGCCTCCTCAATGGCTTGTTTCAGGTCGATGGCCCCGGTGTAGCAGGCCTTGCCGATGATCGCGCCGTAAAGCCCCAGGGCGGAGAGGGACCGCACGTCCTCCATCGAGGAAACGCCGCCAGAGGCCACGAGGTCCATGCGGTACTTGCGCTGCAAATCAGCGTACAGGGCCCGGTTCGCGCCTTGCATGGCCCCGTCCCGGCTGATGTCGGTGCAGATCAGGGTCCGAAGGCCCATGGCCTGGTACTTCTCGCAGAAGGCGTCCAGCGTCATGCCCGAAAGCTCCAGCCAGCCGCGGATGGCCACCTCGCCGTTTTTCACGTCAGCGCCCAGGGCGATGGCATCGCCGAAGCGCCCGATGGCGCGGCGGGTGAAGGCCTCGTCAGAGATGGCCGCCGTGCCCAGGATCACCCGCTTCACGCCGGCGTCCATGTACTTTTCGATGACGGCCATGTCCCGGATGCCGCCGCCGATCTCCACGAACAGGCCGGTGTTTTCCACAACCCGCTTCACGATGTCGAAGTTGGGTGTGCCGCCGTCCCGGGCCCCCTCCAGGTCCACCATGTGCAGGTGGGTGGCCCCGGCGGCCTCAAACCGGGTCGCGGTGTTCAGCGGGTCGTCGTCGTACACCGTCATTTGACTGTAATCGCCCTTGTACAGCCGCACGGCCTTGCCGCCGACCAGGTCGATGGCGGGAAATATCAGCATGATGCAACACCGTCCCATTCACAGAAGGCTTTCAGTATGCCCAGGCCCACGTCGCCGCTCTTTTCCGGGTGGAACTGGCAGCCGCAGACGTTGCCCTTCGCCACGGCGGCGGTCAGCGGCGCGCCGTATTCGGCGGTGGCGATGACGCTGTCATCGCAATTCGCGCCATAGTAGGAGTGGACGAAGTACACGCAATTCCCGGGTCGCACATTCCGGAAGATGGGGTGGGGTTTGCGGGTCTCCAGGGCGTTCCAGCCGATGTGTGGGATCTTCAGACCGGCGGGGATGACCCCGGCGATGGGCCGTACCTCGCCGGGGATCAGGCCCAGGCCCGCGTGTTCGCCGAACTCAAAGCTCTTTTCAAGCAACAGCTGCATTCCCAGGCAGATGCCCATGACGGGAGTGCCCCGGGCGGCGATGTCCCGGACCACCGCGTCCAGGCCGGTGTCCCGCAGCTTTTTGGCCGCGTCGCCGAACGCGCCCACGCCGGGCAGGATCACCCGGTCGGCGCGGAGGATGGCCGCGGCGTCGCCGGTGACGAGGGCCTCCGCCCCGACGGCCTTCAGGCTGTGGGCCAGGGAAAACAGGTTGCCCACGCCGTAATCGATGATCGCGATCATAGTATTCCTTTCGTGGAGGGAATTTCACCGTTCAGCGCCGGGTCGATGGCGCAGGCCGTCCTCAGGCTGCGGGCGGCGGACTTGAACGCGCCTTCAACGATGTGGTGGCTGTTCACGCCGGCCAGCTGCCGAAGGTGGAGGGTGACATTGGCCTTGCGAACGAAGCCCAGCCAGAATTCCTGGACCAGCTCGGTGTCGAAGGTCCCGATCTTCTGGGTGGGGATGTCCAGCGCGTAGCCCAGGTGGCAGCGGCCGGAGATGTCCACCGCGGTCATGATCAGCGCCTCGTCCATGGGCAGGAGGGTGCTGCCGTAGCGGACGATGCCGCCCATGTCGCCCAGCGCCTCGGCAAAGGCCATGCCCAGGCAGATGCCGATGTCCTCGACGGTGTGGTGGTCGTCCACGTCCGTGTCGCCCAGGCACTTCACCGACAGATCGAAGCGCCCGTGCTTCGCGAACAGCGTCAGCATATGGTTCAGAAAGCCGCACCCGGTGTCGATGTCGGCCTTGCCGGTGCCGTCCAGGTCCAGCGTCAGCCGGATGTCCGTCTCTGCCGTGCGGCGGATGATGGTGGATGTGCGCATGGTTTTGTGCTCCTTGCATGACAGTCGGTTTGATGTTGGGGGGAGGACGGTAAATTCTGATTTGTCGGGGAGACGAGGGAACAGGGAACAGGGAACAGGGAACAGGAATGGCGGCTGCCGCGAACATATCGATAATGTACGAGTTGTAGCGGCCCTAAAGGACTAACTTCGTGTCGCGGCAACCTGCCGCCACCGTTCCCAGCCGATAAGAATGCCGTGGCGGCAGATTGCCGCCGCTACAGGGCTTTCAGGGATTCTATACTTCATTTTCGTCGC
>JAFWEL010000093.1 GCA_017512905.1 Clostridia bacterium
CGCCAGGGCCCAAAGCCCTTCGTCGCTACGCTCCTCAGAGCTTTGGGCCCTGGCGTTCCCCCTCTCTCAAGCCTTACCTCAATATACCACTAACTCACCGTTGTCATGATACAAAACCCTTACCGATGTCCTGACACAACATTTGCACCATCACTAAATACTAAATACCAGATACTAAATACTCAAATTCTCCAATGACGCCGACGTCCTGTTGCCGTTGTTCAATTGATCCGGACAACCGGCAAATATTACGCGCCTTGTAATATTGTCACAGGTTTTCACGGCGATGGCGCAGGGCTGTCCAGAAGCTGTTACGAAACTAAGTTCTGTCACCGGTTGCCCGATTGTTTCCCATATTTGTTTGCGGTAATGTCTTTGCAATCCCCAGCGCTTTCATATATGCTGGTAGGGTACTGCTTGAATGGAGGTGCCGCGATGAAGATGTGGAAGAGAATGCTGGCCCTGCTGTGCGCGGTGGCCCTGTTGGCGATGGGCGCTGCGGCCGGGGCGGAGGGGCTGTATTTCGGCTCCCATCCCGCGGACGACGTGTACATGACCCAGTCCATCGCCCACACCTGCACGCTGATCGCCTGCACGATGATGCTGCGCAACTATTCCTGCCAGCGGGGCAGCCCCTATCTGCAGGTGACGGACACCGCCGTGGGCCACTACGCCTGGACCAAGCAATACGGCCTCAGCCACAATTTCACCATCGGCCAGGTCTCGGTGACCTGCAACGAGGACATCCGCAACTGCAAGGACAAGAAGGCCTACTTGATCAATGTGCTGCAATACCACCGGGAGGGCGTGGTGATCTACGACACCGGCGCGCCTCACGCCATATGGCTGTTCGGTTACGACGAGGACAGCGATACCTTCTACTGTGCCGACACCATCAACCGCACCGGCGGCCACGCGATCCCGCTGGTGGAATCCATCATCGCCGGACAGACCCAGCAGGACAAGGTCAACACCATCGACAAGATCTGGTATGTGCTGTGAGGCGATCGCATCAAGGGACTGCGCCGGCTGGCGCAGTCCCTTTGCGTGTGCCGGGTGTATTAAATTCCAATAAAATACGTCGGAATTGATTGACGGACCCGGGAAATGGTGATAGAATACTGACGCTAACCCGAGTGAAAAACTCGGAATTAAACCAAAGGCGCGGGAGGTGCGACATGAAGCTGTCGACCCGGGGCCGATACGGCATCCACACGATGTATGACCTGGCCCTCAACGGGGAAAACGGTCCCCAGTCCATCAAGGCCATCGCCGAGCGGGGCGGCATGCCCGAGGCGTACCTGGAGCAGCTGATCGCCGGGCTGAAGCGGGCGGGGCTGGTCACCAGCACCCGCGGGGCCCAGGGCGGCTACATGCTGGCCCGGCCCGCCGAAGAGATCACCGTGGGCGACGTGCTGCGGGCCCTGGAGGGCAGTCTCAGCCTGGTGGAGTGCCTGGACGGCGAGGATTGCTGCGACAAGGCCTGCGCCTGCCCGTCCCGGATCGTGTGGCAGAAGCTGCGGGACGGCATGACCGCCATCGTGGACAGCATCACCCTGCGGGATATGGTGGAGGATTACAGGCGCATGAGCGCCCAGGAGGATACGACGACATGAGAGTGTACATGGACAACGGCGCGACGACCCGCGTGACCGAGCCGGTCATGGCGGCGATGCAGCCCTATTTCTGTGAAATATTCGGCAACCCCTCGTCGGTGCACGGCTTTGGCCGGGAGGCCCGCAAGGCGGTCGAAGCGGCAAGGGCCCAGGTGGCGAAGGCCATCGGCGCGGAGCCGAGGGAAATCTACTTCACCGGCTGCGGCACCGAGGCGGACAACTGGGCGCTGCGGGGCGCGGCCTACGGGAACATCAAAAAGGGAAAGCACATCATCACGACCAACTTCGAGCATCACGCCATACTGCACACCTGCAAGCAGCTGGAAAAGGAGGGCTTTGAGGTCACCTACCTGCCCGTGGACCACGACGGCCTGGTGACGCCCGAACAGCTGGAGGCAGCCATCCGCCCGGACACGGTGCTGGTGAGCATCATGTACGCCAACAACGAGGTGGGCACCATCGAGCCGATCGGCGAACTGGCGGCGGTGGCGAAGGGACACGGCGTGCTGTTCCACACCGACGCGGTGCAGGCCATCGGCCACGTGCCCATCGACGTGAAGGCCCAGGGCATCGACATGCTGTCCATGTCCGGCCACAAGTTCCACGCCCCCAAGGGCATCGGCGCGCTGTACGTGCGCCAGGGTGTGCGCCTCCAGCGCCTGATGCAGGGCGGCGCCCAGGAGCGGGGCCAGAGGCCCGGCACCGAGAACCTGGCGGGCATCGTGGGCATCGGCAAGGCCATCGAGCTGGCCACCGAGGATGTCGAGGGCCGCGCCGCGAAGATGGCCGCCATCCGGGACCACATGATCGAGCGGATCATGAAGGAGATCCCCCACGTCCAGCTGAACGGCCATCCCACGAAGCGCATGTGCGGCAACATCAACGTCTCCTTCTACTTCGTGGAGAGCGAGAGCATACTGCTCCACCTGGATTTCAAGGGCATCGCGGCGTCCTCCGGCTCCGCCTGCACCTCGGGCTCCCTGGACCCCAGCCACGTGCTGCTGGCCATCGGCGTCTCCCACGAGCACGCCAACGGCTCCGTCCGCCTGAGCCTGTGCGAGGAGAATACCATGGAAGAGGCCGACTACGTGGTGGACAGCCTGGTGGAGATCGTCAAGCGCCTGCGGGACATGTCGCCGCTCTACGAGGACTTCCTCAAGGGCGTGGAGACCGTGGGGACGGAGGATTGACGGTTTTGCATACACACGGGGACAAATCAGACTTTCCCGAATCATTACGATACACACCCTACTACAGGAGGCAGATTATGGAATACACCGAGCAGGTCATGGACCACTTCATGAACCCCCGCAACATGGGCGACATGGACGACGCCAGCGGCGTGGGCACCGTGGGCAACGCCAAGTGCGGCGACATCATGCGCATCTACATCAAGGTTGAAAACGACGTGATCACCGACGTGAAGTTCAAGACCTTCGGCTGCGGCGCGGCCATCGCCACGTCCAGCAAGGCCACCGAGATCGTCAAGGGCATGACCCTGGCGGAGGCCGAGAAGGTGACCAACAAGATGGTCATGGAGGCCCTGGGCGGCCTGCCGCCGGTGAAGGTGCACTGTTCCGTGCTGGCCGAGGAAGCCCTCCACGCCGCCATCCAGGATTACCGCGAGCGGCTGGAGCGAGGCGCAGCGCCGAGGACCGAGGAGAACGACGAGGCAGTGCGTTACGTGTGACGGACGCCTTGACCTTGACACAGTTTTATGCTACACTGTGGGTGAAAGGGGGCGCTGTCGATGGTGTATACGGTTGAACAGATCAAGTACATCACCGCCCCCATTGCCCAGGCTTACGGGGTTAAAAGCCTTTCTCTGTTTGGCTCCTATGCCCGTGGAGAGGCGACGGAAAACAGCGACATCGACCTGTTGGTGGAATGCGGGGCCATCCGAAGCGCCTTTCAGATGGGCGGATTGTATGCCGATTTGAGCGAAGGACTTGGCAAGACGTTGGCGACGCACGTGTCTGACAGCTTCATCGCGGAAAACCCTTCAATTCCCTGGAAACAGATCAAGGGCATGAGGACGTGGTTCGCCCACCAGCATTGGGATATGAACTATGAAACCGTCTGGGTGACTCTGACAGAAGACATACCCGATTTAAAACACAGGCTGGAGAAGATCACGTAAGTACAGGAGCATTGACACATCCCGGTTTTCATCGTATATTGTTTACGCGCCATCCTTTATACGAGGATGGCGCGTTTGGAAGCAATCAATCCCATGGCCTGAAGGCGGGAGGCGCGACATGGATTTATTTGAGGCGATTGAAAAAAGGCACAGCTACCGGGGAACCTACCGGCCCGACCCGGTGCCCCGGCGCGACCTGGAGGCGATCATCCGGGCGGGCATGGCCGCGCCCTCCGGCTGCAACAAGCAGACGCCACAGTTTATCGCGGTGGACGACCCGGAGGTGCTGGACAGGCTTCGGGCGGTCATCACGCCGAAGGTGGCCGAGACGGCCCCGGCCATGATCTGCGTGCTGGCCCGGCGGATCATCGCCTACCGGGACCGGTGCTTTGCCGTGCAGGACTATTCCGCGGCGATCGAAAACATGCTGCTGGCCATCGTGGCGCTGGGCTACCAGAGCTGCTGGTACGAGGGCCACATCACCGACGAGGACAGGCTCGGGGACAAGATGGCCCGGATCCTGGGCGTGCCGGAGGACTGCGAGCTGGTGTGCGTGTTGCCCGTGGGCATCGCCGACCAGCCGGTGAAGCCGCCGAGGAAGCGGCCGTTTGAGGCGCGGGCCTGGTTCAACGCCTACCCGCAGGAGGATAAACAATGATTCACGGCAACCTGACCGGCATCCGCGAGAGTACCCTCAACGAGCTGGAAAAGCTGTACGACGCCGAATTCGGCCGGGCGGACTTCCTGCCGGACCGGCTGCTCAACCTGCTGGTGCGCTACACCGACTTGTTAAACCGGGAGATGCTGGTCTACCTGGGCCGGGACGGCGCGGTGCTGGAGATCGCCATCGGCTCCATCGGCTCCATCGCCCTGCCGGAAATGCACCTGCGGCGCAACCTGGACCGGCTGTCCGGCTTTCGCTGCATCCACACCCATCCCGGCGGGGAGGCGCGGCTTTCCGACGTGGATTTGCAGGCTCTGCGCCTTTTGCGCTTCGACAGCATGTGCGCCGTGGGCGTCGGGGAGGGCCGTTGCACCGGCATCAGCGCGGCGTTCCTGGGCGAGCTGGAATACGACAACTTCTCCATCGTCGTCAAGGGGCCGGTGAAGCCGGGGCGCATCCCCCAGCAGCTTTGGCTGAAGGAGATCGAGCTGGCCGAGGAGCGGGTGAAGGCCGCCATCGAGAAGGGCGGCATCGTGGAGGAGGCCGAGAAGGTCATGCTGATCTCCACCGATTCCGAGGAGTCGCTGGACGAGCTGGCCTCGCTGGCCGAAACCGCCGGGGCCATGGTGATCACCCGGGTCATCCAGAACCGGCAGAAGCCGGATTCCGCCACCTACATCGGCAGCGGCAAGGCCGAGGAGCTGGCGCTGGTGTGCCAGGCCATGGAGATCGACCTGGCCATCCTGGACGACGAGCTGACCGGGGCCCAGCAGAAGAACCTGGAGAACATCCTGGGCGTGCGGGTGATCGACCGCACGGCGCTGATTTTGGACATCTTCGCCCAGCGGGCCCAGTCCGCCGAGGGCAAGCTGCAGGTGGAGCTGGCCCAGATGAAGTACCGCCTCCCCCGGCTGCAGGGCATGGGCACGGTGCTCTCCCGCCTGGGTGGCGGCATCGGCACCCGCGGCCCCGGCGAGACCCGGCTGGAGGTGGACCGGCGGCGCATCCGCAGGCGCATCGACGACCTGGAGAGCCAGCTGAAGGAGATCAAGAAGCAGCGGGACCTGAGAAGGGCCCGCCGGGAAAAGACCGGCCAGACCACGGTGGCCCTGGTGGGCTACACCAACGCCGGAAAATCCACGCTGCTCAATGCCCTCTCGGGGGCCGACGTCCTCGTGGAGGACAAGCTTTTCGCCACGCTGGACCCGGTGATGCGCCAGGTAGAGTTGCCGGAAAACCGCCGCTGCCTCGTGGTGGACACGGTGGGCTTCATCCGCAAGCTGCCCCACCAGCTGGTGCAGGCCTTCCGCTCCACGCTGGAGGAGGCGCTGTACGCCGACCTGCTGGTGGTGGTCTCCGACCTGTCCAGCCCGAACTACGCCCAGCAGCGCGCCACGGTGTTCCAGGTGCTCAATGACCTGGGGGCCGGGGACAAGCCCATACTGGAGGCGCTGAACAAGGCGGACCGGGTGAACGTCACCGGCATGATCGAGCCCGCCGACGCCATACTGATCTCCGCGAAGGAGGGCCGGGGGCTGGACGCGCTGAAGGCGGAAATCTCCCGCCGCATCGCCGCCATGCGCCATAAGGCTGAGCTGCTGATCCCCTATGACAAGGGCAACGTGCTGTCCCTGATCCACTCAAAGGGCCAGGTGCTCTCCGAGGAATACACCGACACCGGCACAAAGGTGGTCGCCCTGCTGGATGTGGCGGTGTATCAGCGGGTGCTGGGGATGATGTGAAATTCTGATTTGTCGCGGGCTTGCGCCCGTTTGAAGGGGGACAGGTCCCCCTTCAATACATCCTCCTCAGATTTGCCTGAAATCGCAGGCGATTTCCGGGCGGCAAATCTGCAAGGAAGCCTTTTTTGCTCTGGTCGACA
>JAFWEL010000094.1 GCA_017512905.1 Clostridia bacterium
TAGCTTCGCGTCGCAAAAAAGGCCCCGCCCGCGGCGTACACGCCGCCGCGTACGATTAAAGATCGGGGCGCTACCGCCCCCGATACCCCCGGTAAGTTAGCCAAAGGGGAGTTCGTCATCAGCTCGATAAATCAGAATTTGCCTCCCCCTGGACAAGAATTATAACGTCGCTACGGAGTCCCTCTCGGTTATGGATACGTCCAATTCAAAAAAGCGGTTGATGCGCCGGTCATCGTTCCGGATGGCCTCCAGCATCATCTCGAAGGCCTTCTCCGCCTTCAGACGCACATCCTGGCGGACGGTCGTCAGCGCGGGCGTAATGAGCTCGGCAGGCGCGGAATCATCAAAGCCGACGATGGACAGATCCCGGGGCAGCTTCCAGCGCGCCTTGATCAGCGTTTGAACGACGCCGCAGGCCATGATGTCCTCGGTGGACACCAATGCCGTCGGCCTCTTCTCCATTTCAATCAGTTCGTTGCCAAGGCGCTTGCCGCCCTCCAGCTGCGGGTAATTCTCAAACAGCCAACGGTTGTCCGGAACAAGGCCGTATTCCCTGTGGGCCTCGGCATAGCCCATATAGCGCTCCGTAAGGACGAATGAATCCACCAGATGGCCCGGGCAGGCAAAGCCAATCTTTTGATGCCCGCGCTCCAGCAGGTATTTCGTGGCCAGATAGCCGCCGCGCCTGTCGTTCAGCGTGACGGAATTCATGGCAATGTCATCGTAGCGCCGGTCCATGACCACCAGGGGCGTCTGGGTCTGTTCCACCAGCCCGTGGGTGATCTCCTCCAGGTGCGGCAGCACCATGATGGAGCCGTCGATCTGCCAGTTGCGCTGGAAGGACAGTACCTCCTCCACATTGCGGAAGGAGCAGAGCATGGTATAGTAGCCCGCCTTGCGAATCAGCATATCCAGCGTCCCCACCATGTTCCCCACATAGGGGTTGAACAGCAGGCTGCCTGTGTCGGCGTACCAGATCGGCAGCAACAGCGCGATGATGCGGGAAGACTTTCTCACCAGACTGCGCGCCGCCATGTTGGGCACATAGTGGTATTTCTCAATGATGGCCTGGATCTTCTCCACCGTCGCCGGCGATACCCGGGCGTAGTTCTGATGGATGACATTTGACACCGTCATCGTGCTCACGCCGGCCTCCGCGGCAATTTCCTTTAATGTCATCGAGGGGACACTCCTTTTGCTCCGCGGCAAACATTCACTTCAGATTTCCACCGCGATCGGCAGGTTTATCGATACACTTTATTCTATCAGCTTTCTTCCAGGGAATCAAGTGCGATTCCTGTTTATTCATCGTACATTCATAATTCTTCGGCGTTAGTGTGTTCTGACATTTTCGAAAGCATCTCCTCACCCTTCTTCCAGACTCCCTGCCTTGAAATCCGCCTCATGGGTGGGGATGCACGCCATGAAACCGCCCCCGATAAGCCTGGTACGGTTTATTCCAAGCTTGAAATCATGTGTGGTCATGGAATTGTCGTAGCCATTCAGGGCCTACAGGCACTTGCCCGACAATTTTTCATTACTGCTCTTGCCATGGAGCCGCAATATTAATCCCAATAAAGCACTTGACAAAATAAGTTAGTATATGCTAATATATAGTTAGTGTAAGCTAATTCTATGCTTCTGGAGGATTTATGAGCGCAATCATCATCGGCGGCAACGAGTGTATGGGACGTACCTACTGCGATCTGTGTGCCAAATACAATATCTCAGCCCGTGCCATTCCTTTAAAAAAAGGCAGCTTTGCCAATCAACTGGGAGCCCCGGATTTCATCTTTATCTGTATGGACACCGTATCCCACCCTCTGGTCATCAGTGCGCAAAAGGAAGCACGGAAGCACGGCGCGCAGCTGGTCAAGCTGCGTCGCGGCAGCGCGTCCGCGCTGGAGCGCGAGTTGATTCGCGTTACATCCCTGGCGTGAGGTTTATATTAACATCCATAAATCCGCTGAGGACTATCCTGAAATGATTCCGCGCCCGCAGGAATCGCAGCAATATGTAAACGCGATTGATATTTCGGCTGGCTTGTCCGCAACAAAGCCAGCCGTCTGCGTCGCCATGCGAAAACAAAGGGAAAACGGCTATCTCACTCCCCTATTCCATGCGCACAGCAATGGCATCCAGTATGGGCTGTGTCCACTGGCTTTGGAAGATCCACGCCTCGTGCTGCATATCGAAGCGGATGATGTCCGGGTCGCGGAAGTGCTGCCGGTACCGCTTTTCATACTTCGGTCCCATCTTCAGCGCATAGATGACGTGCACCGTGGTGCCGTCCACATGAATGTCGTCCTCCAAGGGGGTCACATAGTCCGAGTAGAACTCCTGTGCCACGGTCTTGGGGTGCAGGGACACCATGCTGCCCGCGAACTCATCCATGAAGGCATCCGTCTCCGGGTCCATGTCCATGCCGAAGTTTTTCACCAGCATGTCCTTGAGCTTCCGGCGCTTCCTGTCGCTCTTCGCCGCGTCACCGATCCAACGACCCACGATCCAGGTCATGATCCGGGCGACAATGGGGCTGCCCTGATCCAGGTCGGAGGAACCGATGAAGCCGTGGTCGATGTGGATGCGCCTGCGCTGGATGAGCAGGCCCACGAAGCTGCCGCCCAGCGAGGAGCCGTAGGCCCCGTCCACCCGCCCCCCGTGGTTCTTTATGATATAATCCTCGATCTTCCCGGTCACCGTCAGCATGTCGGTGAACGGCTTTGTCTCCTTCTCATCGTCGAAGCCGTCGTAATTGACGCAAATCAGGTGGTACTGCTCCGCCAGCCGGTCGATGACCGTGTGGAAGTTGATCTCCCAGGTACATGCCGTGCCAGGCAGCAGCAGCATGGTCTTGCCGTCCGGCCTGCCCATCTCTGTGAACTTCATTGCTTTGTCCTCATTTACTTTTAGTAGGCGATGATCATACTTGGGTGTGTTTCTACCCGGGAGATGCAGTTTCGAGCGGATTTGCCCGCATAACAAGGCATTTTTCCGCAGACCTGGTGGGTCCGGGCGCCCCGGATAACTCTCCGGTGGACGGTTTTCAGTGCTTCGGGCGCTCGAAAAAGACACCGCGGCATCGACGCGGGAATGAATCAGCGGCTACTTAATACCCGTCAGCAGTGCCGAGCCGCCCAGCGCCATCCACACAGCCTCGAACTTCGTCATGTATTTGCCGTTGGTGGTGTCGATCAGCTCCACACGCTGATAGCCCATGTCCCTGAGCTGCCTGACAAACGCCTGCATGTCGCCGTATTTCGATTTGGAAAAGATGTCGTGAATGGCGAAGGCGCCGCCCTTTTTTAGCGTCCGCAGGGTCTCCAGCAGGTACTTCTGACGGTCGCCGGGGATGTTGTGGTACACGTAGTTGCTGACCACGGCGTCGAAGGTCCCGTCGGGAAAATCCAGATGTGTGGCGTCTCCCTGCTGGAAGGCGATGTTTTTCACGCCCTCAGCCTTCGCATTGCGCTCGCACAGCTGCTTGCTGAAGGAGGCATACTCCTTGCCCCAACGGTCGATGCCAACGACGCGGGCTTGGGGATTGCCCTTGGCCACGGCAATGGCCAACGCGCCGCTTCCGCAGCCCACGTCCAGGCATTTGCCCCCCGCGGGCAGCTTCACCTGCGCCGCCGTGCCTTCGATGATCTGCCGGGACATCTGCCGCTTGCCGTCATAGCTGAAAGCGCGATGCATCAGCACCGCCCAGATGGTCAACCCGCAGAAGATCACCGCCAGTGCCGCGAACGCCCCTGTCAGGACGGTTTTCAGCGTACCGTTCAGCAGCAAGGAAAGGATGATCGCCACAGCGCCGCAGCCCAGGGCCCCGCCCAGGAAGGACCAGATCATGCCCTTGGGCATCCAGTTCCTGTAATCAGGTTTCATATCACAGCCTCCCTTGCTTCCTCGCCAATACGGTGATCCACGGCTTGGACGGATGGTGGTCGCTGGTCACTTCGCCAAAGCCCGCCGCATTCAAGGCCGATTCGATCTCCTGCACCGTATGGTTCTTCATGCCGTCAATGATCTTCTCAAATTTTAAGCTCGTGGCGTCTGTTCCGTCGGATTCATTGCAGATCATGAAAATCCCGCCCGGCTTGAGCACCTTTGCCACCTGCTTGAAGCACTTCTCCATTCCCGGCCAGAAATAGATCGTCTCAAACGCGGTGGCGAGGTCGAAGCTATCCGCGGGCAGCTTCAGATTGGATACGTCCCCCTGCTGCACCACACAGCGGCCCGCCCCGATCATGTCCCGGTTGTATTCCTTCGCCTTCTCCACGGACAGCTCGGAATAATCGACGGCGGTCACATGCGCCCCGGGAAACAGCTTCAACAACTCGCCGGCGTTCCTGCCGCCGCCACAGCCGAGATCGACGGCATTTTTCGGATCGATTTCCGGCAAGTGGGATAATCCCCAGTCCGCCATCCTGGCATGCCCCGAATTCATGCCGCTGAGCATCAGCTTCCCCAGAAATCCCTCCGGCTTGCGCGTCTGGCTCACATAATTCTTGAACAGTCCCATATTCATCCTCCTCCCAATAAGTTAGTTTTCACTTACTTCTATTATACCCCACAAACCAGAGAATGCAAGAGTTGTTTTATAAAACTAACACAATCGTATTGAAGATGGGATCATTCCCCACGCCCAGCTTTACCATCAGCGTAAACAGGGCACAGTACAATACCAGTTGAATGACAATCATAGCGCCGCCTTCCTGCACCGAAAACAGGCGATGCCTTCATAACGGGTCACTTCCGCTTCGGCAAACAGCTTTGACAGCCGAGCTCTCAGGCTTTCCTCGGTCTCATAGGGCGGCGTAAAGTATCCCTTTGGCTGGTAAAGGTGTTTGATGAACCAATCCGTCCGCCCACAGCCACCCTGAACGTAAAAGCAGCCGCAGAAGATGCCGCCGGGCTTGAGCACCCGGAAGATTTCGCGCCATGCCGCCTCCTTGTCCGGGAAGGCGTGAAAGCCGTTGAGGGAAAGCACGACGTCGAAGCACCCATCGTCAAAGGGCAGCGCACCCACGTCCCCCTGCGCGAAGCGCACATTTTCAATCCCCAGGCGTTCCGCCCGCGCCCGCGCCGCGGACATCATGTCCGGCGAATAGTCCAGGCAGGTGATGTCCGCGTCGGGCAGGCCCCGATAGACCGGCACGGTTAGTACGCCGGTGCCCACCGGCACCTCCAGCAGCTTGCCGGCGAACCCTTCCGGCACACCGGACAATGCGCGCTCCAGATAGGCGTAGTTCTTTTCGCCGTCCATGTTCCACACGATCCGACATATCGCCTTTCCAAAAAAGGTGGAACAGGTCATCATGCCGTCGTAGAAGCTGGCATGGCCGCCGGTTTGTTTGTAGGCGTTCCGTATTTCGGCCCGTCTGTCGCTCATGGTCTCTTCCTCCTTCAATGAATCGTGTTCACCCGTCATTCCACCAGAGTAGCGGGAATCAGCGCAAAAATGGCGTCGGGCTCAATGTTAGATATGTATAACCACAGTCCAAATCAAAACCCATCCCTCAGCTGTCCATCACTGGCTTCGCTGGTTGATGGGCAAAGGATAAGTAAGTTTCCGCTAACTATTATAGCGCATGAATGCCCGATTGGCAAGATCTCAGATGACGATTATTATCATACCGGCCAGGGTATCTGTTCAGGTGACTGAAGGAGTACACCCAAAAAATCGCCTCCCCCTGTGGGAAAGGCGACTTTACAACCCCGGGTCAGTTCAGCTTCAAATCGCCGTCCTTCACCCAGCCAAGCTTACGCACCCCGGCGTGGATGGCGAGGGAAAATACGGCGGGCAGGACGAAGGAGATCA
Organism: Clostridia bacterium; assembly: GCA_017512905.1. GTDB lineage: Bacteria > Bacillota > Clostridia > Christensenellales > Aristaeellaceae > UBA2862. Next base: position 5,822 of record JAFWEL010000094.1, read on the forward strand.
GGGCCAGGCCCAGCCAGTCCATGCCGGTGATGGCGGCCTTCGCGCCGGAGGCGACGTCGTTGACCCAGCCGGTATAGACGCCGATCTGGCCCACGAGGCCGCAGGTGCCCATGCCGGCGGACACCGGCGCGCCGTTCATCCGCAGCTTGAACAGGCAGGTGGCGATGGGGCCGGTGATGGCCGAGGCCAGCGTGGGGGCGATCCACACCCGGGGGTTTTTGACGATGTTGCCCATTTGCAGCATGGAGGTGCCGATGCCCTGGGACACCAGCCCGCCCCAGCGGTTTTCGGGGAAGGAGATCACCGCGAAGCCGATCATCTGGGCACAGCAGCCGGCCACCGCCGCGCCGCCGGCCAGGCCGGTCAGCCCCAGGGCGGCGCAGATGGCCGCGGAGGATATGGGCAGCGTCAGCGCCATGCCCACCAGCACGGACACCACGATGCCCATCAGGAAGGGCTGCAGCTCCGTGGCCCACTTGATCAGGTCGCCCAGCCACATGGCGGCGCGGCCCAGCGGCGGCGCGATCAGCCAGGACAGCAGGATGCCCACGCAGATGGTGACCAGGGGCGTGACCAGGATGTCCACCCGGGTCTCCCCGGAGATGGCCTTGCCACACTCCGCCGCGATGATCGCCACGAAGAGCACCGCCAGCGGGCCGCCCGCGCCGCCCAGCGCGTTGGCCGCGAAGCCCACGGAGATCATCGAAAACAGCACCAGCGGCGGCGTTTTCAGCGCGAAGCCGATGGCCACCGCCATGGCCGGGCCGCTCATGGCGGTGGCGATGCCGCCCAGGGTGTAATCCACCCCCGCCACCGTCGCCAGCGGCGTGGTCAGGAAGGGGATGTGGAACTGGGTGCCGATGGTGTTGATGATGGTGCCGATCAGCAGCGAGCAGAAGAGCCCCTGGGCCATCGCCCCCACCGCGTCAATGCCGTAGCGCCGCAGGGAAACGCGAATGTCCTTGCGCGCCAGGAAATCCTTGAATTTGCTCATATGTATACCAACCCCCATGTTCGTGAACCGTCGCCGGTCCCGCCCAATATTTTAGCATTAATGCGGGGAATGTCAATGATAATTGGTGTTATGTGATGGGTGGAGGGAGGTTGGGGGAAGGAAATTCTGATTTATCGAGCAGAGCTCGATAAATCAGAATTTGTATGCTTGAACACAAATTCGGGATGTACGCGCTTGCCTTTGATTCGCTAACGTGCGTTCCCGGGCTTCCGGGCATGGCAGGCGACGGTGTGGCCCGGGCCCATGCCGGCCAGGGCGGGACAGGCATCGGCGCAGCGCGGCATGGCCTCGGGGCACCGGGGCTGATAGGGACAGCCCTCCAGCATCTGCCCCTTTTCGATCTGCGACAGATCCTCAATGCCAATCTGCTTGCGCCCCCGGTCCGCCGTGGAAAAGACGGATTCCAGCAGGCGGCGGGTATAGGGATGGGAAGCCTCCTGCCGCAGCGCCGCGCTGGGCAGCGCCTCCACCAGCTGGCCGGCATACATCACCGCGATGCGGTCGGTGACACTGCGCACGACGGCCAAATCGTGGCCGATGAACAGCATGGTCAGGTTCATTTCGTCCTTCAGGCGCATCAGCAGCTTCAGAATCTGCCGCTGCACGGACACGTCCAGGGCGCTGGTGGCCTCGTCCAGGATCAGCAGCTTCGGCTGTATGGACAGCGCCCGGGCGATGACCACCCGCTGCTGCTGGCCGCCCGAGAGCTGGTGGGGCAGGCGCTGGGCCAGCTCCGCCGGCAGCTCCACCCGGCCCAGCAGCTCCGGCAGCATCCCCCGCGCCTGTTGGCGGGTCGCCAGGCCGAAGTATACGAGGCCCTCGGTGAGGAAATCCCCCACCGTCATCCGCGGGCTGAACACCGAATAGGGGTCCTGGAACACCATCTGAACGCTCCGCCACAGCTCGCGCCTCTGGGGCCGGGACAGGCGGGTCACGTCCCTGCCCTCAAAATAAATGTGGCCGTCGGTGACCTCGGTCAACTGGGCGATCATGCGGGCGACGGTACTCTTGCCGCAGCCACTCTCCCCCACGATGCCCAGGCACTCGCCCGGATTCAGCGCCAGATCCACGCCCCGCACCGCCCGGAGGACGTCGCGCTTGCCCACGGGGAAGGTCTTGGTCAGGCCCTTCAGCTCCAACAGTGTCTCAGCCATGACTCGCGATCAGCCTTTCATCGTCGATTTCCACCACTGCGTCCAGCAGGCCGCGGGTGTATGCGTGGCGCGGATGCCCGATCACCTCCCGGGTCGGGCCCAGCTCCACCAGCCTGCCGCGCTGCATCACGCCGATGCGGTCGGACAGGTAGGCCGCGACGCCGATGTTGTGGGTCACCAGCACGATGGCGGCGCCGGTGCTCTCCCGCAGCTCCATCATCTGGCGGATGACCTGGGCCTGCACGGTCACGTCCAGGGCGCCGGTAGGCTCGTCCGCCAGCAGCAGCCGGGGGTTCAGCGACATCGCCATGGCGATGCCCACCCGCTGGCGCATGCCGCCGGAGAGCTCGAAGGGATAGGCGCGCAGCACCCGCTCCGGGTCGGTCAGGTGCAGCTTCAGCAGCATGTCCCGCTGCAGCCGGCGGCGCTGCTCCCTGTCGCTCATGCCGTGGATGCGCAAAAATTCGTCGTACTGGGCGCCGATCCGCGCGATGGGGTTCATGTAGTGCCCGGTATCCTGGAAGATCATGGATACCCGGCTGCCGCAGAGTTCGCGCCGCGCCCTGTCGTCCATTTTGGATGTATCGCGGCCGAACAGCTTCATGCCGCCCCGCGTGGACGCGCCCCGGGGCAGCAGCCCCAATATGCCGTGGAGCAGCGTGGACTTGCCGCTGCCGCTCTCCCCCACGATGGAGAGGATCTCCCCCTGGGCCACGGAAAGCGACACGGCATCCACGGCGTTTTTGCTTCCGTCATAGGAGACGGAATAACTGTCAATCGAAAGAATCTCCAATGCGTTCCCCCGCTGTTCCCCGGGAAAGGCGGGAAGGCCTTTCCCGGGATCAATTGTTGTCGATCAGTCGATGGTCAGGTGATTGTCCACGAAATAGTAGTCGATGGGATAGGGGGTGATGCTGCTCACCCGGCTGTTGGCGACCACGAAGTTGTTCTCGCCCACCAGCCAGATGGCGGCGCAGTCGTCGAGCATGAGCTTCTCGGCCTCGATGGTCAGCGCCTCGCGGCCGGCGATGTCGAAGGTCTGGGCCAGCTTCTCGATCACCTCGTCCAGCGCGGCGTTGGAATAGTGGGTCACGTTGTTGGAGGATCCGGTCTTGAAGAAGGAGTCCAGGTACCACTGGGGATCGCCGGTGGAGAGCACCTGGGTGTTGCCGCACAGCATGTCGAAGCTGCCGCTCTCGCCCAGCTCGCTGGTGCTGTCCACGATCTGCAGCTCAATGTGGATGCCCACTTGCTTGAGCATGTCCTGGACCGCCTCCAGCATGGTGGTGAAGGAGCCGTTGGAATAAGTGATGGTCAGCATGAGCTCCTGGCCGTCCTTCTCCACATAGCCGTTGCCGTCCGCGTCCTCGAAGCCCGCGTCGGCCAGATACCGCTTCGCGGCCTCGGCGTCGTAGCTCTGGCGGTTCAGCGTCTCATAGCCGTAGGGCGAGGAAGCCGGATAGGGCGCCCCCGCCACGCTGACGCCGCTGCCCAGCACGCCCACCAGCGCCTCGTAGTTGATGCCGGCGGCGATGGCCTTGCGCACGTTCACGTCGGCCAGGAAGGGGTTTTCGTAGTTGAAGGAGAGGATGCGGGTGCGGGCGCCCTGGGTGTCGAACACCTGCATAGCGCTGTCGGCCTCGAAGGTCGGGATGTCCGTCCAGGCGATGCGCTGCACGATGTCCACCTGGCCGCCCTGCAGAGCCATGCCGCGGGTGCTATCGTCGTCGATCATCAGGATGGTCATGGTGTCGATGTCGGACGCGCCGCCCCAGTAGCCGTCGTACTTGGCCAGGTCGATCCGGGTGTTCACCTCGAAGCCGGTGACCATGAAGGGGCCGGTGGCCACGGGCGCGCTGGCAAAGTCGGTGCCGGCGTCCACGTCCACGATGGAGTACATCGGTTCGGAAATGTTGGCCAGGAACGCGCCGAAGGGCTCGGTGGTGGTGATGGTCACATTCTGGCCGTCGGCCTCGATGGACGCGATCTTTGCGGCGGTCACCGCGCGCTCCTGCAGCTCCATGGCGCGCTCGAAGCTCTTTTTCACGGCCTCGCCGTCCACGCTCTTGCCGTTGTGGAAGGTCACGCCGTCGCGCACGTGCAGCACCCAAGTGGTGTCGTCCTTCTGCTCCCAGCTGTCCGCCAGCAGGGGCACGATCTCATACTTCTCGTTCACGGTGACCAGGGTCTCGGTGATGCCGGCGCGGCAGGTGGTCCAGCCGTCCCACTCGGTGGCGGGGTCCAGGCTGGAGCCGAACCAGTACAGCGCGCCGTTCAGGTGCTTGCCCTCGGCGAGGGCGCCGCCCATCAGGGCCAGGGACAGGCACAGAGCCAGTGCCAGGATTCGGGGTATCATGCGTTTGCTTGCCATTGCTTCAGCTTCCTCCATTTTCCTTTTTGTTTTTCGTAGCGGGGGTCCAGTATATCTCTAAGGCTGTCGCCCAGGAGATTAAATATGACGACGTGCAGCACGATCACGCTGCCCGGCCAGATGATCAGCCACGGCGCCGCGGTGATGAACTTGCGCCCCTCCGACAGCATGAAGCCCCACTCCGGCGTGGGCGGCTGGGAGGACAGGCCCAGCAGCGACAGGCCGCTCAGGGTCAGCAGGTTCGCGCCGATGTCCTGGGTGATGTTCACCAGCAGGTAGGGAAACACGTTGGGCAGGATCACCCGGCGGATGACCTGGGCCTCGGAAAGGCCGCCCATGCGGGCCATGTCCACGTAGTTGTTCTCCCGCACCGACAGCACCAGTGCCCGGGAAACCCGGCAATATTCCGTCCAGCCCACCAGAGACATGGCCAGCACGGTGTTGTGCAGGCTCGGGCCCAGCACGCTGACCAGCGCGATGACGAACACGGTGGAGGGAATGGCCACCACGATGTCGTTGACCCGGGTGATGAGCATGTCCACCCAGCCGCCCATGAAGCCGGCCAGCACCCCCAGCAGGATGCCCACCGCGGCCACGATGGCCACCACCCAGAACACGATCAGCAGCGACGTCCGCCCGCCCCAGATCAGCCGGGAGAGGATGCACCTTCCGATCTGGTCGGTGCCCATCGGGTATTCGGCTGAATGCTCCACCATCGACGCGGCGTAGTTGGTCTCCAGCGGGTCGTGGGGCGCCAGCCGCGGCGCGAATATGGGGATCAGTATCAGCAGCACAGCCAGGCAAAGCAGGATCATGAACGACGGGCTGTGCAGGGCCTTCTTCACGTAGGCGTTCATCGGCGGCCCCCCAGTCTGATCCTCGGATCGAGATAGTGATAGGACAGGTCCACCACCAGGTTCACGGTCACATAGATGATGGCCATCCACAGCACGTAGCCCTGTATAATGGGATAATCCCTCACGGAGATGGCTTCGACGGCCATCTTGCCCACGCCCTTCCATTCAAAGATGGTTTCCACGATGGTCGCGCCGCCCAACAGGCTGCCGATGGACATGGCGAACATGGTGATCACCGACAGCAGCGAATTGGGCAGGATCTGCTTCAGGATGACCCGCCGGTGGCTCAGGCCCTGGGCCAGCGCGCCGGTCAGGTAGTCCTTGTTCATCTCCTCCAGCATGCTGCCCCGCACCCTACGCACGTACAGCGACACCATCCAGAAGGCCAGCGTGACCGCGGGCAGTATCAGGTGCTTTAAATCCCCGCTGCCCAGGATCGGCAGCAGCTTCAGCTTCACGCCGAAGGCGTACATGAGCAGCGTGCCCACCCAGAATGAGGGCATGGAAACGCCGAAGAAGGAGACAAACCGGATCAACCCATCCACCCAGGTGCCCTGCTTCACGGCGGAGAGTATGCCTAGCGGCGTTGCGATGAGCACCGTCAACAGCAGCGTCGCCCCGGTCAGGACCAGCGTATTGGGGATGCGCTTTGACATCTCCGACCATACGGAGGTGCTGTAAAAATAGGACTTGCCGAGGTCTCCCCGCAGCACGTTTTTCAGCCAGTTCCAGTATTGCACGATGAAAGGTTCGTTCAGGCCCGCGGCCTCCTTTTCCGCCTCCACCAGCGCCTTGTCCGGCACGGCCCCCATGCGCTCGTACTTCAGCGTAATCGGGTCGGAGGGCGACAGGTAGGTCAGCGCGAAGGTGAAGAACGAGAGGACCAGCATGATTGGTATGACGAACAACACACGCCCAATGATATATCGATTCATTCGATTGTTTTCCTTCACATCGTAATCAGGTCCGAAACCCAAAAAGAAAACAGGACATTCGGAGCCTTATCCAACATGTCCTGCAACGCAATCAAAACACCGGCGATTGCTGTTTCGCCGTGCAAAGGGGACATATCGTTCTTTAGTCCGAAGAACAAAAACATGTTTCTTCACAGGCAGGTCTTCTGACTCAGCTTCATCGCCCCGGCCCCTTCTCGATCATGGTGATCAATGGATACGGCCCCGGCTCCACTTTACAGCAGCGGTCCTGTCGGAGACTTGCACTCCGTTCCCTATTCTCCCTCTTGCCTGCTCTGTTTCATCTCACAGACAATTGGGCACCTGTGAATACCCGCATATTCAATTATCAATATCATTATAGCATTATCTAACCGGAATTTCAACTGTTTTCTTCACCCTGTCCAGGGCTCGCGCTTGAATTACTATAGTGTTGCGACGATATGAATAAACATGGGTGCAGGGGCGGCGCAACGCCGCCCCTGTTGTTTCCCTTATGCATTCGTTATTACAGTTTTGTCATTCGACGTCTTGGCCCTGCGCCTTTTCGCCGTTTTATTCGGCTTTCCGCAGATCCCGCAGGGCCGGGTAGCCATAGGCCCCTTCGGCGTTTTCCACAGCGCGGATGATCGCCTCGCTGACCACCTCCGCCGCCAGCGCGCCCACCAGGTCCTGGTCCGCGGCGACGTCGCCGATGGAGGCGGCGTAGATGCTGTCGCCGTCGGCGGAGGTGTGCACCGGGTTGATGGACCGGGCATAGCCGTCGTGGGCCATGCCGGCGATCTTGCAAAGCTGCGCCTTTTCAAAACGGGCGTTGGTGAACACCACGCAGAGCGTGGTGTTGCCGGTGAACTTGTTGTCCACCACGGCATAGCTCTTCCGCATGTATTCCGCGGAGGAGCGCAGGCCGTCCCTGGCCTCGTTCAGCATCCCGGCGATCTGCCTGCCCGTCTTCCAGTCATAGACATCCCCCAGGGCATTGACCACCACCACCGCGCCCAGCTTCAACTCCCCGAGCTGGATGGCGTAGCTTCCGATGCCGGATTTCATGCAAGTGTCCATGCCGGCATACTTGCCCACCGTGGCCCCACAGCCCGCGCCGTAGTTGCCGTCCCGGTAATTCGGCGCTTCCATGGCCAGGCGGGCGGCTTCGTAGCCCATGGCCGCGTCCGGGCGAACGGAGGCGTCCCCCACGGACAGGTCGTAGAGATCCGCCTGGGCCACCAGCGGCACCAGCGCATAGCCGGTGTCGTAGCCGATGCCCTTTAGCTCCAGGTACTGCATCACCCCGTTCGCCGCGCCCAGGCCGTAGGCGCTGCCGCCGGCCAGGACGATGGCGTGGATGCTCTGGGCCGCCATCAGCGGGTTGAGCAGCTGGCTCTCCCGGCTGGCAGGACCGCCGCCGCGCACATCCAGCCCGGCGCGCATCCCCTGGGGCGCGATGAATACGGTGCAGCCCGTCGCCGCCCCGGCGTCCTCCGTCTGGCCGATGCAGATCGGCCCCACCTCTGTCACCGGAATTTCAATCATGTCATAGCCCCCTTCCGCGCCGGCGATCACCGGCAGCAGGAGCGCCGCCAGTATAAGGCAAAGCGCCCTTTTCAGCTTTCCCTTCGTGGCACCCCTTCCCGGCCGGTGTCATTGACCGGCCCTGCGGGTATTGTAGCACAGCCGGCCACGGTTGGCAAGGGAGGGGCGGACGGCAGAAGGGGTGGGGGCAGGTGGTTCGGGGAATGGAGAAATTCTGATATGTCGCGGGCTTGCGCCCGTTTGAAGGGGGACAGGTCCCCCTTCAATACATCCTCCTCAGATTTGCCTGAAATCGTCCTAAAGGACTAGCTTCGCGTCGCAAGCGATTTCCGGGCGGCAAATCTGCAAGGAAGCCTTTTTTGCTCTGGTTGACAGGCTCCCTGCCGCCCTAAAAGGACTAGCTTCGCGTCGCCCTGAAGGACTAGCTTCGCGTCGCAAAAAAGGCCCCGCCCGCGGCGTACACGCCGCCGCGTACGATTAAAGATCGGGGCGCTACCGCCCCCGATACCCCCGGTAAGTTAGCCAAA
>JAFWEL010000095.1 GCA_017512905.1 Clostridia bacterium
CTAGCTTCGCGTCGCAAAAAAGGCCCCGCCCGCGGCGTACACGCCGCCGCGTACGATTAAAGATCGGGGCGCTACCGCCCCCGATACCCCCGGTAAGTTAGCCAAAGGGGAGTTCGTCATCAGCTCGACAAATCAGAATTTCAATAGCTGAACAGATACGACCGTTCACTTGACCACGATGTAAATATACGCGCTCTCGCCGTTGGCAGTGGTGACGGTGATCTTCGCCTTTTTGCCGGCCTTGGCCTTCTTGCTGACCGTCACCTTGCCGTCCTTGACGGTGACAAGACTGTAGCTGCTCTTCCAGGTCAGGGTGGTCTGGGCGTTGGCGGGGGAAACCACGGCCCTGAGCGACAGCGACTTGCCCCGCTTCAGGCTGAGCTTCTGGCCCTTCTTCAGCGTCGTGCCGCCCTTTTTCAGCTTGACGCTCTTCGGGGCGGCCGCCTGGCCCGGGGTATAGTCGCTGGCGGACAGCTTCAGCGTGCTCGCGGGGTAGATCCTGACGCATTCGTCGTCGAGCTCGTAAAAAACGCTGTTGTCCACCTTGTAGGTGTTTTTGATATCCGTCGTCTCAGCGCCGCAGAGGAAAGCCGTGCTCATGCCGCTGTCCACGAAGGTGATATCCGTATGGTAGTTCCTGCCGTCCTCCATGGTGACGATGTTCCACATATGGGGGCCGCTGCCGCTGAAGTCATGGACATAGCCCTCCGCGATGTGGCAGTGGATATCGCCGGCAAAGTCAGACAGGTCGCAGAGATACTGGAAAGCCTTGGAGTAGCCCTCGCAGACGATGTTGGTGGACGGGTCCCCATCAAAGGCCCAGATCAGCTGCCAGGGATTGCCGTAGGGCGTGCTGGCCCTGGCAGCGGCATCGTCGTTGTAGGATACGGCGTCGCAGATGAAATCCCGGTAGCCGCACAGCTTCTGATAGTCAGAAACGCCGGCGTATTTCTTCACCACGTTCTTGGCCCTGGTGGCGGCGGTGTGGGCGGATTTGATCTTCGCCGCGTCGGTCGTGTACGTGTCGACGGCGTACTCCGTGGCCACGACGAGCTGTATGCTCAGAGCGCCGTTCCGGGTGCCGTACCACGCGCCCCGGGTCTTGTCATACCAGAACAGGTGGTAGGGGCAATCCAGCACCAAGGCGTCGATGATGCTATCCATGCTGTTGAACGCCGCCTGCACGTCCGCGTCGGTGGGCAATACGCTGGAAGGGAAGGTGATGCGGGTGTCTGTGAGGGCGCCCGCCGCCACCTTCTCGACCTGCTTCAGCAGATAGTTGTAGGCGTCGGCCACCGGGCCGGTGAACCGGTCGCCCACCCAGCCGTTGGGCCGGAGGCCCAATGAATCACTCTTGCCGAACAGCATGTCCACATAGCCCATGAACAGGGCGTCGTTGTCATAGCCGTCCTGGGACTGATGGTGTCCGGACAGCTCCCCGGAGGCCGTGCCGTTGGCCGCCTCGCCGTCCACGGCAGCCTCTGCGGTCCGGTCGTCTTCCGACAGCTCGACCGAAAGGTCCTCCCCCATATCCAGGTCGACCGCGCCCGCTTCCAGGTCCAGCGCGCCGTCCTCCAGCGCCTCCACGGCCTCGCCGGCGGGCAGTTCGACCTCCAGCGCCTCGGCAAAGGCCGGACAGGCCGTCGTCAGCATCACGAGGCTGAGCAGCCAGGCGAGCAAGCGTACCTTCTTCATGTCTGTATCCTCCAAATTCGATTTTGTAAATGTGGCCCAGGCGTCCCGCGGCGATTCCGGGTTTTCCACGGCTCACGCCCGCGGGTTACCCGCTCAAATCACATTTTCACCGTAACACATTTGTCATAAGTTGTCAAGCGCTTTCGGGAAAAGCGCCGCATTTAATCGCCCTCCCCTCCGGCCGTCGAATTTCCCTTGCATTTCCGCGTCTTTTGTTGTACACTATAGTTAAGAAGGAAATACTCCGACTGAAAAACCCGACAATATGGAGGTAAAGCGATATGGCCACGATCAACAAGCAGATGAGCATCGGCGAGGTGCTGGACATCGACCGCACCACCGCCCCGATCATGATGGAGTACGGCATGCACTGCATGGGCTGCCCCTTCTCGATGATGGAGACCCTGGAGATGGGCTGCGCCGCCCACGGCACCGACGCCGACGAGCTGGTCCAGCGCCTGAACGATTACCTGGCGAAAAAGGAAGCGTAAAATTCAGTTGAGAATTGAGAATGGAGAATGGAATTCGCCGTTACCTCCAATTCTCAATTCTCAATTCTCAATTCTCAATTTGATAAGGAGGTAATGCCCCATGGAACCCATCAAGCTCTATCAGCAATGGTTAAAGGACTTTGCCAACGACCCGGAGACCGTTCAGGACCTGAAATCCATAGAAAACGACCCCAAGGAGATCGAGGATCGCTTCTACCGTGAACTGGAATTCGGCACCGCCGGCATGCGCGGTGTGCTGGGCGCGGGCACGAACCGGCTGAACAAGTACAACGTGCGCCGGGTGACCCGGGCGCTGGCCAAGTACATACTGACCACCCCCGACGGGGCGCAGAAGGGCGTCGCCATCGCCTACGATTCCCGCCGCAAGAGCACCGAGTTCGCCAGGGAGGCCGCGCTGGTGCTGTGCGCCGCGGGCGTGAAGGTGTTCCTGTATGAATCGCTGCGGCCCGTGCCGGTGCTGTCGTTCACGGTGCGCCACCTGAAGTGCATCGCCGGCATCGTCATCACCGCCAGCCACAACCCCGCCCAGTACAACGGCTACAAGGTCTACTGGACCGACGGCGCGCAGATGCCGCCGGAGTCCGTCAAGGGCATCACCGACCGGCTACCCGACACCACCTATGAAGAAGCCCTGCCCATGGACGAGCAGGAGGCGCTGGACAGGGGCCTGCTGACCTACATCGGCAAAGACGTGGACGACGCCTACATCGCCGCCATCAAAAAGCTGGCCGTGAACCCCGAGCTGACCCGGGAAATGGGCGAAACGCTGAAGATCGTCTACACGCCGCTGCACGGCTCCGGCAACATCCCGGTGCGCCGCATGCTGGACGAAATCGGCATGAAGCACGTCTACGTGGTCAAGGAGCAGGAGCTGCCCAACGGCGACTTCCCCACCGTGCCCGTGCCCAACCCGGAGGATCCCCGCGCCTTTGAGCTGGCCCTGAAGATGCAGCAGGAGCTGGGCGCCGACCTGTGCGTGGGCACCGACCCCGACTGCGACCGCGTGGGCATCGCCTGTATGACCGAAAACGGCCCCAAGCTGCTCAACGGCAACCAGATCGGCTGCATACTGCTGCACTACATCCTCTCCCAGAAGAAGGAGCGGGGCGAGCTGCCCGCCAACGCCGCGGCGGTTTCCACCATCGTGTCCACCAATATGGCCAATGCCATCTGCGAGAGCTTCGGCGTGAAGATGATCAAGGTGCTGACCGGCTTCAAGTTCATCGCCGAACAGATCCAGCTGTTCGAGGACACCGGCTGCAACACCTTCATGTTCGGCTTTGAGGAGAGCTTCGGCTTCCTGTCCGGCACCGACGTGCGCGACAAGGACGGCGTCAACGCCTGCCTGCTGATCGCCGAGGCCGCCAGCTGGTACAAGAAGATGTACAACAAGACCCTGGTGGACGCCATCGACATGCTCTACGAGCAGTACGGGTATTACGGCGACAAGGTAGCCAGCTTCGTGCTGCCCGGCAAGGACGGCCTGGAGAAGATGAAGACCGTCATGGCCGCCCTGCGGCTCAACCCGCCGAGGGCCTTCGCCGGCGAGAAGGTCGTCGCCCTGCGCGACTACCAAAGCAGCCTGCGCGTCACCGCCGACGGCGAAACCGACATCCTGACCCTGCCCAAGAGCAACGTGTTGTACTTCGAGCTGGAAAACAAGGCCTGGGTGTGCGTGCGCCCCTCCGGCACCGAGCCGAAGATCAAGCTGTATATCAACGCCGTATCCGACGACCCCGAAAAGACGAAGGCCATGCTGGAGGCCTACGCCAGCGACGCTGTGAAGCTGCTGGAGAGCTTCTGAGACTAAGCTCAATCTAAAAGTAAACCTACGCGGAGCAGATTTTTCGTTCTGCCTAAGCGGAGCGGAGGGAAGCGATGCAGGGCATCGTTAACCGAAGCGAGGCAACGGCTGGGCGAAAAAGATGCCCGCAGAGGGTTGCGGTTTGGATTGAGATTAGTATAAGGGAAGCTAAATGCCCTGCGCGGACGCATTGAAGCCTCGCGGGCGCGACAAAGGGGCTGTCTCAAAGCGACTTGAAGAGGTCAATTTGAGACAGCCCCTTCATCTTGAACTGTTCTTAAATAGAATCTATTCAGTCGGCAATGTCATTAAGCTACGAATAAATGCCGTCTTTTCATAAAAAGGGCTGTCCCAAAATGACCTGAAGCGGTCAATTTGAGACAGCCTTATTTCCTTTTATCCCGCGATGCTTATTTCTTCTTCATGAAGCTGGGCACATCCGGGGTGAAGCCGCGGCGGGTCTGGTTTCGAGGCTCCTGGCCCTCGTCCTGGTAGACGCGGGGGCGGCGGGTCTGCTGGCGCTCGGCCCGGCGCTGCTCGCGCTGCTCATAGCCGGTGTCGGCGCTCTCCCTGGGCGGGCGTTCGCGCTCGGTGCGGGCGCGGCGCTCGAAGATCGGGGAGACCTGCTCCTCCTCGTAGCGGGAGCTCCTGGGCGCTCGGGCCGGCTCGGCCTCCTCGCCGTCGCGGATATCGCCGATGGCGGGCTTCACGGCGTCGGTGAAGCTGGGCTTCTCGAAGCCGGTGGCGATGACGGTGATCTTCACCTCGTCGTCCATGGTCTCGTCGATGCCCGCGCCGAAGATGATGTTGGCCTCGGGGTCGGCGGCGGCGGTGATCAGCTGGGCCGCCTCGTTGATGTCGATGATGGAGGTGTCGGGACCGCCGGTGATGTTGATCAGCACCGCGCGCGCGCCGTCGATGGAGGTCTCCAGCATCGGGCTGGAGATGGCCTGCTTGGCGGCGTCCACCATGCGGTTTTCGCCCTTGCCGATGCCGATGCCCATGTGGGCCAGGCCGCGGGACGACATGACCGTGCGCACGTCGGCGAAGTCCAGGTTGATCAGGGAAGGCACGGCGATCAGGTCGGAAATGCCCTGGATGCCCTGGCGCAGGGTGTCGTCGGCGATCCGGAAGGCGTCGGTCATCGTGGTGCCCTTGGTGACCACGGACAGCAGCCGGTCGTTGGGCACCACCACCAGGGTGTCCACATTGGCCTTCAGCTTTTCGATGCCGGCTTCGGCGTTCTTCATGCGCTGGCGTCCCTCGAACAGGAAGGGCTTGGAGACCACGCCGATGGTCAGTATGCCCATCTCACGGGCGGTCTCGGCGATGACCGGCGCAGCGCCGGTGCCGGTGCCGCCGCCCATGCCGCAGGTGACGAACACGAGGTCGGAGCCCTTAATGGTGTTGGCGATCTCTTCGCGGCTCTCCTCGGCGGCCTTCTGGCCCACCTCGGGGTTCGCGCCCGCGCCCAGGCCCTTGGTCAGCTTGTCGCCGATCTGAATCTGGATGGGCGCCTTGGACATGGCCAGCGCCTGCTTGTCGGTGTTCACGGCGATGAAATCCACGCCCCGCAGGCCGGAATCCACCATGCGGTTGACCGCGTTCGTGCCCGCGCCGCCGACGCCGATGACCTTTATGGCCGCAAAATTGGTCTCTTCCTCATTATTGATGATCTTGTCTTCCATTTCAAATTCCAACACAAGGCATCCCCCTCGTCAGTATAATTATAGTATCTATGGGCATCAGCCCCGGCCGCCGAAGAGGCTCTTCAGGCGGCTCGACAGGCGCTCGTCCTGCCCGCCCTGGTTTTCGATGGAATCAAACACCAGGTCGGCAAGCCCGAGGGACGCCGAAAACACCGGGCTGTTCAGTTTCGATGATTTGGCGGCGGAGACCTTGATCGGCCGGTTGATCTTCGCGGCCAGCGCCTCCCGGGCCCCCCGCATCAGGGCGATGCCACCGCCGGTGAGGAATACCTGGGAGCGCTTGCCCAGCAGCGGCTCCACGTCGTTGCGCATGGTCATGTCGATCATGTCCGCCAGCTCCTGGAAGCTCTCCTCGACGATCTTGCCCACCTGCTCCCGGGGGAAGGTCATGCGCCGACCCTTGTCGTCAAACACCTCGGAAAAGGAATTGGCGTCAAATTCGTCGGGATTGAATACGAAGCCCCTCTTAATCTGCTCCGCGGCGCGCATCGGTATGCGCAGCTTCATGGCCAGGTCGGCGGTGATGTGGCCGCCGCCCCGGGGCAATATGGCGTGATAGACGATGGCGTCGCCCTCCACCACGCTGATTTCGGTGTTCAGGTAGCCCACGTCCATCAGCACCGCCACGCGGTCCCGGTCCTCCAGCGACAGGACCAGCAGGCTCTCACCCAGCGAGCAGGACAGGAAGCCCAGTATCGTGATGTTCTGCCGCCCGATCATCTCGGAAACGTCGTCGATGAACTGGGGGTCCGCCACGATGAACGTGGTCTTGGCCCGCAGCCGGCTGCCCCGTCCGCCGGGCATCATGGTCTTCTTGCCGTCGTCCACGATAAACCAGGAGGGGGTGCGGTGCATCACCAGGCCGCCCTCGTCGGCGATATGCAGCTGGTCCGCCGCGGCGTCCTGCACCGCGTTGATCGCCGCCTCGTCCACCACGCCGTCGGGCAGCTCCACCTCGGTTTCGCAGGTGCGCACGTGGATGTATTCCCCGGGCACGCCCACGTAGATCTCCTTGATCTTGGCGTTGGCCTCCAGCTCCGCCGCAGCGATGGAATCGCGCACGCGCTGGATCATCTGCCCCGGCGTGTTCCAGTCGCCGTCGGAATAGCCGTCGTAAGGCACGGTGCCCGAGCCGATGATGTCCAGCCGGTCCATGCCGCCACTCTGGGCGATCACCGTGACGATCTTGGACGTTCCGAATTCAATGGCCGCAATTTGCGTTTTCATATCTGTAGTCGACCCACCCTATCCTTTGTTACGCGCTATGTATAGCCCACCATACATGGCTTATTATACATGGAATTGTTTCGATATGCAAACCGGAAACCCCTGATTTTTCCGTTTTTCGGCACTTTTCAAAATAGTTTCAAATTTGAGGCAAGGGTTTGTCATAGATTTTTGGAGCGGAAAATTCTGATTTGTCGCGGGCTTGCGCCCGTTTGAAGGGGGACAGGTCCCCCTTCAATACATCCTCCTCAGATTTGCCTGAAATCGCAGGCGATTTCCGGGCGGCAAATCTGCAAGGAAGCCTTTTTTGCTCTGGTCGACA
>JAFWEL010000096.1 GCA_017512905.1 Clostridia bacterium
CAAGGTACTGTGCACATACCCGGGAGACCTGATACGCTCCGAGAAACGGTATGCGACTTTATGCGCTTAAGTGAGTGGAGAGAAGCAAATGGCGTATCAGGAGTCGGACTGACTCATAGTAGTGATGAATCCCGTGAAAGCAGGAGGAGCAAAGGGGTCAGCGGATGGTCGTCATCAATGCAGAAGCACAATTGACACAAGAGGTCAAAGTACAGTGGAACAGGATGCATTGTGGTGAAGTTCCCTGTAAAGGGAACGAATGACCATTCGGGGAGCCGTATGCCTTAATAGGGCACGTACGGTTCTGAGGAGGGGCGGCGGCAGTAATGCCGTCCGTCTACTCCACATTTTCGACGCGAAGCTAGTCCTTTAGGACTCCTTCACTAACCACTAAATGCTAAATACTGAATTATGATTTGTCGCAACGCGACAAATCATAATTTGTCACTCCCTCACAACAGTCCCTCGATCACCGCCGCCACGCCGTCTTCGTCGTTGGTGGCGGTGATTATGTCTGCCGCATGGCGGACTTCCTCGACGGCGTTTGCCATGGCCACGCCGACGCCGGCGGCGCGGATCATGGTGATGTCGTTGAGGCCGTCCCCGAAGGCCATCACCTGTTCGCGCTCCAGGCCCAGGTGCGCTGCCAGACCCAGCAGGGCGTGGCCCTTGGTGGCGTCCGCGTGGTTGATTTCCACGTTGCGCGGCACCGACGACGACAGGGCGATGTCGGGGAAGGGCATACCGGCCAGCAGGCGGCGCTGGGTCTCGTCGTCCCGGCAGAACGCCTGGATCTTCTGGATATCGCGGCTCTGGTCCTGTATAAAAGACTTCAGCTCCGGCACGGGCGTTCGTATGGATTTCATGTAGTCCACGACGATGGGGCTCCATGCGTAGCGGTCGATCTGCCGCCACATGGCCTCGTTCATATAGCCCTGCCCATCCATGTAGCAGTCGTAGATCACCGGCTGGCCGTCCAGCCAGGCCATGATCGCCAGGGCCTGGTTCAGCGGAATCTCGGCGCGACAGAGCAGGCTGTCATGGGCCACGTCGTACACCGCCGCGCCGTTTGACAGGATCGCGTATTTCAGGAAGGGCCAATCGAGGACCGCCTGGGGCAGCCCCCGGAATATCCGGCCGGTGGCCGGCACGATGTCGATGCCGCTCTCGCTGGCCCGCCGAAGGGCATCCAGGTTCCGCGCCGACAGCCGCTTGTCGGTGGTCAGCAGCGTGCCGTCCAGGTCGAGGGCGATGAGCTTTATGTCTCTTGCCATATCAGTTTTCTCCTTCCGGGCTGAGCCTGACGATCCTGAAGCCGTTGACCGGCAGCGTGGCCCGCTCGTTCGTCCTCTCTCCGGTGAGCAGGTCCCTGCCCGTGGGCAGCGAGACCTCCACCGGCGCGCCGGAAAAGTTCATCACAAAGGCGAGGTCGCCCCGCCGGGTCACTTGGACGCCCGCTGGCAGTTCCGGGATAATAGGCTTCACGCCGGCTTCGGGGACGACAGTCCTGTAAAAGTCATCCAGATAGCAAGCCTCCGGACAGGTGGCGATGTAGTAGGCCCGGCCCTTGCCGAACCGGTTGACGGTGACGCAGGGCATGCCGGCGTAAAAATCCTCGGTATAGACCGCCAGCGTCTCCGCGCCTTCGGTGTGGATCAGGTCGCACAGGGCGTCGCAGGCATAGACCCGGCCCTCCGGGGTTTGCAGGCCGTTGTGCTCGTCGTCATACAGGGCGTCGGTCTCCTCTGCCCAAAGGCCCAGCACCTGGCGCAACGGGCCGGGGAAGCCGCCCAGGAAGCACAGGTCGTCCTGGTCCACCCGGCCGGTGAAGCAGGTGCAGACCAGTATGCTACCGTTGCGCACATAATCCGCCAGCCGCTCGGCGACGCCGGGACGCAGCATATACAGCATCGGCGCGGCGATCAGCCGGTATCTGCTGAAATCACAGGTCTCGTCGATGATGTCCAGGTCGACGCCCTGACGCTTCAACGCCCGATAGTGGGCCAGCACGGTTTTGTCGTGGCCCATGTCCCGGCGGGGCCCCTGGCAATCCTCCAGCGCCCATCGGTTCTCGGCGTCGAAGATGAGGGCCGCCCGGGCGTCGGGCATCGCGCCTACCACGTCCTTCAGCCTGGGCAGCAGCCCGCCCACCGCCTGGACATCCCGGAAGGTGCGGGTGTGCTCATGGCCCGCGTGGTCCACCACCGCGCCGTGAAACTTTTCCGCCGCGCCGCGGCTCTTGCGCCACTGGAAGTATTGCACGGTGTCCGCGCCGTGGGCGATCGCCTGGAGGCTGGACAGCAGGTGCATGCCCGGCTTCTTCAGCTTGCACACCTCGTGCCAGTTCACCTGGGATGGCGTGGATTCCATCAGCGCGAAGGGCTTTTGCTTCAATGAGCGCATCCAGTCGTAGTTGAAGGCGGCGCTCAGCGCGACCTGTTCGCCGTCGCCGTGTCCCCACCTGGGGTAGCTGTCGAAGCTGGCGAAGTCCAGGACGTCGGCCAGCTCAAAGTAGTTCAGGCCGCCAAACATCTCCATCAGGTTGGTGGTGACGGGGAGGTCCGGGGTCAGCTGGCGCAGCGGCGCGATTTCGGCCTTGATGAAATCGGCGGTCTGGTGGGTGACAAAGCGCCGCCAGGCCAGGTTCAGGCCGTGGATGGAGGTCTCGCCGATGGTCGTCGGGCTGTGCAGCTGACTCCAGTCGGTGTAGGTCTTGCTCCAGAAGCCGGTCCACCAGGCGCGGTTGAGGGCGTCCAGCGTGCTGTAGCGCGCCTTCAGGAACTGCCGAAAGGCCTCCTGGCACAGCTCGCAGTGGCATTCGCCGCTGTATTCGTTGGAGATGTGCCAGCCCACCACCGCGGGATGGCTGCCGAAGCGCTCGGCCAGGGCGCGGTTGATCCGCTGGACGAAGGAACGGTAGGCGGGGGAGGTGAAGCAGTGGTTGTGCCGGCCGCCGTGGAGGTTCCGCCCGCCGTCCGGCCGCACCCGCAGCACCTCCGGCCAGCGCTGGCTCATCCAGGCCGGCCGCGCGCCGCTGGGCGTGGCCAGAAAGACGGAGATGCCCGCCTCGTGCAGCTGGTCCAGCACGTCCTCCAGCCAGTCGAAGGTAAAACGCCCCTCCTCGGGCTCCAGCGCGGACCAGGCAAAGATGCCCACGCTCATCAAATTGCAGCCCGCCAGCTTCATCAGGCGGATGTCTTCTTCCAGTATGTCGGGCCGGTCCAGCCATTGGTCCGGGTTGTAATCGCCCCCGTGGCCGATAAACGGCAGCTTTAGTTCAGCCATGCTCCACTTCTCCTTTTAATTATGCGCGTATATGTAATTGTTTGACGTAGGCAAATTCTGATTTGTCGCGCTGCGACAAATCAGAATTTGCCTGCCCGAACAGCAATATCTCTATTCAAATTATATCAAAAAATGTCACAGGTTCAATGTTTTTTAATTCTTTACTTGCCTTTTCCACAAAAATCGGGTAAAATATCCATGAACAGGCCCATGGGAGCCGGGTCACGTGAGTGATAGCGGGTATAGGATCCGCGGGACAGTCGTACAATGACTTGCCCGCGGTCTTTTTGTATATGTCGTGGGCTGAGGGAGGCAGTGTTATGCAGAATCAATCCCAGCAGGCGCTTCGGGTCTCCGGGGTCAGCATCGTGGTCAACCTGCTGCTGTCGGCGGGCAAGCTGGCGGCAGGGCTGATCGCCCATTCCGGAGCGATGGTCTCCGACGCAGTGCATTCCGCTTCGGATATATTCAGTACGCTCATCGTGATGGTCGGCCTTCGGCTGTCCGGCAAGGCCGCGGACCGGGAGCATCCCTATGGCCACGAGCGCATGGAATGTGTGGCCGCCATCGTGCTGGCGGGGGTGCTGATGGTCACGGGCCTGCTGATCGGCTACAAGGGTGCCCGGGAGATCTTGTCCGGGCAGGCGACCGACCGACCCGCGCCGGGTCTGCTGGCGCTGGTAGCGGCCATCGTCTCCATCGCCGTCAAGGAGGGCATGTTCTGGTACACCCGCGGCTATGCCCGGAGGCTGGCGTCCCCGGCGCTGATGGCCGACGCCTGGCATCACCGCTCTGACGCCCTCAGCTCGGTGGGCGCGCTGATCGGCATCGCCGGGGCGCGCCTCGGGGTGCCGATGATGGACCCCTTGGCCAGCGTGGTCATCTGTGCCTTCATCATTAAGGCCGCCTTCGACATCTTCCGGGACGCCGTGGACCGCATGGTGGACCATAGCGGCGATCCCCAGACCGAGGGACAGATCCGGGAATGTGTCATGGCCCACGGCGGTGTGCGCCGCATCGACGTGCTGCGCACCCGGGAGTTCGGCAGCCGCTTGTACGTGGAGCTGGAAATCGCCCTGGACGACACGCTGACCCTCAGCGAGGCCCATTCCATCGCCGAAGGCGTACACGACGACGTGGAACGGGCCTTCCCCCAGGTCAAGCACATCATGATTCATGTCAATCCAGTGGGTGAAGCAGCGTGAGCCGGATACGATTTTTGAGACAGCCTTTTTATTCCTGCTAAGGTTTAGAAGTCCACCTCGGTGTCATAATAGCAGCATTTGAGCAGCTTCTCCATCTCCTCCTGGCTGGGCTGGCGGGGATTGGAGCCGGTGCAGGCGTCGGCGATGGCGTTCTTCGCGATCTCCGGCAACCGCTCCAAGAACACGTTCTCCGGCACAAAGCCCTGCTCGCAGGGATAGCTGTCCGCGCCGTAGTTCTTGATGCAGTGGGGGATGTTCAGCTGGTCGTTCATGCCCCGCAGGAAGGCGATGAGCTTGGCAACCTTCACGTCGTCGCTGTCGGCCTTGTCGGCGATGCCCATGTAGTCCACGATCACGCCATAGCGCTTCTTGGCGGTCGGGTCCTTGGCGTTGAAGGCGATGACCTTCGGCAGGTACATGGCGTTGGCCGCGCCGTGGATGATGTGGGCGCCGTAGTCGGCAAAGATCGCGCCGGTCTTGTGGGCCATGGAGTGGACGATGCCCAGCAGCGCGTTGGAGAAGGCCATGCCGGCCAGGCACTGGGCGTCGTGCATGTGGTCGCGGGCGGTCATGTCGCCGTTGTAGCTGGGCACAAGCTCCTTCATGATCATCTCGATGGCGTGGATGGCCAGCGGGTCGGTGTAGTCGCTGTTGGCGGTGGACACATAGGCCTCGATGGCGTGGGTCATGGCGTCCATGCCGGTGTGGGCCACCAGCTTCTTGGGCATGGTCTCGGCCAGCTCGGGATCGACGATGGCCACGTCGGGAGTGATCTCAAAATCGGCAATCGGGTACTTGATGCCCTTCTGGTAGTCGGTGATGATGGAGAACGCGGTCACCTCGGTGGCCGTGCCGCTGGTGCTGGACACCGCGCAGAAGTGGGCCTTGCGGCGCAGCTCAGGGATGCCGAACACCTTGCACATGTCCTCGAAGGTGCACTCCGGGTACTCGTACTTGATCCACATGGCCTTGGCCGCGTCGATGGGGCTGCCGCCGCCGATGGCCACGATCCAGTCGGGGCCGAAGTCCTGCATGACCTTCGCGCCCTTCATCACGGTATCCACGCTGGGATCGGACTCGATGCCCTCGAACAGGGCGACCTCCATGCCGGCTTCCTCCAGATATTTCTTTGCGCGATCCAGGAAGCCAAAGCGCTTCATGGAACCGCCGCCCACGCAGATGATGGCCTTCCTGCCCTTCAGTCCCTTCAGGTTTTCCAGGGCGCCCTTGCCAAAGTAAATGTCCCGGGGGAGAGTAAAACGTGCCATAGTACATACCTCCTAAAGATTATAATCAACAGCTTTTTTGCCGCTGCTTTCTCGCACAGAGAAAGAGGCTGCACTGTTCACCACGCAGCGCAACCCCTTCCCGAAACATGGGAACTGTTTCATTGAGCGTGAGACCATTATAAACGATCTGGGTACCTTTCGCAAGCTCCCCAGGGGGATAATAAGGCAGTGTTTAATCAAATAATAACGCTGTGACGTCTACCGAGATAATAACAAGGGCTGCCCGCCCGGCGAAAAGCGCGCAACCCCCTCTCACCGAAGCGGAGAGATCGGTTCATCACCGGGCCCATTATAAAGCATCTCTTTGAGGCGCGCAAGCTCCCCCCGGGGGATGCTTTTTCCGGTTTCATCATTTTCTTTCGTATGTAATCCCCCTCCGGGCTTCCACAGCTTTGTGTTTTCGGCTATAATTCCAGTTGTATAATCATGTCAATCGACACAAGGAGGTCTATTTCATGCACGACCACGATCATCACGATGAACACCATCGGCATATTCAAGGCGGCGTTTTAGGCCTTTACCCTTGCTCATTAAGAGAGTGTTGATTGCCAAACCCAGAATCCCAGCCATGCAGGGGAGAATGGAACAATACTATTTTCAAATAATACTAAACTCAATCTAAACCGCAACCCTCTGCAGGCCTCTTTTCCGCCCTGCCGTTGCCTCGCTGCGGTCAACGATGCGCTGCATCGCCTCCCTCCGCTCCGCTTAGGCAGAACGAAAAATCTGCTCCGCATAGGTTTACTCTTAGATTGAGCTCAGTATAAGAAATGAAACAACGCGCTGCCCGGGATGAATGCATCGTCTGTCATCCCGGGCAGCGCGTTTGAGTTTGTTTGAACGGTATCCTGTTATACCTGGGCGGTGAACCTCAGGTCGATCTCCTTGACATAGCCCCGGTGGCCCTGCAGTTCGATCAGCGACCAGCCGTCGACGGTCTCGATGACGCTGACCTCCACCTCCTGCTTCAGCGAGCCCAACACCGCGCTGCTCTCGTCGGCGGAGGCGTAGACCGGCACCGCGTGGCCCTCGTGGGGACTGGTCAGCGCCGTTTCGGTGGTGTCGTCCTCGAAGACCCGGGCGGCGCTTTCAGGCGCGTCCTCCGTCTCGGCGGGCACCAGCTGGAAGCTGACGGCGTCGGTGGGAACGTAGCCCTGCATGCCCTCGTATTCAATGAAGGTCCATTCGCTGCTCCTGAGCAGCACCATGGCCTGTTCGCCCTGGGGGAAGGTACCCATCACCTCGCTGGAGGTTGACGGCGCGCTCTGGATGTCCAGGCCGGTTTCAGCGGTGGCCCGTTGACTGAGGTCCTCGTGCTCATCCAGCGACCCGCCGCCCTCGATATAGGCGGTGAAGCGCTCGGCGGGGCTCTCGTTCAGGTCGGTGATGCCGATGGCATAGACGGTCTTGCCACCGTCCACGGAATATTCCAGGGTGAGGGCGGTCTTGGACGTGAAATCCATGTAACGGTTCATCACATAGCCGGTCTCGCCGCCCTTCATCACCTTGGACCACTTGTCGCCCCGCTCTACGCCGATGACGGCGGTGCCGTCCTTCAGGCTGGTCAGCGCCTCGGATTCGGCGGAGGGCGCCTGCCTGAGCTTGATGCCCACCTCGCAGTCCACCGTGCCCAGGAAGCGCTCCCGCTCCGTGGGCGTCATGGTGTAGTCCGCCTCGTCCACGAACATGGCTTTGACGTGCTCCGATTCATAGTAGACGGCCTTCTGGACCATGGGGGTGGCGATGCCGTCGGCCTCGAAGCCGTAGGCGTCCTGGAAGGTGGTCACGGCCTCGGTGACGTCCACGTCGTAAACGCCGTCGATGTTCCCGCCATACAGCTTCAGGGTCTGCAAATACCGCTGCAGGGCGCGCACGGCCGCGCCGCTGCTGCCGTGGCTGAGGGTGACGTTCATGGCGGAGGGGGCGGCGGGATCGGTGAGGGCGTCCTGGAATTCCAGGGTGGCCAGGCCGGTCTGCGCCATGCCCAGCAGGCCCTGGGCCTCACGGACGGCCCGCACGGTGGCCAGCGTGTATTCCTCGGTGATGGCCTCGTCATAGACACCCAGGCCCTGCAGCTTCATCTGAAGATCCCGCACCTCACTGCCGGTGCAGCCCCGGCCCAGCAGACCGGGCACGTCGGGCACGCCCAGGAACTGGCTGTAGGACTGGCCGCTGGAGGCGTGATAGGAGGACTGGTACAGCAGGTCCCGCAGCTCCTCGTCCCGCTCGTTGTCCTTGTGGATCTTCACCACCGTGCCCACGGGGCAGTTTTCGGCGATGAACCGGGCGTCCTCGGTGCGCATGCGGATGCAGCCGTGGGAGACCGGGTAGCCGTAATCCCGGACGGACTGTTCGTTGATAGCGGCCTCACTGGGGCGGTTGTAGAGCAGCGAGTGGAACATCACGTCGTAGTGGATCCGGCTGGCGTAACGGGCGTAGCCGCCGAAGGCCCGGAAGTGGAACCACTCCTCGCGCTCGCCGTCCCGCTCCTTGTCGGGCATTTTGAAGGTGCCCAGGGGCGTGGCGTCCTCAGCGCCCGAGGAGCAGAGCCCCTGCATCACGATGGCGCCGCCGTCACGGTTTTCATAGACGGTGACGATCTGGTTGACGATGTCCACGTCCACCCGGTAGGGGGACGCGATTTCGTCGGCCCGGGCAAAGGGGCCGATGGCGCTGATCAGGAGCGTCAAAACGATGCTGTAAAGCGCAAGTCGCCTTGCTTTCATGGCACATTTTACTCCTTTATGAATGATATGAATATTATATCACGGCAATATGTCATATTATCAGATGAATTGTAACAAGGTTGTGCCGTTCCGGGAACACATTCGGCTATAATGGACACGGGCGTGAATCTGTGGTAAAATGATCGCAAAGGCCGCGGGAGCGGCGAAAGGGGTGGGGCAGCGTGATCTTCTTTCAGCGCTTTTATCTGGACCGAGAGAAGGACATCGTGGTGGACCTGTACATGGAGGGCGAGCGCCTGCTTCACGTCATCCACACGCCCAACCACCACACGGGCAATCTGATCTCCAACCTGGCGCGGCTGTGCGCCCTTCAAACCAGCGAGGATGAAAACGGCCTGAAGGTGATCCGGGGAGAGGTGCCCTGCTATTACGACGGCGACAACCGCCGGCTGTACATCTTGCGCCTGGGGAACACGAAGGTGGCCAACATCTGGCCCGACGGTCGGGTGGAGTTGAAGGCGTCGGTGCCCGCCATCTCCAAGACGCTGATGAGCCAGACCAAGGATTACCGCCTGGGCATCGACAAGACCATCGTCAAGACCTACATCCCCAGCGACTGTAAGTTCCGCACCGACCTGCACACCCACATGAACGGCAACCTGCCGCCGGACGTGCTGATCGCGCTGGCCATCGCCCATCAGATCCGATATCCCTACTATTACATCAAGAAGCTGGGGCTGAAATGCACGCCGGCGCAGATCGAAGGGCTGGAGGCGCGCCGCGTGGTCGCCGGGATGGCCCTGGGCGAGACGACGCTGACGGGACGCCACCGGGAGCGGCGCATCGACGACTACACCTTCATCAACTTTGCCGACCTGATCCTGGGCAACCCTGCCGACGCGGCCTTCAACATCGAGCGCGTCCGCAATTCGCTGACGATCCCCAAGGATGGCCAGGCGGTGTTCGCCAATCTGGAGAAGGTGTACCTGTACCGCTACGTGTTCACCAAGGGGGTGCGCTCCGACGCGCCCTTCAGCGGGCTCAATATCGACGGCATCCCTGACCGGGAGGTGGCGGGCTGTGCCGCGGCCATCCTCCGTGACCGGGAGGACGACCGCTACCGGGCCAACACCCTGTACCAGGACCTGCTGCTGTGGATCGCCCGGGAATACCAGCGCCGAGGCGTGGAATACGTAGAGATCACCGACACCGCGCTGCTGAACTGGGCGGACTTCCCGTCCAGGCTGCGCCAGATCCACGAGATCATGCCCGCCATCACCCGGGAGACGGGGGTGCTGATCCGCTTCCTGGCGGGCATTAGGCGCATCCCTCTGACCATCGTGCGGGACCGGGTGACCCCCAACGACTACCTGCTGGAAAATATGCGCTGCCTGCGGGCCATCGCCGCTGACCCCTATGTGGCGGGCAGCGATATCATCGGCGAGGAGATCAACGACATCCTCGAGCTGCGCAGCGTGATCCGGGAGCTGGTGGCCATCGCGGGAGAGCACCCGGGCTTCGTCATCCGCATCCACGCCGGCGAAAACGACAGCCTGCGGGACAATGTGGCGAACAGCATCCGCTGCGTGGCCGAGGCGCTGGCTCCCGGCCAGGCCATGCCGCCGCTGCGGGTGGGCCATGGGCTGTACACCTGCGACCTGCGTGGCGCCAAGGGCCGGCGGCTGCTGGAGGATATGGTGAAATACGGGGTGACGCTGGAGTTTCAGATCACCTCAAATGTGCGGCTGAACAACCTGAGTCGGCTGGAGCGCCATCCCCTGCGGCAGTACCTGAAGGCGGGGGTGAGGTGTGTGCAGGGTACCGACGGCGGGGCGCTCTACGGCACGAACTCCATCGACGAGGAGCTGAGCCTGGAAAAGTTGCTGAGCCTGAGCCACGGCGAGCTGCTGGCCATGCGCCATGCCGAGGACGACATCCTGGCAGCCAGTCGCGCGACCTTTGCCGACCGGCTGGCCGCCTTCCGGCGGGACTGCCCCGGCCGGGACGTGGAGCTTTATTACCAGGAACAGCTGGAATCAGCGGGAGAGGCGTCCGGGGACCTGTGGCGGGGCTCCGACAAGCTGCCCGCCGAGCAGGCCCTCGCCGACCGGATCGCGCCGCTGCCGGAGGCCGGCTTTCCCATCGTGGTGGCGGGGGGCAGCTTCAACAACAGCCAGCACCGCACCGCCCTGCGCGCCGGGGACAGGGCCGTCATCGACGCGCTGCTGGCGCGGCTCGACCCCGGGAAGGTGTTCTTTGTGGTGGGCCATACCCTGACCGGCCAGGAGGGCTACCTCGCGCGACAGGCTGCGGGGCGCTTCAGGGTGTACGCCATCGTGCCCACCATGGTCAGCCGGAGTGAGCTGAACCGCCTGAGGGCTTCCGGCGTGGCCGTGCGGATGTCCATCGAGAGCTCGGGTATGGGCCTCTACAAGAGCTTCGCCTATGAGATCTTCAAGCGGATGCCCTCAGCGCTGCTGGCCTTCGACGGCAATTCCGCGGCGCTGAACCTGATCCAGGAGGCCCGCAACGGCAGGCGCAAATGCCGCATTTATATCAATCCCAAGTCCCGGGGACTCGCCGCCAAGGCCAGACTGCTGGAGGGCTACGTCAGCCCCCTGGGGGACCCCGACGCGTTGATCGAAGCTGTGAACCGCTTCGCAGGGATCCATGATCCCGACGGAATGTAAATATTTATATATCGGGCTGTTGGCTGGGTCTCCAAAAGTAGCCTTCCCTAAAGGGGAGGGCTTTTGGATGCCTCTTCTCCCCGCCAAACCAGAATTTGCAGCACTGTTGTGTCAGTCAATCCCACTTGCGTCAGCAGCCCGGGCAATGGCCCGGGCTGCTGTTATCGAGGTTCGCCTGTCACTCCATAATCTGTTTGAACCGGTTGTCACACGCCTCCTCCAGCGCCTTGACGATG
The DNA here is from genome assembly GCA_017512905.1 of Clostridia bacterium. Taxonomy (GTDB): domain Bacteria; phylum Bacillota; class Clostridia; order Christensenellales; family Aristaeellaceae; genus UBA2862. Next base: position 11,393 of record JAFWEL010000096.1, read on the forward strand.
ATGCTCAGCGTGCGGATGCGGGCGTATTTTTTATCGTTGGATTCGATGATGTGCCAGGGGGCGTTCCGGGTGCTGGTCTTTTGCAGCATCTCGTCCACCGCCAGCTCGTACTGGGGCCATTTTTCCCGGTTGCGCCAGTCCTCGTCGGTGATCTTCCACTGCTTTTCCGGGGTATTCTGGCGGTCGGTGAACCGGGCCAGCTGGGTCTCCTGGTCGATGTGGATCCAGAATTTCAGCACCACCGCGCCCCAGTCGGTGAGCATCCGCTCGAACTCGTTGATCTCGTTGTAGGCCCGCTTCCAGTCGTCTTCAGTGCAGAAGCCCTCCAGCCGCTCCACCATCACCCGGCCGTACCAGGTGCGGTCGAATATGGCGATGTGGCCGGTGCGGGGCAGCCGCGTCCAGAAGCGCCACAGGTACTGGCGGTTCAGCTCGTGGGGCAGCGGCGAGGCGATGGGGTGCACGTCAAAGCCCCGGGGGTCCAGCGGATAGGCCACCCGGCGGATGTTGCCGCCCTTGCCGGCGGCGTCCCAGCCCTCGTAGCACAGGATCACCGGGATCTTCTTGCGGTAGAGGATGTTGTGCAGCTCGCTCAGGCGGTTCTGGAGCTTCTTCAGCGTCTTCTTGTATTCGTCGTCGTCGATGGTGGGGGAGAGATCCACCTCGGCCAGCTTCGGCATCGGGATCAGCGGGAAATCGGCCTCGAAGGGCTCGCCCACATAGCGGCCCTGGGCCAGGCCCCGGTCGATGCGCCCTGCCAGCAGCTGCATGGCGTCCCGAACGGCCACCCTGCTGTGGCTGCCGTCCAGTATGTGCCAGGGAATGGTGTCGCCGGTCTTTTCCATGAAGCCGTCGTAGGCCTCCAGGAAGCGATTGTATTCCCGGTGCTGCCACAGGTCGTCGACGCTCACGCGCCACTCGGTCTCGGGGGCCTCCACCAGGCCCTGCAGCCGCCTGAACTGCTCCGCCTTGTCGATGTGCAAAAACAGCTTCAGTACCAGGTAGCCGCCGTCCCGCAGCTGGCGCTCAAATTCGTTGATCTGGCGCACCCGGTGCCGGTATTCCGCTTTGGTGATCTCGTGGCGCAGGAACTTCTGCACGGCGCAATCCATCCAGCCGGAATCCAGGAAGGTGATCTTGCCGTTCATGGGGATGGCCTTCATGTACGGGTAGAGGAAGGGATAGCGGGCCTCGACCTCCGGGGTGATCGCCGGGGAGACCACGCTGTAGAAGCGGGGGTCGATTTCGCTGATGAGCTCCTTGATCAGGCTGCCCTTGCCGGCGGCGGCCCAGCCCTCGATCAGCACGATCACGGGCAGTTTGGCGTCCCGGAGCTGTTGCTGCTGGCCCAGCAGCTTTTCCCGCAGGGCCTTGATCTGTCGGTTGAGTTCCTTCTTGTCCTCCGGCGCGGCCGGAGCGTATTCCTTCAGCATGGCGTTCCCCTCCTGTAATGGTTGTTGGTTGGGGGTTACTTCAGCATCACCTGGCCGCCGGTGACGGGGATGGCCTGGCCGGTCTCGTACTTCTGCTCCACGCAGTAGAAGATGGCCTTGGCCACGTCCGCCGGGAAGCAGCCCCGGTTCATGGGCACCTTGGCCATGTAGTATTTGCGCACGTCCTCCACGGTCTTTGCCCCGGGCACCTTGCCGGCGTTCAGGTACTGCACGAACAGGCCCCGCTCCGGGTCAGACCACAGCGGGCCGTCCAGGTAATTGCCGGGGCAGATGGCGTTGACCTTGATGTTGTAGGGGCAAAGCTCCAGCGCGAAGCTCTGGGTCAGGCCGATGCCGCCGAACTTGGAGCCGGCGTAGGCGTAGTTGTTCTTGCTGCCCTCCAGGCCGGACTTGGAGTTGATGGTGATGATGTCGCCGAACCACTCCGCATCCGCCTCGTGTTCGGCCTCCATGACGGCGGCGGCATACTTGGCGCACAGGAAGTAGCCGGTATAGTTGATATTGGTGACGAAGTCAAAGGATTTCTTTTCCAGCTCCAGCAGGTTGCCGGCCTTGGCCACGCCCGCGTTGCTGACCAGAATGTCCAGGCCGCCGAACTGCTCCACGGTCTTTTGCACCATCGCGGCGACGCTCTCCTCATCGGTCACGTTCACCTCTACGGCGGCGGCGTGCTCGCCCAGTGCGTCGGCTACGGCCTGGGCCCCGGGCAGGTTCATGTCCGCGATCACCACGGTCGCGCCCTCCCGGTGCATCTCCTCGGCGATGCCCTTGCCGAAGCCCTGGGCCGCGCCGGTCACGATGGCGATCTTCCCCGCCAGCCGTCCCTGGGTCGCCGGACGCTTGCCGATGTTTTCCTTCGCGATGGCGATCCACTTGCTCATGTCAACCATTTTAATCATCCTTTCATGTGCGTTTTGCTGTTTCACGGCGGTGCCCCGTCCAAGCCGGATCACCCACCGTTCCTGGTTCAATTATAGCCAAATCTTCCCGGAAATGCAATACCGGAGGGAGAAAACGGCTCCGGGCGATTGTAGCAGGTTTTGGGTAATATTCCTTAAGGATATTTCTTTTACAGAATAACCTGTAGAGCTTGCTACTACCTGCTACACAAGGTTGATGAACGTTCGCCCCTTGCATTGGGTGGGGCCATGCTTTATAATAAGAGCAGTAACGGGTCAGGCAAGAGAAAAAACTGATTTATCGAGCTGATGCTCGATAAATCAGAATTTGCCTGTCTGAATTGAAAGGACGGGTGACGTCGATGGCGGAGCGGAACATGGCCATGGCCCGGTGCATCGCCGAGGCGGTGGTCGAAGCCGGGGGCAGGACCTACTTTGTGGGAGGCTGCGTTCGCGACCGGCTGATGGGCCGGGAGAACAAGGACATCGACATCGAGGTCCACGGCGTATCCGTGCGGGCGCTGGAGGCGATCCTGGACGGGTTGGGCGAGCGCACGACCATGGGAGCCTCCTTCGGCATCATGGGCCTGCGCCACTACGACCTGGACATCGCCATGCCCCGTTCAGAGAAGGCCACAGGGCGGGGACACAAGGATTTTGAGGTGTTCGTGGACCCCTTCATCGGCGAGGAACGGGCGGCCATGCGCCGGGATTTCACGATCAACGCGCTGATGGAGGACGTGTTGACCGGCGAGGTGCTGGACTTCTTCGGTGGGCGGGAAGACATCGCGGCAGGCCGGATCCGCCACGTCAGCGATGCCACCTTTGCCGAGGATCCCCTGCGGGTGTTTCGCGCCGCCCAGTTCGCCGCCCGCTTCAATTTCACCGTGGCGGAGGAAACCACGGCCATCTCCGCCACGATGGCGGTGGAGGCGCTGGCGTCGGAACGGGTGATGGGCGAGCTGGAGAAGGCGCTGTTGAAGGCGGCGCGCCCGTCGATCTTCTTCCGGGAGCTGGAAAAGATGGGGCAGCTGAATCCCTGGTTTGAAGAACTGGCGGTGTTGCCCCGGGACGATTGGCGACGGGTCATGGCGGGCCTGGACGGGGCGGCGGCGGTAAGATCGGAGACGTCGCGTCCCCTGGACTTCATGCTGGCGGCCGCCTGCGCCGGGTTTGCCCCGCCGGCGGCGAAGCGCTTCCTCGCCCGGCTCACCAACGCGGCGGAGGCGACGCGGTACGTGCTGAACATGGCTCAGCGCCACGGGGAGATGGGCGCGTTGCTGGCCGCCGACCCCGGCGAGGCGGCCTGGATGGCGTTTTTCGACGGAACGGCCTGCCCGGAGGACCTGATCCTGCTGGAGCGGGCGACCCGGGGGGACGGGACGCCGGACTGGCCCGGCATCGAGGACCATCTGAGAGAGACGGTCGCGCTGTATCGCCATCGGATGGCTTTGCCCCATGTGATGGGCCGGGACCTGGTGGAGGCCGGTGTCCGTCCCGGGCCGGAGATGGGCAGGGCGCTGGCCTATGCCCACGGGCTGCGGCTGGCGGGCGTGGACAAGGCCGGGCAGCTGCGAAGGACGCTGGCGTGGATCGGTCAGGAGGTGAAGGGGGATGCTTGACATCACGCTGCTGGGCACGGCGGCCCTCATGCCCATCCCGGACCGGGCGCTGACCGCGGCGACCCTCACCTGCGCGGGGCATACGATACTGTTCGACTGCGGCGAGGGCACCCAGACCGCGGCCCGTCGGGCGGGCGTGAGCCTGATGAAGGCGGACGTGATCGCCCTGACCCACTATCACGGGGACCATATCTTCGGCCTGCCGGGACTGTTGCAGACCATGGAGGTGTTCGGGCGAACCCAGCCGCTGACCCTCGTCGGCCCGGCGGGCCTGGAAGCGGCGATGCGCCCGATACTGGAGATGGCGGGCCATACGGGCTATCCGGTGCGCCTGGCGACGCTTCCGGAGGATGGCCTGAAGCTGGAAATGCTGGCTCGGGGCTGGCCGGAGGGGGCGCGGCTTGCGGCCTTCCCGACAGTCCATCGTGTGCCCAGCCAGGGCTATTGCTTTACGCTGGACCGCGCCGGGAAATTCCTCCCCGACAGGGCGCGGGCGCTGGGGGTGCCGGTGAACCAATGGAGCCTGCTGCAAAGGGGGCAGCGCCTGAAGCTGGAGGACGGGCACGCCGTGGGGCCGGAGGACGTGCTGGGCGCGCCCCGGAGGGGCCTGAAATTCGTGTTCACCGGGGACACCGCCCCCTGTGACAGCCTGGTGGAGGCGGCGAAGGGCGCGGACCTGATGATCTGCGAGGCCACCTACGGCGAGGACGACCAGGCGCAGCTGGCCCGGGAGCACGGGCACATGGTGTTCGCCCAGGCCGCCGGGGTCGCCCATCGGGCAGGGGTGAGGCGGCTGTGGCTGGCCCACTATTCCCAGATGGTGGAGGACCCGTCGGCGTACCTGCCCAACGCGACGGCCCTGTTTGAACACACGGTGTGCGGCGCGGACGGCCTGTCCGTCACGCTGCGGTTTGAAGAACAGGCGCAAGGGCCGCGCCCGCTTTGCGCGGCGGAAGCGACAGAACAGAAGGAAGAGATGGAGCAATGAAAACCTATTTTGAGCGCCATGGCGCGCTGCGTGTCCAGGGTACGCGCCTGGTGGACGGCGCGGGACAGCCGGTGCAACTTCGGGGCGTGAGCACGCTGGGGCTGGCCTGGTATCCCGAATTTGTGAACTTGGGCGCCTTCCGCACCCTGCGGGACGAATGGGGCGCGAACACGGTGCGCCTGGCGATGTACACCTGCGAGGAGGGCGGCTACATGACCGACGGCGACCGGGCCGCGCTGGAGGCGCTGATCGACAGGGGCGTGACGCTGTGCGAAGGGCTGGGCATGTACGCCATCATCGACTGGCACATCCTCAGCGACGGCGACCCGAACATCCACGCCGATGCCGCCGAGGACTTCTTCCGCCGGATCAGCGCAAGGGTTGCCGGCAGGCCCCATGTGCTCTACGAGCTGTGCAACGAGCCCAACGGCGCGGCGGTGACCTGGCCGGTGGTGAAGGGCTATGCCGAACGCATCATCCCGGTGATTCGCGCCAACGCGCCGGAGGCGGTGATCATCTGCGGTACACCCACCTGGTCCCAGGACGTGGACGCGGTGGCCGCCGCTCCCCTGGACGACGCCAACATCCTGTACGCGCTGCACTTCTACGCCGCCACCCACGGCGACGCGCTGCGGCGCAAGGCGGAAAGGGCGCTGGAGGCGGGAACGCCGGTATTCGTGTCCGAATGCAGCATCTGCGACGCCTCCGGCGACGGCGTGATCGACTACGCTTCCGCCGCGGCCTGGCGGGAGCTGATCGAAAGGCACGGCCTGTCCTACATCGCCTGGAGCCTGTCCAACCGGGACGAGAGCGCCGCGCTGATCCGCGCTGATTGCCCCAGGACCTCGGACTGGACCGGGGACGAACTGACCGAAACGGGCCGCTGGTTCCGGGATATGCTGCTGGCGGACCGGGAGAAGTAGAGGAAAGCAGAAAGGACGGCTCGTGACGAGCCAGGGAGAATAAACGCTATGAAGAGATTAATGGGCCTGTTGCTGGCGCTCACCGTGCTGCTGGGCGGCGCTTTCCCCGGGGCGTGCGCCGAAGCCGGGGACGCGGACGCCTATCTCGGCTTCTGGGTTGCGGAGGGCGCGCGGGCGGAGATCTGGCGCGAGGACGACGAGCTGCGATGCCGGGTCGTCTTCATCTGCGGGGATGAGGACAGCGATGTGTGGGCCTTTGACTACTGTTGGATTGACGAGGAAAGCGGCGTGTTCCATTGCGGCAGTGTCACACGGACCCATCAGCATTATGACACCCTATGGGAAACGCTGCAGGAAACGGACTGGTCGCTGAACGACATGCCCTTCTCGGACTTCCAGGTTTCGGAGACTGGCATTCGCTTCACGGATGAGAAATTGGACGCGCCCCTCGAGTTCAAGCGGCTGGACGGGGCCGACGGGGGGATGTGGGGCAAGGTCCTCGCCTACGTGGGCCGGTGGACCTGCGAAGGCGCCACCCTCCGGGTGGAGGACTATGGCGCGGCATACCTGTTCACCGTCGCCGTGCCCCTGGATGCCGGGCGCACCGGCAAGTGGACGTACACCTGCCGCTACGACGCCGAAGGGGAGCGCATGGTCTCGGTGGACGTCTCCAACCGCACACTCATCACCCCGACGGCGGACGGCGGCACCATAGAGGAAGAGGTGGGCCGGGACAACAGCAAGGCGGCCTTTACCCTCGAGGGCGAAAGCCTGGTCTGGAGCGACGTGACCGACGGCGACGGCGAGGATATGACCTTCGAGCGCGTCGGGGGATGAGGGGAATGGGGCAATTCTGATTTGTCGCGTTGCGACAAATCAGAATTGTCTGCCGCTCCATGATCACTCCCCGACAAATCAGTCTAAACCCGCCTGAACAGGCCAATAAAAAGCCCCTTCCCTTCGTTCAGGATGTCAAAACCGAACGAGTGAAGGGGCTTTCCTGTCTGCCGCCCGTGCTACGCGGCCACAGAATCGAGCACCAGGGCTTCGGCTTCCTCCGGGGGCAGGGGACGGCCCCATATGTAGCCCTGGATGTAGTCACAGCCAATGCTGCGCAGCGTGTCCAGCTGCTCCGGCTCCTCGACGCCCTCGGAGATGACGTCGAAGTTCATGATGTGGCCGATGGAGATGATGGCGGCCACGTACTGCTTTGAGGAATCGCTGCTGTTCATCTTGTCGATGAAGGATTTATCGACCTTCAGGATGTCCGCCGGGAAGGTGTTCAGGTAGCTCAGCGAGGAATAGCCGGTGCCGAAGTCGTCCAGGGCGATGCGCGCGCCCATCCGCTTGATCTCCTTGATGCAGTTCAGCGCTTCCTCGGCGGAATCGATCATCACCGACTCGGTGATTTCGATTTCCAGGTCCCGGACGGGGAAATCGCAGGTGTTGACGATGCTCCTGACTTCGTCGAGGAAGTCGTTGCGCATCAGGTGGCGGGCGGAGACATTCACGCTGAGGGTGAAGTCGGTGCCGGTGCGCCGGATCAGCTCGCCCAGGAACATCGCGGAATCCCGGAAGATGCGGCGGTCGATCTTGTCGATCAGGCCGGCCTTTTCGGCCACGGGGATGAACTGGGCGGGGCTGATGAAGCTGCCGTCCTCGTCCTTCAGGCGGGCGAGGGCCTCGAACCCGCGCAGCCTGTGGGAGATGTCAAACTGGGGCTGGAGATAGAAGCACAGCGTATTGCGCTCCAGCGCCGCGCGGATCTTCCGCTCGATTTCCAGCGTCTGCTCGGTTTGCAGGATGCCGGGGGTGAAGCGGCAGACGCGGCTTGTGGTGCGCTTGGCCTCGTAGAGGGCGGAGAAGGCGTAAGTGAGCAGTGTGTCGCCGTCCTGGGCGTCGGCGGGGTATTCGGCGTAGCCGTAGGAGGCGGTGATGTAATAATCGCAGCTGTCCAGGGTCAGCTTCTGTTCCAGCGCGTTGTTGTAGTAGGCGATGGTCCTTTCGATGTCCTCGGGGGAACCGTAGCCCTGCAGGACCAGCGTGAATTCCACCCCGCCCTGGCAGGCGAGAAAATCCCGGGTGCCGGATTTGCCGGCCTCCAGGGCCTGTTTCCATCGGTTGGCCACCTCGATCAGCACCCGGTTGCCGGTATTGCGGCCCATGGTGTTGTTGATGGACTTGAAGTGATTCAGGTCGATGCTGACGACCGCGAAGGTCTCGCCCCGGCTCACCAGGGCGTTGATCAGCTCGGAGCAGGCGAATTTGTTCGGCAGGCCGGTGAGCTGGTCCGTGATGGCCTGCTCCCGCAGCCGGGTCTGGTAATGCCGGGTGCGCATGCTGTTGTTGTGGATCAGGCAGATGGTTACCAGCGCGGACAGGGCCATGAACAGGCCGGGGATGGAGGACATGTTCTGCCGCGTGAACATGAGCAATACCTGGGACAGGATCTGTATCGTCAGCACGATCAGCGCCGTATAGAACCCCTGCCTGGCGTAGATCACCACCAGCAGGATCAGGCAAAAGTTGGCCAGGGACGAGAATACGCCGGCGAAGGAGGTGATGGGGGTCGGAATCCCGAAGAACTCGATCATGCCCCCCTGCCGGTGGGACAGGTTCAGCGTCGCGATGTGCGCGCCCGCGTACAGCAGCAGAAGAAGCACGAACCCCATATAGGACGACGGCCTCCTGCGGGGAAGGCCGTTGAGGAGCCTCTCGGCCCGGGTATGCTCGTGAACGGTTTTGTCCGTGCTCATATATTTCCCCCGCTTTGCCGTAGATGGGTTTGAACAATACGAATTGGTTACTTTGTCATATTATAACATGGTTGTTATTCCATGACAAGTTAAAATAGTCGATCATTTTAGTTGTCCGAATTTTGGTTTTTTTCGATGCCTGGCCCGCTTTTCTATTGCGTCGGTGGGCGGCCGTTGGTATAATAGATAATATCCGTGTAGACCGCTGCATGACCCCGTGAAATGTCAGGAGGAGAGCATATGCACAATCGCAAGATCGTTTTTGAAGCACCGTGGCAGGTGTCGTTGCGGCAGGAGGAGCTAACCCTGAGCCCCGGCAAGGGCGAGATGCTGGTGGAGACCCAATATTCCCTGATCAGCACCGGCACGGAGCTGGCCTGCCTGTCCGGCAACGAGGGCTGGTTCAGAATGCCCGCGGTACCCGGCTACTGCTGCGTTTCCAGGGTGGTGGAATCCGGCGAGGACGCGCCGTACAAGCCCGGCGAGATCATCTTCCACTACGGCATGCACTGCCGCTACCAGCTGACCAGCCCCGGCGATTACAACCTGATCGCCCGGGTGCCGGAGGGCCTGGACATCCGGAGCATCCCCATGGTGCGCATGGCCACCATCGCCTTCACCGCCATCCGCGTGTCCGACATCCAGCTGGGCGACACCGTGCTGGTCTGCGGCCTGGGGCTGGTGGGGAATATGGCGGCCCAGCTGGCGCGCCTGTCCGGCGCGACGGTCATCGGCGTCGATCCCGCCCCCGCCCGCCGGGAGTTGGCGGGGAAGGTGGGCATCGACTGCGTCGCCAACCCAGAGGAAGCCGGCCGGATCGTCGGGATCGTCACCGAAGGCCAGGGCTGCAACACCGTGATCGAGGCCACCGGCATTCCCGCCTGCGCGGAGAAGTGCCTGGAATACGTGGGCCATCACGGCGAGATCATCCTTCTGGGCACTCCCAGGGGCGATTACCGGACCAACCTGGCCAACGTGCTGCGCTACAGCCACCTGGAGGACCTGGGCGGCGTGACCTTCAAGGGCGCCCACGAGTGGCGGCTGCCCATCCGGCAGGAGCGCTTCAGCAGGCATTCCATCGAGCGCAACACCCAGGTGTGCTTCGAGCAGGTCGAGAAGGGCGGGCTGCACCTGGCGGAGCTGGTCTCCCACGTGCTCACGCCCGAGGAGGCCGCCGGGGTCTACCTGAAGCTGAACGAGGACCGTAACGCCTATATGGGCATCATCATCGACTGGAAGGAGTAGCGGAAGATGCTGATCAGGGATGTGGGTCTGCAGCTGTATTCGCTGCACGAGCTGACAGACGTGGATTTCCGGGGTACAGTGGAAAAGGTGGCCCGGATGGGCTACCGAGGCGTTGAGTTCGCCGGCTACGGCGGCCTGAAGCCCGATGAGATGGCCCGCTTTTTGAAGGACAACGGCCTGGAGGCCTACGGCAGCCACATCGGCGGCCTGCCCAAGACCGACGCCGAATGGGATGTCGAGATCGAGATGAACCTGGCCGTGGGCAACAAATACCTGGTCTGCCCCTGGCAGGACATGGCCACCCACGACGACGCCATGCGCTTCGCCGAGGTTATGACGAAGGCCGCCGGGAGGCTGCGCCCCCACGGGCTGCGTATCGGCTACCACAACCACGCATTCGAGTTCGCCGTGGACAAGGGGGAAATCCTGCTGGATACCCTGCTGCGGAACGTGCCCGAGGACGTCTTTGTCGAGTTCGACGTGTTCTGGGTGGCCTACGCCGGCTTCGATCCGCTGCGCTGGATCCGCAAGTACGCCGGACGGCAGCCGCTGATGCACATCAAGGAGCTGGCCGCCGACCGCAAGGCCAACGTGGAGATCGGCGCGGGCATCATGGATTTCGAGTCCATCATCGGTCTGGGCAGGGAGATTGGCACGAGGCACTTCATCATCGAGCAGGAGGAATACACCCTTCCGCCGCTGGAGAGCTGCCGGGTGAGCCTGGAGAACCTGCTGAGGTTGTAGGCGCAGGGCCGGATTGATGAAAAACCCCATTCAGAAAGGAGTCTCCCATGGCTGACATCACCGCGATCATACTCACCCGCAACGAAGAACTGAATATCGAGCGGTGCCTGCAATCGGTGCGGGGGCTTTGCCGCCGCATGGTGGTGGTGGACAGCGGCAGCACCGATCGGACCCTGGAGCTGGCCAGGGCCAACGGTGCGGAGGTGTACTTTCACGAGTTTGAATATTACGCCCGCCAGTTCAACTGGGGCCTGGACAACTGCGGCATCGACACCCAATGGGTCATCCGCATCGACGCCGACGAGCAGTTTCCCCCGGCGCTGTGCGCGGAGATCGAGCGTAACATGGCCGCCCACGCCGACGACGATGTGAACGGCATGACCCTGGAGGCTACCTATTTTTTCATGGGCCGGGCGCTGACCCACGGCAGCAAGAAGCGCAAGCTGATGGTGTTCAAGAACGGCATCGGCCGCATCGAGGACCGCCGCCGGGACGCCCACACGATCCTTTCCCGGGGCGAGAGCATCTCTCTGAAGGAAAACTTTCTGCATTATGACTTCAAGGACCTGGACAACTTCATCGGCCGCTACAACTGGTATGCCACCCGGGAGGCCATGGATTACATGGACTGGAAGAGGGGCCACGTGGACGCCAGCGTCGACGACCCCGAGATCGAAAAAAAGCGGAAAAAGAAGTACGGCGTCTATTACAGATTCCCCAAGTTCCTGCGGGCGTTCCTGTGGTTCAACGTGAATTACTTCCTCCGGGGCGGCTTCCTGGACGGCAAGGAGGGCTTTATCTACCATGTGCTGTCCTCCTTCTGGTACCGCTTCGTGGTGGACGCGAAGATCTTTGAATACGAGCACGGCAAGGCGTTCGAGGAATTGAAGGCTTTTTGATATACCGTCATCAACGACAGAGAAAAGGGGCACATTCCATGAAGAAGCTGGTTATACTGGTCATCGCGCTGCTGGCCGTCGCAGTGCTTGGCGTATCCGCTGCAACAGTCGTTAAGCCGGATACGGTCGACTCGGTCTTTCAGAACAGTTCCCAGACGAATTGGACCATATCCTGGAACAGGCAGGATGACGGTGCACTCACCATTGAAGAGACCGCCAATGTGGACGGCCACACCTATCAGGTGAACATAGAGGGCACCGATAACAGCGTCAACAGGGTCTCCATGATTGGCTGGTTTGAGGACATGGCGATGCTGGATGGGGGCATGTTCTCTGAAGGACTGGATATCTACAACGATCTGTACAATGCCTGTTCGAATTTTCTGCCGGATGACGAGGCAATCTACATTGTCTTCAACAGCTACGATATCTATAACGCGGTGCGGGAGGGCAGCAGTTACTTTGAAGGCGAGGTCTTCGACAACTGGGAACTGCTTCCAACCCAGCCCGGTCGCCTGGCCATGCGCGGCAGCTACGGCATGCTGGAGGCCGAGCGGCTGAAGGATGGAAGGTTTTGGTTTGCGGTGAACTTCTAATTTGTAACGGGCGCCGGTGAGACGCTCGTTTTCAGATCAAACTGCTGCGTATCCAAACAAGGGAGGCGATCATATGCCCAACTGGACCGACGAGCAGCTCCGGGCCATCGAGGCGCGGGGCGGCAACATCCTCCTCAGCGCGGCGGCGGGCTCCGGAAAGACCACCGTGCTGGTGGAGCGGGTGCTGCGGCTGATCGCCAACGACGGGGCCGACATCAGCCGGATGCTGGTGGTGACGTTCACCCGGGCCGCCGCGTCGGACATGCGCGCCAAGCTGTCCCGACAGCTGGGGGAGCGGGCCGCGGCGGGGAACGCCCGCTGCCGGGAGCAGCTGCTGAAGCTGGACCAGGCCAACATCTCCACGCTCCACGCATTCTGCGCCGATTTCCTGCGCGTCAACTTTGAATCCGCCGGGGTGGACCCGGCTTTTCGCATATTGGACGATGCCATGGACACCCGCCTGCGGGACGAAGCCCTGGACGCCGCGCTGGAGGAAGCCTACGGCGCGGGGGGCGACGCGCTGCTGGCGCTGGATTACGGCAGGGGCCCCAAGGGTGTGCGGGCGGCGGCGGAGCTGCTTTTAAAGCGCATGGAGGACCGGCCCGACCCGGCGGCGTGGCTTGAACAGGCCGCCGAATGTTCCGACGCGGCCCTCTCCCTGTGGCAGGACGAGTTGAAGCGGGACGCCCGCCGGGCCATCCGCACGGCACTGGTCCACGTGCGCCACGCGCTGGCGCTGCTCGGCTGTCCGATGAATTACCAGGCGGCGATGCGCCTGGACGAGCAGGCCCTCACGGCCATGCTGGCCCTGGAGGATTACGACGAACTGTACCGGGCGCTGTCGGACTACAGGCAGGCCTCGGCCAGGGGCAAGAAGGATCCCAACGCCGACCCGGACGCCGTCGAGGCGGTGAAGCGCCTGCGGGAGGCGGCCAAAAAGGCGGTGGGGGACACGCGGTTGAAGGACCTGCCGCTGCTCCAGGCCCGGAAGGACGCCGTTGCCCTGGGCGGCGAGATCCGCACGCTGTCCGGCATCGCCCTGCGGGCCGCGGCCCTGTATGAAGAGGCCAAGGCCGGGCATTCCGGCCTGACCTACGCCGACCTGGAGCACCGGACGCTCCGGGCCTTGGCCGACCCGGCGGTGGCCGGGAGCATGCGCGAGCGCTACGACTATGTATTCGTGGACGAGTACCAGGACACCTCCGACATCCAGGAGGCCCTGGTCAGCGCCCTGTGCCGGGGGGACAACCGGTTCATGGTGGGGGATGTGAAGCAGTCCATCTACCGCTTCCGCCTGGCCGAGCCGGGGCTGTTCCTGGAAAAGTATGACGCCTATGGCCGGGGCGAGGGCGGCATGCTGCTGCCGCTGACCCGCAATTTCAGGTCCCGCCGGGGGATACTGGACTTCGTGAACATGGTTTTCGAGCGGGTGATGACCGGCGGCGACGCCGAGATCACCTATGACGCCATGGCGCGGCTGAACCCGGGCCGGCCGGACGGGGACGACGGGGACGGACCGGACGTGGATATCCTGCTGCTGGACGCCGACGCTGAGCCGGACGCGCCGGAGGACGACGCTGTTTCGGCCCAGGGCATTGCCCGGCTCCAGGCCATGGAGCGGGAGGGCGTCGTCATCGCCCGGACCATCAAAAGCATGATGGCCGGGGACCCGAGCCTGCGCTACCGGGACTTCGCCATACTGACCCGCAGCAAGGCCGCCGCCTTCTCGGCGATGATGCCGGTGATGCTGGCCCACGGCATCCCCGCCTTCGCCGACGGCCAGTCTGGCTATTATGAGTCGCTGGAGATCCGCTGGCTGCTGTCGATGCTGCGGCTGATCGAGAATGCCCGCCGGGACGTGGAGCTGATCGCCATGCTCCGCTCGCCGGTGGTGGGGCTGAGCGCCGACGCGCTGGCCCGCATTCGCATCGCCTACCGGACGGTGCCCTATGTGGACGCCGCCGCCGCCTACGCCAGGGACGTGGACGACGACATCGCCCGGAGGCTGTCGGTGTTCTTTGACCAAATGGACGGCTGGCGGCTGAAGGCGGGCAGCCTGGGGCTGGGCGAATTCGTGCGGCTGGTGCTGGACGAGAGCGGCTTTTATACCTATGCCGGAGCGCTGCCCGGCGGGGCCCAGCGACAGGCCAACCTGGACCAGTTCGTGGCCGGCGCCTGCGGCTTTGACAGCGAGTATTCCGGCTCGCTGACCCGCTTCCTGTTCTACACCGAGCACATGCGAAAACGCAGCGACGGCGACGCGGCCCACCTGTTGGGGGAGAACGACAACGTGGTGCGGATGATGTCGGTGCACAAGAGCAAGGGCCTGGAATTCAAGGTGGTGTTCGGGGCACAGTTGGCGAAGACGTACCGCACGGAGCGCAGCGACGCGCCGTTGCTGACCCACCGGGACCTGGGCGTGGGCATGAGCTACTGCGACCCGGAACTGCGCACCCGGCGGCTGACGATGCCCCAGGCGGCCATCATGGCCCGGCAGAAGCGGGAGGACGCCGCCGAGGAGATGCGGATACTCTACGTAATGCTCACCCGCGCCCAGCAGAAACTGGTGCTGGTGGGCACGGTGAAGGACGTGGAACGGGCGATGAAGCGCTGGCAGGCGCTGTCCGCCGCGCCGGTGGCCGCGGGCAGCCACCTGGACCTGATCATGGCGGCCCGCTGTGGCGCGGAGGCCGAGGACGCGCCACTGTGCTCCGAACTCAGGGTGATTCCGGCTGCCTCGGTCCGGCTTCAGGCAGAGGCGGTGGCCAACGACGGGAAGGCACTGTTCGAACGGGTGATGGAAACCCCGGGGGACTACGCTGATTCCGATCTGGAGGCCCAACTGGCTTGGCGCTACCCGGACCCGCTGGCGGCAGACCGGCCTTTGAAGCTGACGGCCTCGGGCCTGCTTCGGGAGATCGAGGGGCCCGGCCAGCTGCCCGCGCTGGTGGAGCGCCCCGCGTTCCTCTCCGATGACGCCAGTCGCATGACCGGCGCGGAACGGGGCACGGCCTATCACCGCTGCATGCAGCTGCTGCGGCTGGACGCGCTGGAGAGCCTGTCCGGGGACGCGCTGACCGGCGCGGTGGCCCGGCAGCTGGACGACTGCGCCAACCGCCGGCTGCTGACGGACGGCCAGCGTCAGGCGGTGGAGCCCTGGCGGCTGTCCCGCTTCCTCGAGAGCGATGTGGGTAGGCGGCTGCGCGCGGCGGCACAGGTGCGAAAGGAGTGGCCCTTCAACGCCATGCTGCCCATCGACGAGGCCCTCGCGCCCCAGGAGGCCGGGCACTTTGGCTCCGGCGAGCTGCTGGTGCAGGGCACCATCGACTGCTGTTTCGTCGAGGACGGGGAATGGGTGCTACTGGACTACAAGACCGACCGCACCGACGACATGGACGCCCTGCGCGCCCACTACGAAAAGCAGCTGGCGGTCTACGCCCTCGCCCTGGAGCGCATCACCGGCATGAAGGTCAAACAGCGCCTGCTATGCCTGCTGGAAAGCGGGGGAACGCTGGAGCTGGGCCTGTAAAGCAGACACCCGGGGGGATGGCATCAGCCATCCCCCCGGGTGTCTGAATATGAAGCTCAGTCGTATGTAAATTCTGATTTATCGAGCTGCTGCGCGACAAATCAGAATTTACCTGACCGAACCATTACGTTCAGTCGATGGGATTCCCGTCGCTGTCGAACAGGGGCAGCTTTTCCAGGTAGATGATGTCATCGCGCTTGGTTGCGTCACCCTCGGCGAGGATCGCCATGCGGCCCACGATGTTGCCGCCGGCCTTTTCCACCAGGGTCTCCAGGGCCTTCAGCGATTCGCCGGTGGAGATCACGTCGTCCACGATCACCACGCGCTTGCCCTTCAGGTATTCGGCGTCGCCCCCGTCCAGACACAGGGTCTGCTTGTGGTCGGTGGTGATGGAGCGCACCTCTACCGTCAGCACGTCGCGCATGTACAGCTTCGGCGACTTTCGGGCCAGCACATAGCGTGCGTTGCCGTTCATGCGGGCCATTTCGCAGATCAGCGGAATGCCCTTGCTCTCGGCTGTGATCAGCACGTCGTGCTCGGGACACCGCGCCAGCAGCTCCCGGGCGCAGGCGGTGGTCAGCTCCGGGTCGCCGAAGATCACGAACGCGCCGATCTTCAGCTTTTCCGATATGGGGCACAGGGGCAAATCGCGGTCCAGACCGGCGATGTTCATCCTGTAAGCCTGCTTGGTCATATTGCAACACCTCGTTCTTTCATGGAGTTCATGATACTGAATTCGTATCTATTCAGGCAGATAGGTTCTGAATTGGCGGGGAGACGCGCAGGGATTAGGGATTAGGAAAAGCCGCGCCAATGCAGCAAGGGGATAAAACGAGCGATCTCGCGACGAAACAGAGTCATTTTCGTGGTTTAACAGACGGTGTTTGTAATTCCATGCGTCAGCCACTATTTCTAATCCCTGGTCCCTAATCCCTCTCCTCGCCAAATCAGCATTTGCCTACAACTGAACACTTATCTAAATTCTATCATTATACCAGTCCATTGTCAAATAATTTAAAGTGAGTATTGCATATCGAATCGCTTACATGTTATAATAGCCGTAAGTTTGAAAAGTGTAACACAGGGAGGAATGGACATGACGGCGAAATTCGATACCGATGTTCAGGAGCTGAAATATAAGGTATTGAAGGAAGTGGCCACGCTGTCGCTGAACGACGCGATGACCCCGGAAAATACCCTCGGCATCGCGGAGAAGATCATCCCCGACGGCGCGAAGCCCACCATGCGCTGCTGCATCTACAAGGAACGGGCCATCATCAACCAGCGGGTGAAGCTGGCCCTGGGGGGCAATCCCCGCAACCCCAACGTGGTGGAGGTGCTGCCCATCGCCTGCGACGAATGTCCCGTGGACGGCATCACCGTCACCCAGGCCTGCCGCGGCTGCATCGCCCACAACTGCATGAATGCCTGCCCGAAGCAGGCGATTACCATCGTCAACCGCCACGCCACCATCGACAAGACGAAGTGTGTGGAGTGCGGCCGGTGCGCCGCCGCCTGCTCCTACGGCGCGATCCTGAAGCTGGAGCGGCCCTGCATCAAGGCCTGCAAGATGAAGGCCATCAGCATCAACCCCGATACCTCGAAGGCCATGATCAAGATGGAGAAGTGCGTCTCCTGCGGCGCTTGCGTGTACCAGTGCCCCTTTGGCGCGATCTCGGACAAGTCCTTCCTGACGAAGGCCATCCAGATCATCAAGGGCTCGCTGAACAACAAGCTGTACCACACCTATGCCGTGGTGGCCCCGTCCATCGGCGCGCAGTACGCCGACGTGAAGGCCGACCAGGTGTACGAGGCGCTTCTGAAGCTGGGCTTCTACCGGGTGGAAGAGGCCGCCTGGGGCGCGGACGCCGTGGCCTTCCATGAGGCGAAGGAGCTGGTGGAGGAGGGCTTCCTCACGTCCTCCTGCTGTCCCGCCTTCGTCAGCCTGGTGGAGAAGAACTATCCCACCATCGCGCCTCACGTGTCCCACAATCCCTCGCCGATGGCGATGATGGCACTGCAGATTCGCAAGAAGGACCCCACCGCCGAGATCGTGTTCATCGGGCCCTGCATCGCCAAGAAATATGAAACGCTGTATACCCGCAGCAAGAATTCGGTCAGCTGCGCCATCACCTTCGAGGAGATGCAGGCGTGGATCGACGCCGCGGACATCGACCTGAAGGCCCTCAAGGGCGTGGAGCTGACCAACTCCTCCACCTATGGCCGGGGCTTCGCCCGGTGCGGCGGCCTGGCGGACGCCGTGGCCGAGGCCATCCGGGAGATGGAGGGCATGGAGGACTTCCAGCTCCAGGCCGTGTCCTGCAACGGGCTGGCGGAGTGCAACGCCGCGCTGCTGAAGAAGAGCAAGGGCGTGTTGAAGGAGAACTTCATCGAGGGCATGGCCTGCGACGGCGGCTGCATCGGCGGCCCCGCCTGCCTCAGCCACAGCGCCCGCAACCGCGCCCAGTTCGCCAAGTACGAAAAGCAGGAGAGCGAGCGCACCATCGTCGGCGCGATGGGCGAGTTTGAGCAGTAACAATGCCAGCATAAGCTTTGAGGGCACGGATCACACGATCCGTGCCCTCAGTCTGTAGCGGTCGCATTCTGCCGCCACAGGACGTTAGATCACGTACTTCAATATGCACAGAAAATGCAGCAGGCTTCCGATCACCGTGAATACGTGAAAGGCCGTGTGGGCGTAGCGCCGCTTCTTGCCGACGAGGTACAGCGCAGCGCCGACGGTGTAGGCCAGCCCGCCCGACAGCAGCAGCCAGAACCCCGCCGGGGTGATCAGCCTGTAGATCAGGTCGATGCGCACGACGATGGCCCAGCCCATCAGCAGGTAGCAGATCATCGAAAACTTCGCGTATTTCTTCAGGTCGATGGCGTTGAAGGTGATCCCCAGCGCCGCCAGCGCCCAGATCAGCCCGAACAGCACCCATCCCAGCGCCGAATTGTAGGGCCGTATGGCGCACAGTGCCATGGGGGTGTAGGTGCCCGCGATCAACAGGAAGATGCTGCAATGGTCCAGCACCTGCATCACCCGTTTGCCGTGCAGCTTCGGGCTCAGTCCGTGGTAGACGCTGGAGATGGCGTACAGTACCAGCATACAGAAGGCGAATATGGTTCCGCACACCACGCCCCAGGCGCTGTGATGCCGTGCGCCGAACACTGGACACAGTACCAGCGCCAGTATCCCCAGCGCGCCGCCCAGGATATGAGTGACCATGTTGCAGATTTCCTCGCCCCGGGTGTAGTCAGGCAGCACGCGCTCGGCCAACGGGGTTCGCTTCATGGGGATCCCCCCCTTTCTGTCGGCAATGAATATCATATGATGTAGTTTACAATACCATATTAAACGATATCCTCCAAAATGTCAATACTGCATCGCGTTTCTGTAGTGAAGTCGGGGAATGTTGTTGGTTGGGGATTGACAAATTCTGATGCCAATAAGCAAATCAGACCGCGGGAATGATCCCGTGGTCTGATATTACACAAACTACACCTTCCGCATATCCTCCGGCTCTCCCGTGGGCTTGGGAGCGTCGGGCAGGGGGGCGGAGAGCTGGCCGGAGACGGTGAAGCGGAAAGGGGTGTCGGGGATTTCGAGGGTGTCCGCCACGTCGCCTGACGCCATGTCCAGGGCGATCAGGTTGGCGGAAAGGGTGCCGGCGTAGCTGACACTGCCGCCCTCGGGGCTGACGCTGTCGAAGGCGATGGTAAAGCCGGAGCCCTGCGGGTAGACGCTGCCGTCCAGCAGGCTGGAAAAGTAGTACCGCTCCACGCTGTCCCGGGACACGATCAGCACCACTGAGCTTTCCTCGTTGGTCAGGGAGGCGTATTCGGGGGTGATCACCATGCCGGCCCGGGCCGTCTCGGGGAAGGTAAGATACATCTCATACAGCGTCTTGCCGTCCGCACTGCGGGCATAATAGGACGCCTGGACGAGGCCGCCCTGGATGGACGAATACTGGGGCGAGGCGTCGTAGGTCAGGAAGACGGATTCGCCATCCACCTGCAGCGCAATGCCCTCGGCGTTGTCGCCGTCCCCCCGGGGCGGGGTTTCGCTTCCAGGCTCGCCGGGCAGGATGTCAAACAGGCCGTCGATGGGGCTCTCGGCCGGGGCCACGGTTCCCAGGACCGCCAGCAGCGCGCACAGAAATATTGCCACGATCTTCTTCATGTTCTCCGCTCCTTCGTCGCGGTCGTTGATTAATGCTCATCTCGATCAACCGGCAACTCTCCGCGGGCATGATTTCCGCCCTGCCGTTGCCTCGCTTCGGTTAACGATGCGCTGAACCATTTCATATTGTAGCTTTAAATCGCGGGCTTGTCAAGGCGCGTGAAGGCGGCGCAGGGCGATTGTCGGGCGTATTTACAGCCTTCGGGTGACAATTTGAGGAGGCTTGGGACCCTGCCGCCGCAATAATAAATTTTAAAATTTGTGGCGGAAAATGCCCGGAAAGGGCTGTACAAAATTGCTCCACTGTGTTATAATATTTCCAGCCCCGATTAGAGCGCTTCGGAACCGTATCCCTCCGGTATAACCCTACCGATGACAGGAATCGGCAACAGAGACTATACATCGCATGGGCACATACTATTAGGAGGGTTTTTTTCCATGTTCGAAGACAAGACTTTGGTATGCCGTGAGTGCGGCAATGAGTTCGTTTTCACCGCGTCCGAGCAGCAGTTCTACGCCGATAAGGGCTTCCAGAATGAGCCCGGCCGCTGCAAGGCCTGCCGTGACAAGCGCAAGGCTGCCAACGGTGGTTTCAACCGCAGCGATCGCCCGATGTACGATGTCGTTTGCGCCGAGTGCGGCCAGCCCACTCAGGTGCCCTTCCAGCCCCGCGGAGATCGCCCGGTCTACTGCCGTGCTTGCTTCGACAAGCAGCGCATGGAGAACCGCTGGTAATCCGATGCTGAATCAAACCCCCTTCCGATTTGGAAGGGGGTTTTTGAGTAGTCGATCAGATGATCTTCTTAATCAACCCCAGGGCGATGACGCCGGGGCCGACGTGGCAGGCGATGCTGATGGGCAGCGGGTCGCCGGTGACCTGGTATTCGGGGAATTGCTCCTGCACCTGGGCGTTCCAGGCCTTGCCGATGGCGGCATCGCCGGTATAGGCGGTGCGCAGGATCATCGGCACCCCGGCAAAGCGGGTGTCCAGGTCCTTGCGGATGGCCTCCAGCATCGTGTGCTGGGCGGCGTGAAGGCCCCGTACCTTTTTATAGGTGTCCAGCTTGCCGCCCTGGATCTGCAGCACCGGCTTGATGTTCAGTACCGTGCCGATGGTCGCCACCGAGGGGGTGATCCGGCCGCCCCGCTTCAGGTAGGACAGGTCGTCCACGGTCAGGTAGATGCTGGCGTCCAGCGCGGTATCCATCAGCTTTTGCAGGATTTCCTCGGCGGAAAGGCCCATGTCCCGCCAATGCAGCGCGTCGTAGACCGACTGCTTCTGGCTGATGGAGATGCGGCGGTTGTCCGCCACAAGCACCCGGCCGTCGAAATCCTCCGCGAACAGCTTCGCGCTCTGGCAGCTGCTGCTCAGGGCGCTGGACATGGGGATGTAGATGAGCTTGTCGCAATCCTCCAGCGCCTTCTTCCAGCAGGCCATGACGTCCTCGGGGGAGGGCTGGGAGGTGGCGACCTGCGCGCCGCCGGCCAGGTGCTCGAAGAACTCCATATAGCTCATGTTGACGTTTTCAACATAGTTCTTGCCGTTGACGGTAAAGGGCATGGGCATCAGGGTGACGCCGCATTCCCGGGCCTCGGCCTGGGTCATGCCCGAATTGGTATCGGTGATGATGCCGGTCTTTTGCATGGCAGTACCTCTTTTACACATAATGAATCATTATAGTTCTATGATATTGTAACCATGGCCGGGTGTTTAGTCAATGGCCTTTGGCAGAGTATTGCGTAAAAAATCAACGCCCCGGGCAGCGCTGCCGGGGCGTTTGAACGAGGCGCGTCAGGCCACCAGCTCCTTGGCCTTCTGGGCGGCGGAGGCGGCGTCCTCGGTGTAGGCATCCGCGCCGATCTTGTCGGCGAACTCCTGGGTGATGGGCGCGCCGCCCACCATGACCTTCACCTTGCTGCGCCAGGGCTGCTGGTTGATGGCGGCGACGGTCTGCTCCAGGGCCGGCATCGTGGTGGTCAGCAGCGCCGAGCAGCCGATGATCTTCGTGTCGGGGTTTTCCTCGTAGGCGGAGATGAAGCGGTCGACGGGCACGTCCACGCCCAGGTCGATGACCTCGAAGCCGGCGGACTCGATCATCATGATGACCAGGTTCTTGCCGATGTCGTGCAGATCGCCGGCCACGGTGCCCATGATCATCTTGCCCATGCTGCCCACACCGCCGTCGGACAGGTGGGGCTTGAGCACGTCCACGCCCTTCTTCATGGCCTTGGCAGCCACCAGCATTTCGGGCACGAATATTTCATTCCTGGAGAAGCGCTCGCCGACCACGCTCATGGCCTCGATCATCGTGTTCAGGATATCGGCGGCGGCGATGCCGTCGTCCAGGGCCTCGTTCACCGCGCCGGGAACCAGGCGGGTCTTGCCGTTGCATACCAGTTCATGGATATTTTCAAGCGTCATGGGGATGATCTCCTTTCGGTTTTAAACTCTTTCCTCATATTCAAGCATCGCAATCGAAGGGACGCGACGCATCCTGTTGGCAATAATGTTAGCATTATGGGGTTATCCCTGTCAATTCATTGGGGGAAATCCTGCTGATTTTCCACGATTTCCGCGTTTCGCCGCTTTACATTCCTCATTTATGAGGATATAATACAAGGGATGGAGGAAGCACTATGGAAGAAAGGGTATTGAAGCACCTGTACCCCACGCTGGAAATGCTGGCGGAGGAGCTGAACCTGGCGGGGTTCACCTGCCGGGTGGTCCGGGAAGCGGGGGAGCTGCGCTTTCGCGGGGCCAGACGCGTGTCGGGCCAGGGTTTGCCGGCCCAGGACGTGATCTGCGTGGCCGGGCCGGAGGATGCCGCCATCCTCCGGGGAAGTGATCACGCCTGTGTCACCACCACGCCGGTCGCCGGCAAGGGCGGCTGCATACTGTGCATGAACCGCACGCCGGAGGCGCTGCTGGACGCGCTGTTGGACATATTCGAGCGCTGCCGGGAGATGGAGGTGGACATCGACGGACTGGTCTACCGGGGCGCTGACCCGCGCCAGCTGTGCGAGCTGGGGGCGGCGCTGCTGGAGAATCCGATCTGCATCCACGACGACTGGTTTGTGATGGTGGCCCGCTCAGCGGAGCTGGCGGAGGTCATGCCGCCGGACTACGTGATGTCCTCGTCGAAAGAGTTCATGCCCAGGGCCATCGTGGAGGATTTCAAGAACGAGGGGGAATACCTGGAAACCTACGTCCATCGGACCGCCCGCCTGTGGGACGCCACGCCCCAGGGCCCGCGATGCCTGTACGCCAACCTGTGGGAGGGCAGCGTCTACCGGGGCCGGCTGCTGGTGGTGGAGCACCGGCGCAGCTTCCGAAAGCTGGACTTCGCCCTGGCCGAGCTGCTGGCCCAGCGGGCGCTGATGCTGCTGGACCGCAGCCGTTCGGGCCAGGACCGGGCCTACCGCAGCATGGACGACGTGGTGCTGGACCTTCTCAACGGCAAGACTCCCGAGCCCCGGGAGGAGGGCCAGCTGCTGGCCATGCTGGGCTGGCGGCGGGATGACCGGTTGCTGTGCATGCGGCTGGAATCCCAGGTGCAATCCGAAGCCGGTGTGGCAGATCACGCCCTGCACAGCGACCTGTTCCAGGTTTTTCCCCGGGGCTATATCCTGTTCTCGGGCCACCAGCAGTGCGTGCTGCTGAACCTGGACCGGGAGACGCTGACCCTGACAATGCTGCGCCACCGGCTGTCGCCGCTGTGCCGGGATTACTGCCTGTACGCGGGCATATCCTCACCGGTGCGGGGGACGGGGGAGCTGCACGTCGCCTACCTGCAATCCCGGGTAGCCTTGGAAAGGGCTTTCCAGCTGGGCGGCGAGCGCTGGGCGATCCCCTTCTCGGACTGCGCGCTGGAATACATGCTCGCCCGCACCCGGGAGGCCATGCCGCCGGACCACCTCGTCGCGCCGGAGCTGTACACCCTGATCGACCATGACCGGGAGAAGGGCACCCAGTACTACGAGACCCTGCGCGCCTTCCTGCTCAACGAGAGGGACATTCCCCGCACCGCCGAAGCGCTGATCATCCACCGCACCACCCTGCTGTACCGCCTGCGCAAGCTGCAGGCGGTCGTCGCCATCGATCTGGATGACCCGGCCCGGCGGCTGCACCTGCTGATCTCGCTGTGGATCCTGGACAGCGGTGGGATGGGAGGATAGGGGGCGGCGCAATCTGAATGACATCGCCCGTGACCGGGGGATTCGCTGTGGACAAGGACCACGGTTTTCGGTATAATAAGAGAGTAATGGTAATTGTTCAGGCACAGGCTAATTCTGATTTGTTGGGGAGACGCGCAGGGATTAGGGATTAGGAAAAGCCGCGCCAATGCAGCGAGGGGATAAAACGAGCGATCTCGCGACGAAACAGAGTCATTTTCGTGGTTTATAAGAGGGTGTTTGTAATTCCATGCGTCAGCCGCTATTTCTAATCCCTAATCCCTCTCCCCGCCAGATCAGAATATACCTGACCAATAAATACGAATAACGATAGTTTCGTTCCATCGTCCGGCATCGGGGACTGGAGCGCAAGGAGGATGACGGTATGGGAAGCATCAGCATCAATCGGGGCTGGCGGTTCGGCCTCGGGCAGATTGACGGAAACAAGCGGCTGGGCGGCGGGCTGGACGAGCGCGTCGTGGACCTGCCCCACGATTACATGATCGGCACGGAGGTGTTTGCCGAAGCGCCGTCCGGCCCGGCCAGCGGCTATTACAACGCAGGGGTCGCCCACTACTGGCGGCAGCTGGACATCCCCGCCGAATGGGCCGGGGAGCGGGTCGCCCTGCGCCTGGACGGGGCGATGATGAACGCTACCATCGAGGTCAACGGCGCGAAGGCCGCGCTGCACCACTACGGCTATGCGCCCTTCGAGGCGGACATCACCCGGCTGGTCTATCCCGGCGAGGCGAACAGCGTGGTCATCACCCTCAACCCCAGTATGCAGCCCAATTCCCGCTGGTATTCCGGCGCGGGGCTGTTCCGGGGCGTGGCGCTGGCCCACATGCCGAAGCTGCACGTCGCCTTCGGCGGCCTCTCCGGATACACCCGGAAGATCGAATATGCCGCGGACGGCAGCGCCGAAACCGCATATCTGAAAGTCGCCGCCGAGCTGCGCAACGCATACGCCGACAACCGGCTGGCGGAGGTGACCTTCGCGCTGATCGATGACGCCACCGGCGGGACGGTGCGCACGGCGAAGACGCTGGTCCAGGTGCCCCCGATGGACGGGGCGACGGCCCACATGACCCTGACCGTGGATGCCCCGGAGCTGTGGAGCGCCGAGCATCCCCACCTTTACCGGCTGGCAGCCCGGGTGCGGGACGTGGGCACCTACAAAACCCGCATCATCCCCACCGACGCGCCTGCCGTCCACGAGGAGCAGGTGCTGTTCGGCATCCGCACCGTCGAGGCGGACGTAAAGCACGGCCTGAGGATCAACGGCAGAACGATCAAGCTGAAGGGCGGCTGCCTGCACCACGACAACGGCGTTATCGGCGCGGTGAGCCTGTACGACGCGGAGGCCTGGAAGCTGGGCAGGCTGAAGGCCCTGGGCTTCAACGCCATAAGGACCACCCACAACCCGCCTTCCGCCGCGCTGATCGAGGCCTGCGACCGGCTGGGCATGTACGTGTTCGACGAGGCCTTCGACGCCTGGGGCATGGGCAAGCAGCCCGGCGACTACAACCAGTACTTTGAAGCCGACTGGCGGGAGGACCTGGCCGCCTTTGTGCGCCGGGACCGTTGCCATCCCAGCGTGATCATCTGGTCCACCGGCAACGAGATCACCGAGCGGGCCGGCCTGAACGACGGCTATGTGTGGGCGGCCCGCCTGGCGGAGGCTGTCCGCGCGCTGGACCCCAGCCGCCCGGTCTCCAACGGCATCTGCTCCTTCTGGAACGGGCTGGACGACACGCTGATGGCCGAGCAGCTGCGCCGGTGGAACGGGGAGGGTGAGGCCCAGAACGCCGACATGGCCGGCACGGCGGACCTGCAGTGGGAGCGCTACACCGAGGCCTTCGCCAACGGCCTGGACGTGGTGGGCTACAATTACCTGGAGGACAAGTACGACCAGGATCACCGGCTGTTCCCCGAGCGGGTCATCCTCGGTTCCGAGAACTATCCCGTCCAGGTGGGCATGCACTGGCCGATGATCGAGGGTACCCCCTGGGTGATCGGCGAGTTTACCTGGACGGCCTGGGACTACATCGGCGAGGCGGGCATCGGCAAGGCCACCTTCTACGCCCCGGGGGACCCCAACATGAAGGACGGGGCGAGCCCCTGGCTCGGCGGATCGCCCTTCCCCTGGCGCACGGCGAACGATTCCGATTTTGACATCACCGGCGCGATGCGGCCCCAAGGGGCCTATCGCCGCATCGTGTGGGGCAGCGGTGAGACCGCCCTGTTCAGTTACGACCCCGAAACCCACGGGAAGGTGGAGGTGCTGACTCCCTGGGGCTTCCCCGGCGTCTGGGACCGGTGGACCTGGCGCGGGCAGGAGAACCGGCCCGTGGAGGTGCTGGCGTTCAGCCAGGCGGAGGAAGTGGAGCTGAGGGTCAACGGCGAGGCGGTGGGTCGCCTGCGCCAGGGCGAGGCCCGGATCCACGACATGCCCATGACCTTCCTGTTCCGCACCGTCTACGTTCCCGGCAGGCTGGAGGCGGTGAGCTACCAGGACGGCCGGGAGGTCTCCCGGGCGGCGCTTGAAACGACAGGCGAGCCGGTGAGCCTGCGCCTGGCGGCGGAATATGGCGCGATGCGCGCAGACGGGCAGTCCCTGGCCTATGTGCGGGTGCTGCTGCAGGATGCCGACGGCTCGACCGTTCCCGACGCCCGGGTGAAGCTTAGTGCCAGGGTGAGCGGCGCGGCGCAGCTGATGGGCTTCGGCTCCGGCAACCCCGTCACCGATGAAAACTATACCTCGGGTGAAATCACCAGCTACCGGGGCATGGCCCTGGCGGTGCTGCGTGCCGGATATGAGGCCGGCGTGGCGACCCTCAGCGTGAGCGCCGGGGACCTGGGCACCGCTACGCTCGAGCTGCCAGTCGAGGCATGATCGCTTCTTCGGCAGAAGGCCCGGGAAGCGTGATGGTGGGAAGGATGATCTGGAGGAATCGTATCTATTACTGTCGGATAAGTTCTGATTTGGCGGGGAGCGACAAATCAGAATCTACCCGACCCAACAGAACCCAGGAGGTAAGCATGATGCGAACGGCATTGGTCGTAATGGCGGATATCCTTGTGCTGGTGGTGGCGCTGTTGGCGGTGACGGAGTTCCACGCCCTGAGGCGCTTCAACACCTTCACCGTGCCTTTTACCGACTGCCTGATCGCCTGCGGGGCGATACAACCGGAAAACCGGCAGCGCGTCCTGCGGGAGGACCGGGTGGTCCACGCCGTGGGCATCGCGCTGCCGGTGGTGATCTGGTTGATGCTGTCAAAATTCTTCGCCGGGGTCAGCGGGCTGATCGCCTTTCCGGTGGGCGTGATCGCCCTGCTGGCGCTGCTTCGCCCCGGAATGAGGGAGGACGCGGAGAACCGGGAGCAGTATTACCGGGTCCACAGGAAGTACATCGACGATATCAGGTATCACGAATACCTGTCCCGGACGGCGGAGCATTGATCCCGGGTTCCCCGGCGATCCACGTCTCAAGCGCTTCGTCGTCGTATTCCACCGCGTCGGAGAAGACGCGGGCCCGTTCCACGAGGGTGGCGAGCCGTCCGTCCGTCCAGCCGTCGGCGATATGGTTATAGGCGCGTCGTATGAAGTCGACGCGCTCCTCCAGCCGGCCGTCGTACAGCGCGTCGGGCAGGTGGCGCAGGATCAGCGTCTCCAGCAGCCGCGCCCGGGGTCCCTCCTCCCGGATGGAAGCGAGCCAGCGGGCCCTCAGGTCAAACAGATAGCGCTCGTCGTCCGTGGGCGTCTCGTCGGCGTCCCCCTCCAGGCGAACCAGGCGCAGCGGGCGCGGCCAGGACAGGATCAACCGCCCGGCTTCTTCGCACACCAGCCCCAGGCCCATCTCCACCCGGCAGGAGTAGAAGCTCCTGAACCGGGGGTGGTCCCGACAGATCTGGCACAGCGCGGCCTCCCCCTCCCGGAGGATCAGCTCGCAGAGGTTGTCGCAGGTCAGCAGCGGGCAACGCTCGTTCCCGTCCAGTATGAAATGGGGGGTGTCCTCCCGGCTGACGCATCGCCGCAGGCGCTCGCCAAAGGCCCCGGGTATGCGGTCATACCGCGCCAGGCTCTCGTCGTCGATGTCGATCTCCCAGCCCGCGCAGCAGGTGTGCCGGCAACGCGAGGCGACGCATCGGAAGCCGGCATAGTATTCAGGCACATAGAGGTTCATGGCGGTGCCTCGGGCGCGGCCAGCGCGATCTGGGCGGTCAGGCACAGGGCCAGAAGAACTGTGGTCAGCGCGATCAGTTTCTTTTTCATCTCTGTTTGCCCCTTTGCATGATATACTAACCATACTATTATAGCGGACCGGACGCCGGTTTTCAAGGGCGAGCTGCGCCCGGCGTGTTGTTTTGTGGCGGGCATGGTTGCATTATCCCGGATGATATGTTATAATGAAATTAAGGGTAATAACAACGAGGAGGCATAGACATGGCTGGTTTGATGGATGAGCTGGGCAAGGCGGTTGATAAGCTCCAGGATCTGGGCGGAAAGGCCGTGGACGGCGCGAAGGATTTGTTTGAGAAGGCGAAACCGGGACTGGAGGAGACCTTCGACAAGGTGTCCGACGGGGCGAAGGACCTTATTGAAAAGGCGAAGCCTGTCGTGGCGGACGCGCTGGACAAGGTGTCCGACGGGGCGAAGAACCTGGCCGAAAAGGCGAAGGCCGAGCGCAAGCCGGACCTGAAGTCTCAGATCTCCGACGAGGTCAAGGCCCAGGTGGAGCAGATTCGCAGCTCGGCCACGGGCACCGACCCCATCCACGATTACATACAGAGCAAGTTTGCCAAGACCGAAGAGAAGGTCGATGAGACCAGGGAGAAGATGGAGGAGGCAAAGGACGAGGCCGACAAGGCCGTGAAGGAGATTGCCGACGACGCCAAACAGGAGGCGGACAAGGTGATGCAGGACTTCGCCGAAAACGCCAGGCAGGCCGCCGACAAGGCGGAGGTCGCCGCCCAGGATGTGATCAAGGCCGTGGGCGACAGTATGCGCACGCTGGCGGACAAGGTCAAGACCACCTTTGAGCAAGTCAAGGGCGATGTCATCCAGGCTGCTGACACCGCCGCGGACAAAGGGGAAGCCGTCGCGGATCAGGCCGAAGACTTCGCCGGCAAGGCTGAAGCCACCGCGGAGGCGGCGAAGGAAGTCATCCTGGAGGGCCCCTCCGCCGAAACCCTCGCCGAGGTGTTTGAAACCAGGATCGAAGAGCCTGCGCCTGAAGAGCCCGCGCCCGAGGAGACCGCGGAGGAATGATCCCTTCGCCCTGCGCCGCGCACAATCCCGATCGGGGTTTGCGCGGCGCGGTTTTTTCCGGGCGTGGCAGGGATGCAAAGGACAACGAGGAGGATAAGACGATGAAAAGATACGCTATCCACAAAGACCTCCATGGCGGAAGGCTCATGCCCGTGGCAGCGGCGCTGCTGCTGTGCTGCATGGTCTGCCTGCCGGCGATGGCGGAGACCGCCCGGGTGAGCTACCTGGGGCCGGCGGGCACCTATACCGAGGAGGCCACGCAATTCTTCTTCCGGGAGGGGGAAGCGCTGGTCCCGAGGGACACCGTGAACGACGCCATCGCGGACCTGATGTCCGGAGCGTCGGACTATGCGGTGATTCCCCAGGAGAACACCCTGGGAGGCGCCGTGGTCAGCTATGTCGACGCGCTGATCGGGGCTGAGGATACCTTTGTGGTGGGCGAGGTGGTGCTGCCCATCAGCCAGACCCTGATGGGCCTGCCCGGCGCCACGCTTGCGGACATCCGCACGGTC
The DNA here is from genome assembly GCA_017512905.1 of Clostridia bacterium. Classification (GTDB taxonomy): domain Bacteria; phylum Bacillota; class Clostridia; order Christensenellales; family Aristaeellaceae; genus UBA2862. Next base: position 41,187 of record JAFWEL010000096.1, read on the forward strand.
TGTTCCCATGCCCAGGGCCTGACCCAGAGCGCTCAATGGCGCTCGGAGCACCTGCCCGATGCCGGGGCCGAAGAGATGGCCAGCACCGCTGCCGCGGCCAGCTATGTGGCGCAGATGGGGGACAAATCCATCGCCGCCGTCGCCGCGCCGGGAGCCGCCGTCCTCTATGGGTTGGAGGTGTTGGCGGAAAACGTACAGCTGACCGATGCCAACAAGACCCGGTTCTACGTGCTCTCCCGGCAGCCCCTTGGGGAGGAAGCCCTGGAGCGCGCCGTGCTGGTGGCCACCTGCGAGGCCAACAGGATCGACGACATCATCCTCCGGCTGCACGAGGCCGGGATGGAGCTGGTGACGCTCCATGACCGGCCTGAGGGCAGCCGCCTGGGCAAATACCACTATGTGATCGAGGTGGAACAGGAAGGGAGCATCTCCTCGGACCTGCCCGAGCTGGTCCGGGAGCTGGAGGGTGTGCGCTTCGCGGGATGCTTCAACGCCGTGGAAAAGTGACGGGACTGATTGCCATTCTTTTTACTGAACTGGCGGGAAATATGTTGACATAATGTGATAAATGTGATAAAATCATGACAGATTGATGATTCGGAAGAAGCATCAATCATTCTTGCCGGGCACATTGGGCAATTCGCGAACCGCGGATTCGCGGGTTTGTCCCTGAACCGGCGAATACTTAACGGGAGGGTATTTTACAATGAAGAGAATAGTTGCTGCTCTGTTGGTCCTGACCATGGTGCTGGCGCTGGCGGGCACCGCGATGGCGTCCAGCTGCATCACTGCCGGTATGTGGGTAAAGTTCAAGAAGGACACCCCGGCTTACACCGAACCCAAGTCGAGCAAGAAGACCACCAACCTGGTCCAGAAGGGCTCCACCGCCTGGTGCGACAAGGTTTGCGGCGATTATGCCCGCGTGATCGTGAATGAAAAGGCTGACACCAAGTGCTGGTTCCGGATCGGCGACCTGTGCAAGGCCGATACCTATCACGCTTTCACCCGCGTTGTTTGGGCCAGGGGCGGCCAGGGCATGTCCACCTGCCGCAAGGACTCCATCACTTACATTGGCGCGATCAAGGGCTTCTACGTCAAGGTGAGCGGCCACACCAACCTGTTCCGCAACCCCGGCATGAAGTTCAGCAGCCAGGGCATGGTGGAAAAGGGCAAGCTGCTCAAGCTCACCGGCTACTCCGGCTTTGACGATCGTGACGTGATGTGGGTCCAGGTTTGCTACAAGGGCAAGAAGGTCTGGCTCTCCACCAACTTCGTCAAGTCCAGGAGCGACGGCCGGATGAAGTATTACGACAAGGACGGCAACTGCGCTGAGCCGACCTTCGAATAATCGAACCATCCTGACCGGGCGTGGCCGATGGCTGCGCCGGGGCCCGGTGTCCGGACCCCAGTCCGCGAGGCGTGTCGTATCCACCGCCCACGGGCGCTTATGGCAACTCGCGGGCGGTCACGATGCCGCGGATCGTTGACAACCCAACTGTGGCAAACCCCCGGGCGATGCTTCGCCCGGGGGTTTGGCGTGGTTTGCCGGTCATGGCGCACACCCAATCAATTCAAGTAACTGTTCAGTCGCATACAAATCAGAATTCAGTATTTAGTATTTAGTGGTTAGTGATGGAGCCCTAAAGGACTAGAGTGTGTTTCAAAATGCATAACGGCCCAGATTATGCAAGGAGTATGCGAATGCAGGCCAAATGGACGAAGGAGAGGAAGCGGGAGGCAAGCTTGTCATAGCGCATGGCGACACGGCGGAACTCCTTGA
>JAFWEL010000097.1 GCA_017512905.1 Clostridia bacterium
CATGGGACTTTGAATTCCGTACATCGTTTTCTCGCGGGAACGTATGTTTTATCCTGGCTGTAACGTTCCGTGCGCGGCTTTTCCTGTTCCCTGTTCCCTGTTCCCTGTTCCCTGTTCCCTCATCTCCCCGACAAATCAGAACTTACATAACTGAAAACCAAGAACAGAATCACCGTCCCTGCCCGCGCCCCATGCCCGTTCAAACCCGTTGTCAAAAAAAGGTCTGTCCTGTATCCAATTTGTGTCGAATTCATCGGCCCCTGTGGTGGTATAATTGAGCTTACCACATCATCGGGGAGACGATATCATGACCATATCCTATTCCAGGCTGTGGCGTCTGTTGGAGCGCCGGGGCTATGCCCGCAAGGATATCATATGGCTTGCCGGAATCAGTGAAAGCACCTATCGAAAGCTGCTAACCGGGGACGCGACCCGACTGGATGTGCTGGGGCGCATCTGCGCCGCCCTCAAGGTGGACATCGGGGATGTCTGCAGCTTCAGGGAGTATGTATAAGCGCATCCGGACATAGTAGGATACAAAGCCATTGAAGGCCCGGTCACCGCGTCCGGGCATCCTGATGAAAGGCGGGCTTTTACCATGAGCCAGCAATCCGAACCCTTTGAAAAACGCATCCAGGCCTTGACCGACCGCATCCTCTCGGATTACGGAAACGAGCGGGTCATCGACCGTCTGGAGATGTTCACCCAGCCCGACCGGCTGGTCATCGAGGCTTTGATCGAAAAGCTGTTCCGGCTGGTGTTCCCCGGGTATTACCGGGACTATACTTATCGCATCTACAACCCGAAGAACAACCTCTCGGCGCTGATCGAGGACATCGCCTTCCACCTGAACCGCCAGATCGGCATCGCCCTGCGAGGCAGCGGGCGGCCCTTTGAGGGGGGCATCGATGCCGTCGCCGAGGACCTGACCGCGGCCTTTTTGGAAAAGCTGCCCCAGATCCGGGCCTATGTGGAAACGGACCTCCAGGCCGCCTACGACGGTGACCCCGCCGCCGCCGACAAGGCGGAGGTGATCATCGCCTATCCCGGCCTTTACGCCATCACCGTCTACCGCCTGGCCCACGTGCTCTACCAGCTGGAGGTGCCCCTGATCCCCCGGATCATGACGGAATACGCCCACAGCCGCACCGGCATCGACATCCACCCCGGGGCGCAGATCGGCCGATACTTCTTCATCGACCACGGCACCGGCATCGTCGTCGGCGAGACCACCGTCATCGGCGACTATGTGAAGCTCTACCAGGGCGTCACCCTGGGCGCGCTGTCCACCCGGGGCGGCCAGAAGCTGCACGGCAAGCGCCGCCACCCCACCATCGAGGACAACGTGACCATCTATGCCGGCGCGTCCATACTGGGCGGGGACACCGTGATCGGCCACGATTCCGTCATCGGCAGCAACGTGTTCATCACCCACCCCATCGCCCCCGGCACCCGCGTCAGCGTCAAGAACCAGGAGCTGCTGTTCAAGAGCGGCCGGGGCTTCGTGCTCCAGCCCGAGGACCCGGAGAACGACCCGGCCCGGATCATGTGACCCAATAACGCGAAAGCCCTGTCCGCCATTCAGGCGGACAGGGCTTTCGCGTGCGCGGGCTTATTCATCGTCCTCCAACGCCTCGTCGTCGAAGTCCTTGGACTCGAATATCTTCAACAGCTTCTCGGCCAGCGCGTCGTCGATGGGCACAAACTCCTCCTGGTCCTCGCCCACGGGTACGACCTCCATGATGAACACCTCCACGGGCTCATCCTCGTTGCCGTCGTTGTCGTCCTCCACGTATTCGGTGAGCAGCGCGTATTCCTTGCCCTCGTAGGCCAGGTAATCCAGGACCTCCATGGTCATCTGGTTGCCGGCATCGTCCTCAAATACGACAAGATCCCTTTCCTCATCCATGTCGTCCATGCCTCCAATCGTCATCAGTGCGGGGCGTCCACCCCGCACTGATATTATAGTCGATGGGCCGGCGTTGCGCAAGTGGGCGGCGTTTATTTTACGCGCACAACCCACAGCCTTCACCTACTGGAGGGCTATTCGCCGTCCTCCAGCGCAAAGGTGATGCTCACGGTAGCGGAGACGTTCTGCATCCCGGCCAGCACACCGGTGCCCGCGCCCGCGTCCTCCTCGGCGGCGACGTTCTTGGCATAGAAATCGCCGTTGACATAACCCGAGTCCGCACTGTCCCGAATCTCCAGGATGTCCCCCAGCTTCAGGCCCGCGGCCTCGGCCAGCACCCCGGCCTTCGCTTTGGCGCTGTCCACCGCCAGCCGCAGCGCCTGGGCGGCGGCCTCCTCCGTCTCGACGGCGCTGAACTCCACGTAATCCAGGCTGTTTGCCCCCGCGGCGAAGGCCGCGTCGATGTACGCTCCCGTATTGCCCACGTCCGCCACCGTCACATAAAGGGTGTTGCTGGCGGTGTAGCCGCTGATGCTGTCGTTCTCGTCGTAGTTGTAATTGGGATAGATGCCGATGCCGTTGGTGCTGATGGCCTCCTCCGCCACGCCCATGGCCTTCAGGGCCTCGATGATGGCGGCGATTTTCTCGTTCACCCGGGTCTGGGCCGCCGCGAGCTCCGTATCGGTCTCCCGCACGCCCAGGCAGATGCCCGCACGATCGGACTTCACCTTTACGCTACCCACGCCCTGCACCGTGATGGTGCTCTGGGCCAGCGCCGCCGGCGCAGCCAGCAGCATCGCCATCGCCACGAGGACGGCAAGTATTCTATTCAGCTTCATGGTATACCTCCTGTATTCTCCAAATATAATGTAACGGCGGCCTCCGACCGCCGCTGCATTTCCTTTACTGTTCCGTGAGCGCCAGCAGCACCAGCAGCCGGCCGCTGCCTGTCAGTTCAGGCACTTCAACAGCCTTGCCGGAAGCGTCCAGGGGCGCGACGGCATTCAGGAAATCCCCGGCGTTCTCCGCGGCGATTTCCACATATACGTCTGCCGCGCCATCCCCGGCGGCCTGCACATCGGCGACGGCCTCGTATTCCTGGGCCAGATCACGGATGCGGTCACAGGCGGTCTCCACGTCCTTTACCCGCAGGGCCAGCTCACAGGCCGGCGCGGGCAGGCCCGCGGCTTCCGACTCCATCGCCAGGCCCATGGCGGTCTCCCCGATGGCCACGGCCTCATCCGCCATGCCGTCGGCCTCCACCACTGCGCCGGAAGCGCCGTCGACCATCCCGTTGGACGCGATGCCGGAAGCCAGCGCCGGCGCGTCGGCGCGCTCCTCCAGGGCCATCGGCGCGACCGCGTCCGCCTCATAGGTGGCGGCATTCTGCTTGGGCGCTCCCCTCAGCGTAAGGGCCGCGCCAACGCCCACCAGCACCACTGCCGCGGCGGCCGCGGAAGCGATCCAACGCCGCAGCGGCTTCGGCCTTTGCGCCTTTGCCGCCTCGCGCACCGCGCCGCGCCACCGGGCCTGGGCCTCCAGAGGCACGTCGATCTCCGGTTCCATCTGCGCAAACAGGGCTTTCATTTGAAGCGTCGAGCGAATCGCCGCCGCGCATGCCGGGCATTCCCGCCCGTGCGCCTCCAGGGCGCTGCGTTGTTCGTCGCTCAATGCGTCGTCCATCAGCAAATCCAGCATGCCGTTGACCTGTGTACAATCCATCGAAAGCCCTCCTTTCCCCCATAGTCATATCCATTGTAATTCATTCGTCGATGCTTAGACGTCCACTCTGTCAAAAAGTTCCGGCTTCGACGCGATTTTTTCCCGCAGCTTTTCCCGGCCACGGCTGATCCTGGACTTTATGGTGCCCACATTGGCGTCCAGCATCCGGGCGATCTCGTCGTAGGAGTAGCCCTCCACGTCCCGCAGCACCACGGCGGCGCGCATGTCCTCGGGCAGCTCATGGATGTACGCCTGCAGCTGCCGCCGCATGTCGCCCAGCATGGCGGACTTTTCCGGGGTCTGGCCCGGATCCACCGGCGCCCAGCCCGCGTCGTACAGGCCGTCCAGCGAGGTGTTGGGGCGGTTCTTGCGCCGGCGCAGCTCGTCCAGGCAGGTGTTCATCGTGATGCGGTAAACCCAGGTCGAAAAGGAGGACTGGGCCTTGAAGCCGTTGATCGCGCGATAAATGCGCAGCATCGCCTCCTGCAGGCAATCCTGCGCGTCCTCCGGGTTGCCGCACATGCGAAGGGCAACCGCGTACATGCGCCGCTCGTGCATGCCCATCAGCGTATTGAATGCCGCGGCGTCGCCCGCGCCCGCGCGCTGGATCAGTCTGCTCTCCTCCATGGCCGCTTCACCTCCGCTCATGCTCAGCTTTGTGTCCCATTATACACCATACCGTCCACAATTGCAAAGCTTTGTTTCCCGGCGTTGATCCAGCCGCCTTGTAATGTTTTTTCGCAGGGGTTGATTTTTCCCGAAAAATAAGGTATACTGGTTATTGTTCGATCACGTGATCGTGATTATTCGCCGGTGTGGCGGAATTGGCAGACGCACCGCACTCAAAATGCGGCGGGAAACCATGCCGGTTCGAGTCCGGCCACCGGCACTTGCGGCAAACCCCGGGACATTTCGTCCCGGGGTTTGTTTTTGCCGTCATCATATAAGCTCAATCTAAAAGTGAACCTCAGCGGAGCAGATTTTTCGTTCTGCCTAAGTCGAGCGGAGGGAGGAGATGCAGCGCATCGTTGACCGCAGCGAGACAACGGCAAGGCGGAAAAGATGCCCGCAGAGGGTTGCATTTTAGATTGAGATCAGTATCAGTAGATGATGATCACCAGGCTGCCGTGGCGGCAATGCTCGAACAGCCACTTCGCGTCCTTCACCTTCAGGCGTATGCAGCCGTGGGACGCCTTCTGCCCCAGGGCATAGAGCGAGCCCTCCCGCAGCGTATCGGGGTCCTTCTTGTCGTACAGCACCGAGTGGAACATGATGTTGCCTTCCACCTCGAAGGAATAGCGGGCCCAGATGTCCAGCTTGGAGAAGTGGTGCCACACGTTCACGGGACCACCGTCCAGGAAGATACCCCTGGGCGTAGCGTTTCCCAGGCCGGTGGAACAGATGAAGGTCTGGACCAGCTCGTATTCCCCGGCATCGTTCAGCGCGTAGACGTAGACCCGCTGGTCGTCGATGCTCACCTCGACCCGGTAGGGCAGCTTCTTGCAGGCGGCGTCCGGGGAGAACAGCCGGTTCAGGGTCGCCGTATCCGCGTTGCCGGTGGCGGGCAGGCCGTTGGCCGCCTGGAAGTCCTTCAGGGCGATCCGGGTCTTTTCGCCGAAGGTGCCATCCACGCCACCCCTGGACAGGAAAAACAGCGTATGCAGGCGGCGCTGCACCCGGCTGGTCATCAGGGCATCGTCAGCGGTGAACACGCCGGGCAGGTCGGTCAGCAGGCCGCCGCACAGCAGCTCCTGGGCCTCCACCGTCAGCATCCCGCTGTTTTCATAGAGGAACGCCCGGGGGCTGCCGATGGACAACAGATATTCGTGCAGCTGTTCGACGCCCTTGACGAGGCCTGGCCCGTAGATGCCGTCCGGCAGACTGATTGTCAGGCCGCCGTCGACCATCGCCTGTTGGACCTCCCGCACCGCGACGCCCCTGTCGCCCTCGGCGATGGCATGGATTACGAAGTGCTCGGCCACCGGCGCGTCCTGGCTGAACAGGGCATCGATAAAGGCCTTGTCATAGGCGCTGCCCCCGAGGCCCGCCGCGGATCGAAACGCCTCCGCGGCGCTGACGGCGTAATCGTCCATCACGTCGTCCGCCACGGCGTCCATGTAGCCCAGGGCCGCCAGGCGGCGCTCCACCCGAAGGACCTCGTCCCCCTGCTCCCCCGGTTGGATATCCGCCAGGTAGGTGGAATATTCCGGGTCGTACAGCAGCATCAGCGTCACCGGCGTGGCCTCGCCCGTGGGTTCGATGCCCAGCCCTTCATCGCTGCCCTGGGCCTGGAGATGGCTCTGGAAGCGCTTGACCGCGGCCTTGGTCCCGGTGCCGTAGCTGCCGTCCGCCGCGCCCTCGAGAAAGCCGAACTGGATCAGCTTTTCCTGGAGCGCGACGACCTCGTCGCCCTTCGAGCCGCCGGTGAGGCGCTTGGGCAGTAACCGCGCACTGTCCGAGAACAGCACCTCACGGGTCCGGTCGTCGGGAATGCCGGTGGCCTCCAGGCCATGGATGGTCTGGAACTGCTCCATCGCCGCCCGGGACCGCTCGCCGAAAGCCCCGTCGGCGCTGCCCCGCAGGTAGCCCAGGTCGATCAGCCGCTGCTGGAGGGCCCGGACATCGCCCACCTGGACGACAATCCCGGAAAGGGCCTTCCGCGTGGCCTCGTCCGGCTCGCCCGTCGCCTCGAGGCCGTGTTCATTCTGGAAGCGCTTCAGCGCGGAGGCGGTCATCGGGCCATAGAGCCCGTCCGCCGCGCCGTACAGATAGCCCAGGTCGATCAGCATCTGCTGGGTCTCGACGAGCTGCTCCCGGGACACCCCGGCCGTTTCATCGCCACCATCCGCCGCCGGGGCGACCGTCGCCTGACCGGCAATCGGCGCGTCCCCGGGACTCCCGGCTTCCGCCGCGCAACCGCCGCCCGCAACCGCGAGCCCCAGCGCCGCCAGAATCGCCATGCTCCTGATCGTGTATTTCATAGAGTATAACCTCTGTCAGTCAGATTTTGTTCCTTATATATTATATTCCGCTCGCCATTTCTTCAAGCCACCTATTGTTACGAAACACGCAACAATCGCTGTCAACGGGGTTAAATGTAAAGTAGCCCCCAAAAGCGTGGATTTTCAGGCAAAATTTAGAATTAATCATTTTTATGTAGACATAAGCCCGCTCTTTTGATACAATATAGTGTGATGGGTAGTGTATTCACCCAACAAGTTTGAAAGGAGCAACACTTTCTATGAAGAGAATCGCATGTTTTGCCCTGGCGCTTGCGCTAATGCTGGCTTGCGTGGCCATGGCTGAGGGCACTTCTATCACCACCGGCAGGCCCACCAGTGAGCCCGCCCACACGATGGTCTGCCAGATGGACAACGAGCCCCCGGCCCGTCCCCAGGTTGGCATCGGCTCCGCCGATATCGTGTATGAAACCGAAACCTATAACGGCGGCTATACCCGTTATACCGCGGTGTTCAACGACACCATCCCCGACCAGATCGAAGCCATCCGCTCCGCCCGCATCGTGCACGCCGATATCTACAGCGAGTACAACGGCGCCTTCATCCACTTCGGTGGCCAGAAGTACGAGGGCAGCAGCGTCTATGATTACTTCGGAACCCTGAACATCGGCAAGCGCTGGGACGGCATCGGCTATGACAACGGCAGCCAGACGAGCGACTTCTATCGCGACCACAGCCGCCGCGCCCCCAACAACGTGATCTGCCGCCTGCACAACCTGTTTGAGAAGACCGACTGGTCCGGCATCACCTGCAAGAGCCCCCTGAAGTTCAGCGCCCAGGCCGTCATCCCCGCCGCCGGCGAGGAAGTCACCAGCTTCAGCATCCCCTATCGCAATGGCTACACCCCCTCCTATGAGTGGGATCCTTCCATCGCGAAGTATCGCCGCCTGTACAACGGCAAGCCCTATGTGGACGGCGCTACCAACGAGCAGGTGACCTGCGACAACGTCATCGTGCAGAGCATGGAGTATTCCTGGTACAACGGCGAATCCGATCGCCCGAAGGTGACCACCACCGGCACCAACAAGTGCCACTACTTCATCGGCAGCAAGCACTTCACCGGCTACTGGGTGCGCGACAGCATCAGCCAGAACACCACCTATTTTGATGACAACGGCAACGAGGTCCTCCTCAACCCCGGCGTCACCTTCATCCAGCTGCTCAAGACCGAAAAGAGCGTCGAGATCAACGGCTGATAATATGACGATACAAACCCCGCCGAACGGCGGGGTTTTTTATTGGATTGGCGCAGGTGTTGGATCATGCTGGGAAATTCTGATTTGTCGCAACGCGACAAATCAGAATTCGTGTACGACCATACAGTAGCTGGCACACAAAAAATCCCATGCGCACATGGGATTTTTTGTTCTGTTCCAATAGAATTAAATTGATTCCGCGTTGGCCAACAGGTAGGCCTCGGCCTCGCCGCACCACAGGTTGTTGTTCCTGCTACAGATCTCGGCCAGCCTGGCGAACAGGGGGTTCGACTTCCCCGCCTCGGCGAAATCGTCGATGGCGGTGAGGGGCAGGTTGATGTTGGTGTAAATCAGCTTCTTGCCGCCGGGGATCTTCGGCAGGTTCAGGGTGGTCTCCGCCACGGCGTTCAGGCCGCCGACGTGGGTGATCATGCCGCTGGGGTTCATCTTCCCTTCGGCGATCATCTCCAGGGCCTCCATCATGTCGGCGGTGTTGCCACCGGAGGTGCCCACCAGGTGATGCGCGGCATAGTGGACGTTGTAGAAGTTGAAATTGGCGCTGAGGGCGGGATTGGTGGGGCCGGCGAAGAAGTTCAGGCAGCCGTCGTAGGCCAGTATGGCGTCGCCCTGTTCGATGACGGCAGGCACCGGCGCGAACACCATCACGTCGTCGTAGCCCTTGCCGCCGGAGATCTCCATCAGCGTCTCAACGGCGTTTTCACGGGTGTTGGCATAGACCAGCTTTACGCCGTGCTTCGCGGCGTCCTCCACCGTATAGATGGAAGCGGCGCGGTCCAGGCGCGGCTGGTCGATGTCGGTCACCACCAGCAGGCCCGGCTTGCGGTCACAGTGGATGGCGTAGTCGATGGCGCCCAGGCCCATCGGGCCCGCGCCGGCCAGGATGGCCAGGTTGCCGCCCTCCTTGATGCCCATTTCATGGGTGTAGACGCCCTGTTTGGTGTGGTACTGGGCATGGAAGGTGCCGATGATGCAGCTCAGGGGCTCGGACAGGGAGCCATAGAAGTACTCATTGGCCCGGTATTTCAACAGGCAATCCTGCTCCATGACCTCGGGAAGCAGCACGGCATACTGGCTGTCGCCGCCGCAGAACTCGAAGGCATAGCCAGGGGTCTGCATCGTGCCCTTGTAGGAAATCGCCGGCTGGATGGTGAACTTGTCCCCCTCCGCATACTTGCCCTGCCACTTCGCGCCGACCTTTTCGATGATGCCGCAGAATTCATGGCCGACGATGGCGGGATGCTCGGCAATATCCGCGGGCACGCGCTTGTGGTTGGAGCCCTGTATGGCCGCCTTGTAGCTGGACATGCAGATGGAATCGGAAACCACCTTCACCAGAATTTCGTCGTCCTTGATCTCCGGCAGCTCAAAGGTGTCCAGCCTCAGATCGTTCTGTCCATGCAAACGTACTGCTTTGTTTAACATGCTTTTTCCTCCTTGACTTTCCACGTATATATTTACAGGTTCACATCCATCAATGCCTTCCGCGACCCGCGCCGCCGCCGCTGCTGCGTCCGCCGCCACCCATGCCGCCGCCGAAGCCGGAGGACCGGCTGGACGAGGAGGAGCGGAAGCCGCCGCCGGAGGAAGACCGGGAGCTGCCGAAGAACGAGCTGCCGCCGCCAAGGCCGCCGAAGAATCCGCCGCCGGACGTAGGTCTCGGGCGCGGAGGCGCGACGCGGACCGTCGGTCCGGTATGCCACACCGTCCGGGTGGGGCCGTAGCCAAGGCCCATGGGCGGTGGCGGCGGTGGCGCCACGACCCGCACACGGCGGCGGGCCTGACGTCCCTTGCTCACCAGCACCACCAGCACGATGATCAGGATCACCGCCAGCACGATGCCGAAGCCGATGCCGGAATCGTCGTCCTCGTGGTAATCGCGATAGCCGTCGTTGACGGCGCTCTTGCGGCGGGTGCCGCTGTAGCCGCCGAAGCCCTCGTCCGCGCTGTTTTGCGCGACGTACTGCCGGTAGGCCGCGATGCCGTCAGCGGCGGTCACATCGGCGTTGTAGGTGGTAGCGATGCGCTCGAACACCGCCTCGAAGAACTTCCTGACGCCGTTTTCATAATTCCTGGCGGCGAAATCCCTTTCGAGGTAGTCGTCGTAGTATTCCTTGATCGTGGACGCCGAAAAGCGCCGGTCCAGGCCGGAGCCCGTCCGGGCGTAATAGTCGTCGTCATTGATGGCCAGCAGCAGCAGGAAGCCGTTGTTCTTGGCCGCGTCGCCGATGCCCCAGCTGTTGAACAGCTCGTAGGCGTAATCGTCGATGGCGTCGCGGCCGGTGCTGTCCACCGTAACCACGACGATCTGCGCGCCGCAGGCGTCATAGAGCAGCTTGTTGGCGAAGAAGATCTCGCCCTTCAGCTCCTCCGACAGCACGTTGGCGTTGTCGAGATAGTAGAAATCCGGGCCGGGCGATACGGTCTTGGCCAGCGCCGGCGCGCAGAGCATCGCCAGCAATGCCAGCGCCAAGACGCATACCCGGAACAGTTTTTTGTTCATGGTCAACCTCCGAAGGTGTTCAGCGCGCCCTGGCCGGTGATGCTGGCCACCAGGCCGCCCGGCACACCGCTGATCAGGTCGTTGTAGGAGGCCGCCAGCTTGCCGTAATCGTCATACTTGATCATGTTGACGTTTTCCCAGAAGTTGTCGTAGGCCACCTTGAAGTTTTTGAAGTCGTCGCCCTTGGCGGCCTTGTACATGGCGTCGTAGAGCTGATCCACCGCGGTCTTCAGCGCGGTGAAGGCGTCGTTGCGGGCGTGGGTGTCCGCCTCCGTCGCCACCTTCTGGCCCAGCTGGGCCACGTTGTCGATCAGCGGCGAGGACTCCATGTGCAGCCCCGCCTCCGACGCCATCAGCGCGGCGTTCTCGGCGGCGGAATCCAGGTAGGCGTCCACGCTGTGGCGGGTGGTCTGGCTGGGGTCCGCGCCGCGGTCGTACACCGCCAGCACCTTGCTCCGCTCACGGGCCAGGCCCATGCCACCCAGGCCGAATATGCTGACCAGCACACTGAGCGCCAGCACCACACAGGCCACCTTTCTGTTTTCTGAAAACCGCATGTTGAACACTTCCTTCCGATGCGGCAGGGCCGCGCTCAGGTCGTTATTTTATTGGAATGGCGCACGGTCGCTCGCCATTCCAATTTGAATATTCCCACAGGGTTTTACCGCATCTCCATGATCTTGGCGCGCAGCTCGCCCTCGATGGTGGCCAGCTCCTGCTCGGCGGCGCGGCGCTTCTCCTTGCCCTGCTGCTGGATCTCCAGCACCTCGTCCATGGTGTCGATGAGCAGCTTGTTGGTGTGCTTCAGGGTCTCGATGTCCACCATGCCGCGCTCGGCTTCCTTGGCGGTCTCCACCGTGGCCATGTGCAGCTTCTCGGCGTTCTTGGTCAGCAGGTCGTTGGTCAGGTCGGTCACCGCCCGCTGGGCCTTCATGGCGTTTTCGGTGTGGGCCAGGCCCAGCGCCAGCACCATCTGGCTCTTCCACAGCGGGATGGTGTTGACCAGGGAGGTCTGGATCTTCTCGGCCATGATCTGGTTGCTGGACTGGATCAGGCGGATCTGGGGCGCCATCTGGATGGAGATGTTGCGGGTCAGCTCCAGGTCGTACAGCTTCTTTTCAAAGCGGTCGGCCTTGTCCGCCAGGTCCTTGGCGAACTGGGCGTCCTCGGGCAGGCCGGAGGCCGCGGCCTTGTCGCGGGCCTGCTGGACCTCGTTGGCGCGGAAGGACTCCAGGCGCTTCTTGCCCGCCACGATGTACATGGACAGCTCCTTGAAGTACACCAGGTTCTGGTCGTACAGCTTATCCAGCATGGCGATGTCCTTGAGCAGCTGGATCTGGTGCTGCTCCAGGCCCTCGACGATCTTGTTGACGTTGACCTCGGTGTGGTCGTACTTGGCCTTCATCAGCTCCAGCTTGTTCACCTGCTTCTTGAACAGGCCGAACAGGCCGCCCTTGTCCGCGTCGTCGGTATCGAAGCTCTTCAGCTCCATCACCAGGTTGGCGATCATATTGCCGACCTCGTCCAGGTCCTTGGTCTGCACGTTCTTCAGGGCCGCGTCGGAGAACTGGGAGATGTTCTGCTGGGCCGCCGCGCCGTAGGAGAACACCAGGTTGCTGTCGCGCACGTCGATCTTCTTGGAGAAGTCGTCGATCATCTGCTGTTCCTCTTCGGTGAAGCTCTGCATATCCAGCGTGGCCTGCTGAACCTCCTGCTTGGCCTGAACCTCGGCCTTTTCCAGCGCCTCGGTGGCCTGCTGCGCCGCCTGAACGGCGCTGTCCAGTTCCTTTTTGTTCTCGTCCTCGAAGGGTTCAAGGGTCAGCTTGATTTCGTCTGCCATGGTGATAACCTCCTAATAATATGTCATTGTAATGGGCGTATATGGATTGGTCCGGGCTCAGTGGCCGCCGAGGGTCAGCCGGATGCCCTCCTTCGTGGTCTTCTCCTCCTCCACGGGCGCGGCGGGGGCGGCCTGGGCCTCGGGGGCGGGCCGGCCCACGGCGTCGCGTATGGAATTCATGTCGGTCTTGATCAGGTTGTCGCCGGAGAGCATGGTCTGCATCACCTTGATCTCGGCGTCGATATCCATCTCGTCATCCTTGTACAGGTTGTCGGCGCACTTTTCAAAGGCGTTCGCCGCGAGGGCCATGCTGGATTCGATGGTCTTCATCGCGGAGGTGATGTTCTCGCCCTTGGAGGGGGCGTTCATCAGCACCTGGTACTGCTCCATCAGCTTTTCAGAGGTGGGCAGGTAGTAGCTCATGAAGCGACGCACCAGCGCGACCTTGCGCGGGTCGCGGCTGAGCTCGTTGAAGATCTGCTGTCCGGCGGCGTACATGCGGTCCAGCTCCCGGGTGATCTTCGGGTCCGGGATGGCCTCGTTGGCCTTGCGCAGGTTCTCCAGGCGCTGACGGGCGACCTCGATCTCCCGGTCCACGGCGGCGTCGCCGGTGGTGATCTGCTGCTCCACCTCGCGGCCGGGGAACAGCACCGAGCCGCCGAAGTAAGCGCCCACCGACAGCGCGGCGGTCACCAGCAGACCCGGCAGCTTCATCAGGAACTTGGGCAGGACCAGTCCCACCACCAGCCAGACCGCGGCCGCGATATAGATCGGAATCGCCGATTTGATGTGTACCTTTTTCATGTCAGAGCGCCTCCTGTTCGGGCTTTATGTTCGTAGGTTGTGTATTGAGCGGATCCTTCGACCGCGCTGCGCTCCGCTCAGGGCGCCAGATTGCGTCGATGCCATTCTGAGCGCGGGCGCAGCCGGAGTCGAAGAATCTTCCAATCATATATCCCCCGTCTCCGCCGCGCGGATGTCCAGCTCCACCGGGCAGTGGTCGCTGCCCATGATGTCCGGATGGATCTTCGCGTCGATCATCCGGTCCTTCAGCTTTTCAGAGACGATGAAATAGTCGATGCGCCACCCGGCGTTCCGGGAGCGGGCCCCGCCGATGTAGCTCCACCAGCTGTAGGCCCCGGTGACGTTCGGGTAGAAGTAGCGGAAGCTGTCGATGAACCCGGCCTCCAGCAGCGCGGTCAGCTTGCTCCGCTCCTCGTCGGTGAAGCCGGCGTTTTTGTGGTTGGTCTTGGGGTTCTTCAGATCGATCTCCTGATGCGCCACGTTCAGATCGCCGGTGAGGATCACCGGCTTCACCGCGTCCAGCGCTACCAAATAGGCCTTGAAGTCGTCCTCCCACTGCATGCGATAGTCCAGCCGTTTGAGCTCGTTCTGGCTGTTGGGGGTGTAGCAGCACACCAGGTAGAAGTCCTGAAATTCACAGGTGATCACCCGGCCCTCGTGGTCGTGCAGGTCGATGCCGATGCCCGTCTTTACCGACAGCATAGGCACCCGGGAGAACACCGCCGTGCCGGAATAGCCCTTCCGGTCGGCGCAGTTCATCACCTGCTCGTAGCCGGGCAGCGCCACGTCGCACTGGCCCTTCTGCATCTTGATTTCCTGGAGGCAGATCACATCGGCGTCCAGGCTGTTCACGCTGTCATAGAAGCCCTTTTGCAGCACCGCCCGCAGGCCGTTGACGTTCCAGGAGATCATTTTCACGAAGATAACACCATCCCAAATGCCTTTGTGCTATAATACCGGCGGGAAAAGCAGCCCTGCTTCCCCATTACATGCATTATAACACACTTTCTTCCTTTTGCAAACCTATTTTATTCAAAATCACAAATTTGGAGATGATCTGCGATGACACTCAATGAAAAAGCCGCGCTGGCGGAGCGGGCCGCCCGGGCCTCGGGCGAAATGCTGGAGCATCATGGCGCTTTCAAGGTGAAGCGCAAGAGCGAAAACGACTTTGTCACCGAGATGGACTACAAGAGCGAGGCGCTAATCCGGGAGATGCTGCTCACCGCCTGCCCCGAGGACCAGTTCTTCGGCGAGGAGGGCGGCGGTCCCAGCGCCGCCACGGGCCGGTGGATCGTGGACCCCATCGATGGCACTGCCAACTTCATGCGCGGGCAGCGGCTGTACACGATCTCCATCGCCTACGAGCACGACGGCATCCTCCGAATCGGCTGCGTCTACTGTCCCGGCACCGACGAGCTGTTCCTGGCGGTGCAGGGCCAGGGCGCGACGCTGAACGGACGGCCCATCCACGTCTCGGATACGCCCCTGGGCGACGCCATCGTCCACCTGGGCTTCGGCGTCCGCCATCCCGGGGACCGGGAACGCACCCTGGCCGTGTTCCCGGCATTGCTGCGCGCGGTCAGCGACGTGCGCCGCACCGGCTCCGCCGCCTACGACCTGTGCTGCGTGGCCTCCGGCCGAGCCGACGCCTACCTGGAGCTGGGCATCAACCTGTACGACTACGGCGCGGGCTATGTGATCCTCACTGAGGCCGGCGGCAGGTTCACCGGCTGGAACGACGGCGAGGACGGCCTGCTCAGCGGAAACCCCCTGGCGAGCAACGGAACGATACACGAGGAGCTTCGGGATATTGTGAAGATGTGATGGTGCTGATAAATGCTGAATCAATCTTTCTACACCGAAATGGTGCAAAAAATGCCTGTCAATACAGGAAAATGAGCGAATAAACAGTCAAGTTGTACCCAATAGAACAGGAATAGGCTAAGGAAGTCGCTATAGGAACGCCTCCATCAGTTGTAATACTAAGCTCAATCTAAAAGCAAACCTATGCGGAGCAGATTTTTCGTTCTGCCTAAGCGGAGCGGAGGGAGGCGATGCAGGGCATCGTTGACCGCAGCGAGGCAACGGCAGGGCGGAAAAGATGCCTGCAGAGGGTTGCAGTTTAGATTGAGATTAGTATAAACACTGCTCTTCGAACACCCGGGAGGAACTCGCAGAGGCTATACAGCATGGCTGCAAGGATCAGGCAGAGCGAGTGGGAGAAGGCATTGTCTGCCTGTTTATCCGCCATCATCAGGAACAGGTCACCAAAGCTCCATTGGTCTATGGCGCTTCTCTGCTCCAGGGTGAAGAGGATTTCAGGTGTTCCTGCTGAATGCCTCCTTCCATCGTCCGGTTCGCATTTGCATATATATGCTCCGGTCCGCAAGCGCCATTGCAGCATGTTATTTGAGATGAGGCTATTGATCAGCGCTACCAGGGGCTCCGGAGGCCCTTCCCGTTCATTCGCCGGGGACGGCGCCATCACAGGTTGCGCTCGCCGCGGTTGACCTCGCCCCGCAGGGCGTTGCCGATGTTGGTCATGCACACCAGCGTCACCACCAGGAACAGGCCGGGAATGAGTATGATCCACCACGCGCCGGTCAGCAGCGCCCGATCCGCGTTGGAAAGCATGCTGCCCCAGGAGATGATCTCCAGCGGCAGGCCCAGGCCCATGAAGCTCAGCGTCGATTCCGAGGCGATGGCCCCACGCACGTTCATCACCACCATGAACATGATGCTGGACAGGAAGTTCGGCGCGAAGTGATGGATGAGCACGTGCATGAAGCCGCCGCCCATGCACCTGGAGGCGACCACGTATTCGCTCTGCCGCAGCTGCCGGACCTCGGTGCGCACCACCTTGGCGATGGTGGGCCAGCTGGTGACGCCCAGCACGACGGAGATGGAGACGACGTTGGCCGGGCCCAGTATGGCCTGGAGGAAGATCACGATCAGCAGCGACGGTACGCTGAGGAAGATCTCCGTCACGCGCATCATCAGCGTGTCCAGCCACACCGGCCCCGCGCCGC
Source organism: Clostridia bacterium (assembly GCA_017512905.1). Classification (GTDB taxonomy): domain Bacteria; phylum Bacillota; class Clostridia; order Christensenellales; family Aristaeellaceae; genus UBA2862. Next base: position 16,045 of record JAFWEL010000097.1, read on the forward strand.
TGACGGTGCCGTAGACCACCGCGATGACCGTGGACAGCGCCGTAGCCAGCACACCAATGAGCAGCGATACCCGTCCGCCGTGCCAGATCATGGCGAATATGCTTCGACCCATCATGTCGGTGCCGAAGGGATACTGGGCGCAGGGAGCCTTGGCCGGGGACGCCAGGTCCATGTAGCTCGCGTCCCCCGGCGCGATGATGTTCGCCAACAGGCACCCCAGGGCGATGATCGCCAGCACCGCGATGGACACCCAGGGCAGCCGGACCTTTCGCCCCGATACCGGCCGCGGCATATCATGGGTGTCCAGGCGGCCCACCACCTTGAACCGCAGTTCCCCGGCGAGCTGGGCCTCTGTAGGCATGGGATGAAGGTGTTGGACGTGAAGGGCCTCATGGCTCATTCGTCGGCACCTCCAATCCCTCCGACGCGCGGATGCGCGGGTCGATGCGCTCATTGATGATCTGCCCCAGCATGTTGGCGAAGATGATCACCACGCCCGTCAGCATGCACAGTACCATCAGCATGTTGTAATCCTTCCAGCGGGCACTCTCATAGGACAGCGTACCGATGCCGGGATAGGAGAACACCGTCTCGATGATGTAGGTGCCGCCCAGGATATGAGGCACCGATATCGCCATCAGGCTGATGTAGGAAGGCAGTATGCCCCGCAGGCAGTGGCGGAACAGGATCTGCCCCCGGCTCAGGCCCTTCGACTTGGCCAACAGCACATAGTCCGCCCGGATCTCCTCCAGCAGCTTGTTTCTTATCATATAAGCGTAATACCACAGATGGCTCAAAATCATCACCGCCATGGGCAGGATCAGGTGGCGCAGCCGGTCGCCGATGTCGTTCTCTTTGCCAATGGTATAAGCTCCGCTGGAGGGCAGCAGCCGCCAGATCACGCTGAAGAACAGTATCAGCACCAGCGACAGCCAGAATTCCGGCACACAGCTCAATACCGTGCCCGCCTTGCTGATGATCTTATCCAGCCAGCTCTCCTCCCGCCAGGCGCAGAGGATCCCCAGCAGCAGCGCCAGCACAAAGGTCAGCAGGAACCCCGGCAGACCCAACAGCAGTGTATTGCCAATACGGGCGGCGATCACGTCCAGCACGTCCTGCTTGTACTTGTAGGAGATGCCAAACTCGCCCCGCAGCGCCCCCTCCAGCCAGCGCACGTACTGCGTCGTTAACGGCGCGTTCAGTCCCAGGCGCTCCATGGTCTGCCGGCGCTCCGCGGGCGACATCTTCTCGGTGCGCTCGCCGTAGTAGGACACCAGCGGGTCCCCCGGGGACAGCCGGGACACGGCGAAAACAATGACGGACAGCGCAAGCACACTGGCCAGGAATATGGCCAGCTTTTTTATGAGATAAGGAATCCAGTTTTTCCGCGTCATGCCGTCATCGCTCCATCAGTACATAGTGGTCGAAGCCGACCCTTGTCCATTCCTGCCGGGTGACGTATTCAGGCGCATGGTAGACGGGAATCTCCCGGCTCCGCTCCCGCCTCGGGTCGGGGATGGGCATGGCGGCCAGCAGCGCCTTTGTGTAGGGGTGCTGGGGGGAATCGTACAGCTGTCTTGTGGGCGCGAGCTCCACCAGCCGACCCTTGGACATCACCCCCACCCGGTCGCACAGGAATTCCACCATCGCCAGGTCGTGGGCGATGAACAGGAACGTGAAGCCGTGCTCGGCCTGCAGGTGCTTGAACAGGTTGACGATCTGCGCCTGTATGGACACGTCCAGCGACGCGATGGGCTCGTCGGCCACGATCAGCTTCGGCTTCATCAAAAGCGCCCGGGCGATGCTGACCCGCTGGCGCTGGCCGCCGGAGAGCTCGCCGGGTCGGGATTCCAGAACGCCCGGGTCGAGGCCCACAAAGTCCAGGTTTTGTATGAGCAGCTTTTCCCGCGCCTCCCGGTCCCGGGAGAGGCCGTGGATGTCCAGGGGCTCGGACAGTATGCGCCGCACGCTCATCCGGGGGTTCAGCGCGGAGCCGGAGTCCTGGAAGATGATCTGCCGCTCCTTTTGCAGCCTGACGTTTTCATCGCGGGAGAGCTTTGCGGCGTTCACGTCGATGCCGTCGTAGATGACCCGGCCCCCGGTGGGCTTCAGGATGCCCATGACGCACCGCGCCACCGTGGATTTTCCGGAGCCGGACTCCCCCACCAGGCCCAGGATCTCGCCCCGGTCGATGGCAAAGGACACGTCTTTCAACGCGTCGATGGCGATTTTGCGGGTCAGGTGGAAGCGGTGGGACAGGTGTTCCACGCGCACGTAGTCACTGTTCAGCATGGGGTCCTCCATGAATGGGCGATTGTACCTTCGGCGCGGCGGGGTCCAGCAGCCAGGTCGCCGCCGAATGGGTTTCGCTGATCCTGAACATCGGCGGCTGCTCCAGGTAGTCGATGCCCAGCGCGTAGGGATTCCGGCAGGCAAAGGCGTCTCCCCGGGGCGGATGAATGAGTGATGGGGGCATGCCGGGGATGGCGTTCAGCATATCCCGCCCCCTGGACCAGGCGGGCAGGGCCTGAAGCAGCCCCCAGGTATAGGGGTGGCGCGGGTCGTAGAAAATGTCCTCCACTGTGCCCAGCTCCACAATGCGGCCCGCGTACATCACCGCCACCAGGTCCGCCACCCGGGCCACCACGCCCAGGTCGTGGGTGACGAACAGCGTGGCGGTGTGCAGCGTGGCCTGTATTTCCCGGAACAGGTCGAGGATTTGCGCCTGTATGGTCACGTCCAGCGCCGTGGTGGGCTCGTCCGCGAACAGTATGCGGGGATTGGAGGCCAGGGCAATGGCCATCACGCTGCGCTGGCGCATACCGCCGGAAAAGTTGTATGGGTAGAGCCTGCTGCGCTCCTCGGCGCGCTCGATGCCCACCAGCTCCATCATCTCCACGGCGCGCCTGTGGGCGTCTGTCCGGGAAATGCGCCGGTTGTGGACCCGCACGGCCTCGGCGATCTGGTCGCCCACGGGCATGACTGGGTTCAGCGTGGTCATGGGATCCTGGAACACCATGGCGAACATGCGGCCGCGCAGCTTGCGCATATCCCGCTCGCCGTAGTTCGTGATATCCACGCCATCCGCCATGATGCTGCCGGATTTGATCTTCGCCGTGCGTGGCAGCAGCTTCATCACGCTGCGGCACAACACGCTCTTTCCGCACCCGGATTCCCCCACCAGCGCCAGCACCTTGCCCTCCGGCAGGGAAAGGGACACGTCCCGCACCGCCTGCACCTCGCCCTCAGGGGTGTCAAAGCTGACGGAAAGGTCATTGATTTCAAGCAGATTGGACATGAAGCACTCCCGTTGCTGGTTTTATCATGTTTGTCAGAAACAGACAAGATCCTTCGACTTCGCTTCGCTCCGCTCAGGATGACAGGTTTGCACAGCAGGGTTGTCATTCTGAGCGAAGGCGCAGCCGGAGTCGAAGAATCCTTGTATTATTGCTCATTTAACGGCATCGGCAAGTCAGCAGCAAATGATTGGAAGCTCAGCCTTCCAGCGTCCATTCCGCCACGTTCCAGAAGATGCCCACGCCGTGGTGGCCCAGCACCGTGTCAGCGGTGATGCCCTTCACCCGGGCGTCCACCACGTAGTCCGCGTCGATGTAGCAGAAAAAGGTGTAGGCGGGATCGTTGGCCAGCGCCACCTGGAAGTCCGCATAGGCCTTGGCGCGCGCTTCGCTGTCAAAGGTGCTGCGGGCGGCCAGCAGGGCGGCGTCCACGTCGGCGTTGGAATAGCCGGAGTAGTTGTTGCCCTGGTCGGTGCCGAACACCTTAAAGGTGTGGTCGTCGGCGTCGAAGGGGCTGCCCCAGCCGATCAGGAAGGCGTACTGCGTACCCCAGTCCACGGAGGCGGGGATCTCGACCTGCATATCGATTCCCACTTCCTTCAGCTGCTGGGAAGCGATCTGGGCCAGGTCGATGCGCACCTGGTCGCCGGCGCGGCAGTTGATCGGGAAGGAAATCTTCTCGCCGTTGCGATAGAAGAAGCCGTCCTCGCCGCGCTCGCAGCCGATGGACTCAAGGATTTCTACCGCCTTTTCGGGGTTGTAGTCGTAGTGCTCCACATCGGGATTGTTGTAGATGTTGCGCTGCAGCGGGCCGTAGGCCACGTCGCCCTGGCCCAGCAGCACCGCCTGGATCATCGCCTCGCGGTCGATGGCGTAGTTGATGGCGGGAATAATATCCTTGTTCTCCTGCCAGTAGGGATTCCAGAAGTTGAACAGTATGCCGCGGTAGTCGCTGGTCTTCATGCGATAGATGGCGTACTGGTCGTCGCCCTCGAACAGCTGGGCGTCCTTCGGGGTGACTTGGGCCATGTTCAGCTCGCCGGACTTGAGCTGCAGGGCCTTCACGTTGTCATCCTCGACGATCTTGAACACCACCGTGTCGATGTTCGGCGTGCCCAGGAAGTAGTTTTCATTCTTCGTCAGCGTGATGGCCTGGCCCTCGTCCCAGCGCTCCAGCTTGTAGGGGCCGGTGCCGACGGGGGCGCGGAAGTACGAGCTGGTCTGCATGTCCTCGCCCTCCAGCAGGTGCTTGGGCAGGATGCCGATGGTCATGTACTCCAGGAAGGCGGCGTTGTTGCCCTCCAGCTCGAATTCCACCGTGTTGTCGTCCACCACGCGGATTTCCTTCACGTCGTTATAGTTGGAAGCGATCTCGGATTCATTGGCCGGGTCCATGATGGCCTCGATGGTAAACTTCACGTCCTCGGCGGTGAAGGGCTCGCCGTCGTGGAAGGTTACGCCCTTGGCCAGGTGGAAGGTGTAGGTGTGGGTGGGTTCGTCGTAATCCCAGCTTTCGGCCAGGCAGGGCACCACATTGTTGTCGGCGTCGTGAGCCGTCAGGCCGTTGAAGATGAGCAGGTTGATCTCGCCATGCTCGTCGATGGCCGGATTGATGCGGGTGTAGTCGCCGCTGCCGTACACCAGCGTGCCTTCGGCCAGGGCGGACGCCGCGGACAGCAGCATCAGCGTCGCGATCAGGAGCGCAAGGATCTTCTTCATGATGGTTTCTCTCCTTTTTCTGATTTACATCGCCGCGGTGATTGACCATGCCTCTATTGTAATGGGCGGCGACGGCGATTCGCAAGCTCCCCGGGGGGATATTGAAGCGGGATTTAACCATCTATTAATCTGGCTGATCGAGGGAAGATGCCTGGTCGCGGGCGGGTGGCCGCTCGCCGGATGGCCCCGAGCATGCCGAAACGGGGGCGGCACATCGCCGCCCCCGCATGGATGGGTTCAGGTCTTGTTCAGATGTTATTCGGCCACCGCGACCTTGGCGTCCACCTCGGGCTGATAGGTCTCGCAATCGAAGGCGTAGAGCTGCTCATAGCCGAAGCCGTTCAGCTGCTCGATCATCTCGTCCCACAGGGCCTCGAACTCGTCGTCGGACTCGCAGAAGATCAGGTTCCAGGTGTACTCGCACAGCTGCTTGTTCACGTCCACGCGCAGGGCGGCGATGTCGTTGTCGTCGGGCCTGGGGGTGAAGTCCACGCTGGGGCTGGCCAGCAGCTGGTTGTTCTTCTTCATGTAGTCCACGGAATCCTCGGCGTCGAAGGTCTCCTGCCATTCCCGCTTCATGTCGGTCATGGTCATGTCCTTGTAGGACTGCCAGTACTTCTGGGCGAAGCGCTCGCCGGTGATGTCGTTGACGCACAGGGCGGAAACGATCCACTGGTTGATCTGGTTGTTGCCGTCGTTGTAGCCACCCTCGCCGTACTCCTCGGGCACGGGCAGGTTGTCCATCAGGGCGTTATCCTTGTAGGGCACATACTTGCCGTCGTCGCCGACGATGTAGTTCAGGCCCTCGATGCCGCAGTGCTGGAAGGAAGCGCCTTCGGGGCTGGCGTACCAGTCCAGGAACTCCATGATGCGGTCGTACTTTTCACCTTCCACCTGGGCGCCGATGCCGAACATGCGGTCGGAGCCGAAGTAGCGGTCCGCGTCCGCATAGAAGAACATGTCGCCCACGGGGATGAAGATGAAGCCGGTGCCGGCGTTCAGGCGATCCACGCTGTTCCAGAAGCCGGTCTGCCAGCTGTACCACATCAGGTCGGCGCGGCCCGTGGACAGCTTGTTGGCCACGTCGTCCCAGGGCTGCTCGCCGGACTCGGGATCGACAATGCCCATCTGATAGGCCTTGTTCAGGAACTTGGTGATCTTGTAGTAGGCGGCGTCGCGGTCATAGACCTTGGTGAAGGTGTTGTCCGGCTTCAGGATCGCGCTCTGCTTCAGCTTCTCGCCGTACCAGGTGGTCAGCTGCACCACGTTCGCGATGCCGATCATGTTGTCGTTGCCATCCCAGTCGCGCCACAGCGTAAAGGGATAGGCGGGATCGCCCTCCTCGTTGGTGGGATGGACCTCGTGGATCTTGGCCAGGCAGTCCAGCAGGTCGTCCAGGTTCTCCAGCTTCGGCCTGCCCACCTTGGTGTACAGATCCCAGCGGATCATCGGGGAGGAGTAGATCACGTCGTCGGTGATGGACGTGGGAGAGGTGTCGGTCATCTCGGAGGGAATGCCGTAGTACACGCCGTCCTCGCCGGTCAGGCCCTTGTTGTAGGCGTCGATCTGAGTCTTGAACTTCATGATGTTCTCGCACTCGGGCAACTTATCGCTGATATCGCGCACCAGGCCCGAGTCCAGCAGGTCGGAGAAGTCCTTCTTGTCCACGACGACCAGGTCGCCCAGGTTGCCCGTCTGGGCGCGGGTGGCGAACACCTCGTTGCCCACGACCTGGGGCGCGATGATGTTCAGTTCGATGTTGAAGCGGTCCTTGATGACCTTGGCAAACCAGCCGGACTGGGTGCCGTTGTAGTTGGCGGCCGCGTCGTAGACGTCGATGACCAGCGGAGCTTCCTCGGCCACCGCGCTGAACAGGCCCATGGAAAGCACCATGGCCAACACCAGCAGGACAGAGATAAACCGTTTCATAATACCCCTCCTTATGTTATGTGATAAAAGGCCGAAGCCTTTGTATCCTTTTTTTATCCCTTCACCGCGCCGATCATGATGCCCTTGGTGAAGAAACGCTGGAAGAACGGGTAGACCAGCATCACCGGCAACACCACCACCACGGTGACCGTCATGCGCACCGAGGTGGCGGTGGCGGCGCGGGCCAGCGTGGCTGCCAAATTGCTGGAAGAGGTGGTGCTGCTGATCAGCGCTTTCAGGCTGTTCGCCTGGTTGATGTACTGGAACAGCACGTATTGCAGCGTGTTCAGCTTGTCGGTGTTGGTCATCAGCAGCAGCGTATCCTGGAAGGCGTTCCACTGGTTTACCGCCGCGAAGATGGCGATGGTGGCCAGGATCGGCTTGATGACCGGCAGCATGATGCTGAAGAATATCCGCAGCGTACCCGCGCCGTCGATCTCCCCCGCGTCCTGAAGCTCACGGGGCACCGATTCGCAGAATGTCTTGCACAGTATGATGTAGAAGGGCTGGATGATCGTGGGGAAGATGTAGCCCCAGAAGTTGTTGGTCATGCCCAGCTTGTCCATGGTCAGGTACCAGGGGATGATGCCGGCGTTGAAGTACATCGTCACCACCACGAAGCGGTACCAGAACTTGCGCTTCCACAGCGTCTCGCGGGTGAACATATAGCCCAGGAAGCCGGCCACGATCACCGTCAGCGCCGTGCCGACCACAGTCCTGAGCACAGAGATCTTTGCCGCGTCCAGCAGGCCGGGGATCTTGGTCACGTTGATGTAGTTCTGAAAGTGGATCTGCATCGGATAGAGGATGACCTTGCCGCGCTCGGACAGATTGTTGGCGCTGATGGAGTTGATGAAGATATAGTAGAACGGATAGATGCACACGAAGGCGAAGATCGCATAGACCACGTAGGTGATCATGCTGATCAGCCGATCCGTAAAGCTCCTGTCCAGCTGTACGTCGTTGGGTTCCCGTTTGCTCATGGCCTATCCCTCCCGAAAGTCTGTCCCATTGGGAAAACCGATCGCTTTCCAGGCTGGCCTCAGATGAAGCCATCGCCCCGTATCAGCTTGGAAACCGTATTGGTCACGGCGAGCAAGGCCACGCTGACGAGGCTCTTGAGCATACTGATGGCCGTGGACAGCGGGTAATTTTTGATGCTGCTGCGGGCGTAGTTATAGACGTACAGGTCCAGCACCTCTATGTATTTTCGGTTGAAGTCGTTCTGGAACACATAGTACTGCTCCATGCCGTTGCTCAGGAAGCTGGCGATGTTCAGCATGACGATGACGAAGTAAGTGGGCAATATGCTGGGAATGATGATGTGCCCGATGATCTGCATGCGAGTCGCGCCGTCCACCCGGGCAGCCTCCAGCATCTGCTCGTCGATGCCGGTGATGGCGGCCAGGTACATGATCGCTGCCCAGCCGGCGTTCTTCCACGTCAGCCACAGCCACATCTTGAACCACAGGTGATCCTTGGATTTCAGGAACGATATAGGCTTTTCGATCAGCTTCAGATCCATCAGCACCGAATTCACCGCGCCGTTGGAGCCGAATACGTTAAAGGCGATGGAGAACACCAGCACCCAGCTGATAAAGTTGGGCAGCGTGGTCACGGTCTGCACGAACTTCTGGTACGGACGGCACTTGATCTCATTGAGAAACACCGCGAAGATCATCGGGAACCAGGAGAACAGCAGCGATATGCCGCTCATGGCAAAGGTATTGCGCAGCACCCGCAGCACGTCCGCCGTGCGCACGGGGTTGGACACGATGTAATGGAACCACTTGAGGCCCACAAAGGTCTCGGCGCTGATGGGCTTGGGCGGCTGGTAGTCATGGAAGGCATATATCCAGCCGTACAGCGGAAAATAGGAAAAAACCAGCACAAGCAATATGAACGGCAGGATATAAAGGAATTCCCTGTAGGAACGGGCCTTTTTCGGATCGGTACGCATGCGGGCACCTCCCAACCGGCGTTCGACGCGAAGGTTCGCGTCCTGATTCATGGACAGGTTCGGCATCGATTGGTAACCATTCATTAATATAATATCAGTGCAACCCTTAACATACAAGTCAAAAGCAGGCAAAAGAGGGGACAAAAATAGCCTACGCAAAAAATGAGTTTTCAAACGACAAGATTTGATATATAATATACACAGGGGACAAAAACAGCCATCCGGGGAGGACATACTCCATGACCGTATTTTATGAAGCGCGGGATGAAAACCTTTTCATCGGCCCGATGACCCGCTATCCCTATCCGCTGCACATCCATGAGCTCGTGGAGCTGGCCTGTGTGCTGCGGGGCGAGGTGACGATGCAGATCGACGGCCGGGTCTATACGCTGCTTCCCGGGGACATCGCCGTGGTGTTCCCGCTGATCCCCCACAGCTTTGACCGGCTGAGCCCGGACACCGTGGGCCTGGCCGCCTTCTTCCTGGCCGACACCATCCCTCAACTCACCCCCGCCCTTCTCAACGCGCTGCCCGAATCGCCGGTACTGCGCAGCGAGGCGGTGAACGCCGAGGCGCGCCTGGCCGTCGACCGGCTGGCGCGCATACCGGAGGGCGAGGCCTCTCCCTCCCGGATGGCGTACCTGCACCTGCTGGTCGCCAACGCCCTGAGCGAAATGCATTTGCGGCCCATCGCCACCTACGGCGAGCAGGGTCTGGCCTACCGCATATTCAAATACATCTCTGACCACGCCTGCGAAGCCATCACCCTTGACAACACGGCCCGGGGCCTGGGCATCAGCGCCTCCCATCTGTCCCACCTGTTTTCCCAGCGCTTCCACATCAACTTCCGGCGCTTCGTCAATGCCATCCGCATCGACCGGGCAAAGCTGCTGATGCGCGATCCCCGCATGACCCTCACATCCATCTGCTACAGCTGCGGCTATGGGAACATCCGCACCTTCCGCCGCGCCTTCCTCCGGGAAACAGGCATGCTGCCCAGCGAATACTGTCAAAAGCAGCGCGGCACTGAGGACCCATGCCGCGCCGCTCTGCCCGAATGAAATGCGAATGGGGTATTATTCCGTCATATACAAATTCTGATTTGTCGCAACGCGACAAATCAGAATTCGTCATCCCATACAGACAAAATAAATATCAAAACAACTGACCGGACAGGAGTGTCATCAGCAGTGCCTCCAGCTGGCCGGCGCTGCTGGAGCAGCCCTCCTGGGCGTATCGTCGCGCCACGCAGGCGATGCCCCCGGCGTAGAAGGATGCGGCGTAGCTGCGGGTACAGGGGTCGGCCTTCGGCAGGAAATCATTACAGCTGTCCATCGCTTCGAAGAAGGTGTCGTAGAGCAGGTAGTCGATGTGGTTGTCCACCAGCAGCCGGATCAGCCCCTGATTGCGCAGCATATATGCGCTGTAGCCCCGGCACAGCTGGCGCAGCAGGTCTCCCCGGCAGGCCGCCGGCTTCGGCCCGTCCAGTGCCGGGCTGTCGCAGGCGTTCGCCTGGAGCGTGAAAACCATCACGTTTTCCCGGCTGGTAAACAGGGTGTAGAAGGTCTGCCGGGAAATGCCCGCCGCCTTGCAGACCTCGCTGACGGTGATCTGCGCAAAGGGCTTCTGACCCAGCAGCGCCATCATCGCGTTGGCGATCTGCCGCTGGGATTGCAGCGCCGTCTTGTTGGTTCCACAGTACATAAGCGCACCTCGTTTGTGAATTGTAAATATTATAGCAAAATACTTGACATCTGTCAATGTTAGTTGTATTATATTCGCAACCTTGACAGGTGTCAAGGTGAAAGGAGGCTGCAACATGACGATTCTGCCCATTTATAATATCATCGCCCTGCCCGGTGCGAAGCTTTGGCTGCAAACCGAGATCTATAACCAGTTCACCGACAGGACGCCCACCGTCGGTGAGCGCGTGACCCTGCTGGCCCAGAAGGAAGAAAGGGACTGGAGCCAGGCGACGGTGGACAACTTCCAGCCCATCGGTGTGGTGGGCACCGTGTCCGTCGTCAACGACAACGGCTTCATGTGCATCGACCTGCAAAATCGCGTGAACGTGCAAGAGATCACCCGTCTGCCCGGCGGCAGCTTCTCCATGACCCTCTCCCGCCGGGCGGACATGGACGACCTGGACCGGGAGGATGCCCGGCGCAGGCTCACCGAGGTGAAGGACCGGGTGCTGGCCTTTTCCAAAGGGCAGCAGTGGGAGGGCATGATTCGCAATTTCGCCGCCCATTGGGACAACCTGTGGACGGTGGGCGTATCCCTTTCCCCCTGGCTGAGCCTGCCCGCGGAGGAGCGCTACGCGCTGATCGCCGAGGACAGCCTGCAAAGGCGGTTCGATCTGCTGGAGCGCATGCTGATGGAGGGCCTGGAGCGCATTGATGTGCAGGTGGAGGCCCGATCCGCCCAGAAGGAGGACCACGAAAAGCTGTACCGGGAATCCGCCATCAAGAAGCAGATCGAATACCTGCAAAAGGAGCTGGACGCCATGCACCCGGAGAACGTCTCCGAAGCGCGGCGGCTGGAGCTGAAGCTGGAGGAGGCCGGCATGAACGAGGCGGCGCTCAAGGAGGGTCGCAAGGTGCTGAACCGGCTAAAGGGCGAGGGCTCCAACAGCCCCGAGGCGGGCATGCTCACCGACTGGCTGGACCTGCTCACCAGCCTGCCCTGGAAGAAAGCCGAAGCGAAGCCGATTTCCATGGACGACGCCCGGGCGGCGCTGAACGCGGGCCATTCCGGGCTGGACAGGGTGAAGAAGCGCATCCTCCAGCAGATCGCGGTGATGCGCCTGAAGGGAAAGCAGAGCGGCTCCATCCTCTGCTTCGTGGGCGCGCCCGGCACCGGCAAGACGAGCATCGGCGAATCCATCGCCAGGGCGCTGGGCCGGGAATACGTGCGGGTGTCACTGGGCGGCGTGCGGGACGAGGCCGACATCCGCGGCCACCGGCGCACCTATATCGGGGCCATGCCCGGTCGCATCATCGACGGCATCCACAAGTGCGGGGCGAACAACCCGGTGATGGTGCTGGACGAGGTGGACAAGCTGTCCCAGTCCTATAACGGCGACCCGGCCAGCGCGCTGCTGGAGGTGCTGGACCCGGAGCAGAACTTCTCCTTCACCGACCACTACCTGAACGTGCCCTTCGACCTGTCCGACGTGCTGTTCATCTGCACGGCGAACACGCTGGACACGATCCCGGAGCCGCTGATCAACCGCATGGAGGTCATCCGCTTCCAGGGGTACACGCCCATCGAGAAGCACGCCATCGCCGTCGAGCACCTGCTGCCCCGGGCCATGGAGGCGGTGGGCATCCCGGAGGGCGCGCTGACGGTCACGGACGCGGCCATCGACGCCATCATCGAAAACTACACCCGGGAGGCGGGCGTGCGCGGCCTGAAGAAGCGGATGGACCAGCTGTGCCGCGGCGCGGCGGTGGCGCTGGTGGACGACGCCGGCGCGAAGCTGTCCGTCACCCCCGACAACCTGGCGGAATATATGGACGCGAGCCCCATCCGCCGCAAGCACGTGCCGGAATCCGCCAAGCCCGGCATCGTCACCGGCCTGGCCTGGACCCCGGTGGGCGGCGACATCCTCTATATCCAGACGCTGCTGACCCGGGGGTCCGGGAAGATTACCGTCACCGGCCAGCTGGGCGACGTGATGAAGGAGTCGGCCCAGATCGCCGTGAGCCTGGTGAAGGCCCTGCTGCCGGAGCCGGCCCAGGCGCTGGACGGCAGCGATTTGCACATCCACGTGCCCGACGGCGCGACGCCCAAGGACGGCCCCTCAGCGGGCATCACGCTGACCACCGCCCTGGCCTCCCTGCTGACCGGCGTCCCGGTGCCGCCCGACGTGGCCATGACCGGCGAGGTGTCGCTGCAGGGCGACGTCAACCCCATCGGCGGTCTGCCCGAAAAGCTGATGGCCGCCCAGCGCAGCGGCGTGACCCGGGTATTCATTCCCAGGGACAACGTGGACGACCTGAAGGACGTGGCCGAGGAGGTCCGGCAGGCGCTGAGGATCACCCCCGTCTCCACCGTGGAGGAGGTGCTCGTGGCGCTGGAGATCCCCGTCAACCCCGCCATGCCCCGGGCCATCTGACCCGGCCGACGCCATAAACCGCCGCCCACACCCCACGCCGAAGCGCCTTCGCGCTGGCAGGGTTGTGGGCGGCGGTTTTGAGGAATACGGAAATTCTGATTTATCGCGTTGCGACAAATCAGAATTTCCCCCACCCTGACAAATTGCTTTGCTTCCAAAAAACAGGCCGGGGAGATTGCTTCCCAGCCCAGGGCCTCATAGCGGGCCAGCTGGACGTCGCCGGAGGACAGCCACGCGGCCAGCGCGTCGCAGGCGGCCAGCTTGGCGTCGTCGGTCTGGGGCTTCACGCCCAGCATCTTGAAGCCGCCGAAACCGGACAGCTGGTAGCCGTCGATGGTGGGCAGCTTGGCGGCGGCGTAGTTGTCGCCGAAGAGCGCCTTGGCGGCCTCGGAATCCCAGGTGCCGTCCACGGTCGCGGCCACGTTGGTGGCGTTGGAGATGGAGGAGCCGTTGACGAAGGCGGGGCTCGCGGCCACCTTGATGATGCTCTTGAAGGCCTTCAGGCCGTTCTCGGAGGCGTAGTCCACGTTGCACTTTGTCAGGTTGCCTTCGTTGTCGGAATCATAGGTCAGGGTGCAGCCCGCGCCAAAGAAGAAGGCGGTCTGGTACCAGCCGGAGTTCAGCTCCATGTAGAAGCTCTTGCCCGCGGCCTCGCAGTCGGCCAGGATCTGCGCCAGGGTGGAGGGATCGGTGACGACGCTCTTGTCGTAGTACAGGAAATAGCCGTTGTCGCTGGTCAGCGGATAGGCGTACATCTCGTCGCCCATGGTGACGGCGGAAACAGCGCCCGCGTCGTTCTCGGCCTTGACGGTCTCGGCGTTGCCGGGCTCCACGACCTCCACCGCGCCGGCGGCCACCATGCGGGCCAGCTGGTCCTGGGCAAAGCCAAAGATGTCGGCGGCGGCTTCCACGTCGGTGATGGCCTTGCTGGCGGCGTCGCCCTCGCCCACCGCTTCGACGGTCACGTTCATATCGGCATATTCAGGGTTGGCCGCCTTGAAGGCATCGATCTGCCCGACGGTAAAGTCCACGGCCGCGTCGGCCACCCAAACCTTCAGATCGCCGCTGTAGCCGCCCTCGGCGAACGCGGAAGCTCACAGCGTCAGGGCCAGCGCGAAGGTCAGTACCAGTGCAAACAGCTTTTTCATGGTAATCCTCCTTCATGTGTTGTTTTCCGCGGGCATTGCCCGCACATTGAACGCCATTATTATTGCATTCCGTTAAATAAATGTCAAAGGTTTTAGGACATCCGGACGGTTTTTCAGCGAATGATTGATCGCCGCCTGAGAGCGAGCAGCAGCGCCAGGGCCACGATCGCCACGGCGAGGGTGAGCGCCAGGTGGCTGTGGTCGCCGGTGTCCACCCCGTCCCGGACGGTGAGGACGACCTCCCGGCTGACGATCCGGTCGCCCCCGGCGTCGGTGACGACGCAGCGGAAGCGCGCGCCGTCCCACCTCTTTTCAATGTCCTTCCGGCTCAGGGTCGGCTGTGTGAAGCCGGGCAGGTCCACCCACTGTTCATGCTTGGGGTCCCACACCTGCCACTGGTAGCTATAGGGCGGCTTGCCGCCGGCGACCTCCACCTGGAAGGTCACGTCCTCCCCCGACTGGGCGGTCACGTCCCCGGGCTGCTTTGTGAAGCGCAGCGGGTCGCTTCCGCCGCGGGGGTAGATGGTGAAGCCGTTGTTCAGCACGGCGGTTTCCTTGATGCCCCGGGGGGTGAATTCGAACCGGGCGGACTGCACCTTGTCGGGGTCGAACAGCGCCTTCAGCGGCACGGAGATGGTGGTGGTCGTCCCGGCGGCCATCGCCTCGGGCCTGTAGGGCAGGCTGACGTACGCCGGCTCGCTGCTGTTGTCCAGGTACATGGCGCAGGTCAGCTCAATCGCCTCATTGTTGTGATAGTAGTTGTGCAGCGTGATGTCCAGGATCTCGTCGCCCTTGTGATCGGTGCGCAGCCGGTGGCTGACGTCGATGTCGTGGACGTCGAAGTTGATCTCCAGGCTCTCGGGCGCGTCCACCTCCAGCGCGTACAGGCTCACCGCGTCCTCGCCGGCGTTGGCGGCCAGCTCGTCCCGGTTTTGAAGCTCCAGCTTCCCGGTCTGTTCGTTCAGGGCGTAGTCCAGCCGGTGGACGCCGTACTCCGCCAGCTTTTTCCGGTTCACCGCGGCGGTGGCGTTGCTCACCGTGCCCGCCTCGGCGAACAGCTCCGGATTCGTCTTCGCCAGGGCGGAGGCGGCCAGGTAGTTGTCGTAGACAGAGATATTGCACAGCTTCAGCCGCAAGTCGTAATTGCCGTGCCAGTCGTCGGGAACCTTGATGTTGCCCACGAAGCAGCCCATGGACCCGGGCACCAGCACGTCGGTGGACACGTAGCTGGAGCTGTTGCCCGCGTCCCTGTTGTTGGCCGACGACCAAATGGCCTGGGAAAACCAGGTGCTGATCGCGTTTTCCTTCACGGTCCAGTCGTTCCGGCGGGGTGAATACTGGAAGTCCTTGTCCCGGTAGATGGCCTGCTCGCCGGTGGCCACGGTCCTTTCCCCGCCGTGGAACACCTTTGTATAGCTGCGGGCGGGAATCAGCAGGCCGGCGTGCAGGGTCTCGACCTTCTCGATTTCGTTGCCGTCCTTGTCCAGCAGCATCGCATCCACATCAAAGCTGCCGATGCCCATGTTGCCGTCGTTCAGCGCGGTGAACTGGGTGCGCAGGAAGTCGCCCTGGAGCGCCGTGGTCTCGATCATCGCCGCCTTTTGCAGCTTCATGGAGGTCGCCAGCGTGATGTCAAATTTGTACAACGTCGCATCCGGGATGCTCTGATCCTGCTCACCGGTATCCGGTTTGACGGTGATATAGCCCACCTTATTGTCCGTCAGCGTGATCTCCTGGGGCACCGCCTTGTATTTCTGGCCATTATAGTCGACATCCGGCAGCGTGAACTCGGCGATCACCAGCTCGTCGGAAAAGGAATTGGTGGACGAATCGTAATACACGCCATTGATGCGCCAGACGTCCGGGTCGCTGTCCTTTGCCTTCGGCGCGGTGGACAGCCAGTAGAGGTACTGGGAAGCGCCGATGGACACGGCGTGGAATTCGGTGGCGGGGATGCTGAGGTCGTAATCCTTATAGGTAATGCTCACATCCCCCTTGTACACGGCTTCCTCCGAGCCATTTGTTATGCTCTTGGGCGCGACATAGATGCTCTTCAGGCGGTTTTCCACCCGGTCGCCCACCGTCTCCTGGTCCAGGTAGAATATCGTCTGGGAGAAGTTCTTCCCATCCGGAGCCAGCTGCTGGAGCAGCTCGAAGCTGCTGATGTTCCCCTCCGCCAGATCAATGGCGTTCACGCAACGATCGCTCTCGAACCGGATATGGCCTTCCGACTTTTGTTCCATAGGATTAGCCGCCCATTTGTGGTTCATATAGTAATCGTGCAGCACGATATGGCAGGGCTGCTGGCCATAATTTCGCACCTCCAGCGCGACAAAGCCGGGAACCTTGGGATAGCGGGGATTGATCTCGGCGCCGTCGAAATCCAGGTTCATGCTGCGCATGTTCGAATGCAGCTGCACCCGTTTATAGGTGTAGCCCCCAATCAGCCGGCCCACATCCCCATAATCGTTGTGTACAAGGGCGTCCCCGCGAATCTCCATCACATCCTTGTCGGGCAGGATGTAAAACAGGTCGAACTGGGACGTCTTCTCATCGTCGTTCTGGCCGAACAGCGAACCGTAGACCTCCACCTGGTTCATGCCGCTCTCTCCGGCCCACTCGATTTTGGGATGGCTGCATATCGGGGACAGGAAATTATCTACGGTAGGAAGCCAGGGGTATAAGAGAACTTTATTTATTGATAAGGGGATTATGGGCAACTTGATAACGTCGTTGAACTCCACATAGCAAACGACAATATTTGGATCCTGTTCCGTTCCGCCGGGTATGGGCTTGCCGTTTTCGTCTATCGATCTGGCGAGCACGGCGATCAGATGCAGGTACCTGCCGTCGTTGTAAACATCATAGCCGCATACCTTGTACTCATTATAATGGACAAACCGTTTGTATAGGTTACCAATAATAAAATCCCCGAGCGCGACATACCCCCATTTCCTGCTCTCGATAATGAGCTCGCGATCCGTGGTTGAATGCTTCATATAGAATAAAATTTCGTTACCACTGTAATTCACAGCCCGGATATCTGTGCCCTGAAATCTCGTTATCACGCGCTTCGCCGCCGGCGCCATCGCCGGATAGCGCGCCGGCTCGGTGCCCACGATGTCCACCTGTGGCGCTTTTGGGTCGTCCCCGGCATCGTCGTTGGCGTAGGCGGCGAACAGGCCCGCGGCCGCGTTGGCGTTGCTGCCGTTCGGGTAGACCTGGTACACGGGCGAATCCCATGCAGTCCGGGAATACTTGATCCAGAAGATCTCAAACCCGACGGACACGATGGCCTGGAGGGTGATGGTGAAGGTGACGGGCGAATCCAGGTTGAGCGCCAAGATGATGTTGATCATGCCCATTGCGGAGACCCACGCCGAGGCCAGGCCCTTGATTCCAAAGCCCAGCGTGGCCGTCAGCGATATGCGAATGGTGATGGTGATGTTCTTGAGCGGCTTGAAGTGCGGGTCGTAGGGCTTGCCGTCCTTGTCCACCTTGAAGGTGACGTGAAAGCCGTCGACGCCGATGCCCGCGGAGAGGCTGAACACATAGCCGATGTACAGCGGCACGGGGCCGATGGTGAGCATCTGGGTGTATTCCTGGGTGAACACCACGTTGAGGCCCGCCATGAAGCTGAAGGCTCCCAGCGTTTTGGAGCCGTCCTCTTCAAATTTGCCCGAGCCGGCCACAAACGCGCCGAAATCCAGCTTCATGCGGGCCTGTCCCTCAATGGGCAGGATGCCCCTGTACATATTGCTGGCCATGCCGGTGGCCTGCTTCTTTTGGGCCACGCTGACCGCGTGCTCGTACCGCTTCATGGCCTTGTCGTAGTGCTCGGCCTCCGTGTTCTTCCAGGAGAATTTCTCCGTAGCGGATTGGGGAACCAGCGAGCTGCCCCAGGACACGGTGACATAGCCGACGGGGTCGTAAAACACCTTCGGCAGATTCTCCTCAAAGGGCAGGTTCACGCTCAGCTTGCCCCCGATGACGGGGATGTTGAAATCAAAGCCGAAGCCGCTGCCCAGGACCGAGGTCATGGGGTTGATGGGCTCCTGGCCGGTATAGATGGGCTGGTCCACCTTGGCGCGGATGGGCGTCAGCTTGGTATTGATCCTTTCCCCGGTCTCCCGGATGGTGAAATAGGGGGAATCCTCCCTGATCAGGCCGGTGGCCAGGCAGCGCTTGAAATCAGCGGTGTAAACATACCGGGTGCGGGTGTCCGAATCCCTGACGGGATCCTGTGTCGGCTTCATCTCCACCCACCGGGTCGCCAAATTGTCATAATCGTAAGCCTTATAATGCAGCGTCGGGTTCACGGGGCGCTCGCCTTTGGCGTGGACGATTTCCAGCACGAAGCTGATTTGGGCGTCGTTCACCGGGGAAATCTCGGTCTTCTTGTCATCGTAGAGTATGTCGAAATTATTGAAGGTGCAGGAATAGGCATAGGGCTTGACGCTGCCTTCCGCGTTGCTCTGTACGGCTTCGCCCTCCGTCTCCGGGCCGGTCAGCGGCGTCAGGTCATAGATCAGGGGCGTGCCCTGGGTCACCAGCGCCCAGGGAATGTAAAAGCTGCGGTAGCCGGCGGCGCTGGCGTCCACCTCGATGATCAGCTCCATGCCGTAATCGTAGTCGTTGACGAACTTGGTGGCGTCGAACACGATGTTGCCGGTTTTTTCGGCCGAAACGCCCTCGATCACCGTATCGGGGTTGTTGTAGTCCTTCACCGTCGCCCTGACGCCGGCCAGGGGCACGCCATCGACGCCGTGGAACTCCAGGGCGAACTCGTTCTTGTCGATGACCGTGATGTAAACGTCCCCGGGGTCGGCGTTGCCCAGCACGCTGCCGCCCGCCCCCAGCCGCGACAGGCGGGTGTCATTGCCCACGACGCGGACCTGGTTGGCGGACACGTTGACGGTCTGCGGTTCGTCCACCGAGGTCAACAGCGCGTGCAGCCACCGGGAAAATTCCGGCTCTGTTTCACCGTCGATGACGCTCTGGCAGATCTGCATCTCCCGCCGCTCCTGCCGGTCGAAGTCCAGCACCTGGCCGCGCAGGTCGGCCAGGGCGTCGGTGGCCTCGCGGACGCGCTGGGACAGGCGCAGCTGCTCGGTCTCGTACAGGCTGCCCGACCGGTTGGCCAGCGTCTCGGCAGTGCTCTCGATCAGCGCGGTGTAATCGCCCAGGCGATCCCTCAGGAAGTGGGCACTCTCCTCGATGACCTCGGTGTCGAACATGAACTGGCGCAGCCTGTCCCCGTAGCCTGCAAATTCACCCGAGGTGAATTTTGCGTAGGACGCCGGGTCGTCGGCCTGCATCCGCTCCAGCAGGCTGTCGGCGCGGCTGAACACGCTGACCACGTTGTAGAACTCCTTGGTCAGCTTGTCATCCAGCCAGTCGATGAGGGTCTGGGCGTCCCAGGTGTCCTCGGGCTCCATGCCGCTGTGATAGACGGTCTCCCTGGCCGCCAGCCGGAGCGTTGCCGCGCCGTCGGCGTTGGACTGGGGATAGTCCGGGTCCTGGCGCAGGCCGGCGATTTGCAGCGCGCGGTTCAGCTCGGCCTCGGTGATGGGATCGACGGTCTTTGCGAAGGCCGTCCAGGGCAGCGCCTGGGAGAGCATAACGAGAGCGAGAATCAGGGCGAATGCTTTTTTCATGGGGTTGCCTCCGTCGTCCGTATCAGTCGTCCAGCAGCTCGGGGTGGGTTTCGATCTCGTATTCGTTCCTCCAGTCCTCCATCTGCTTTTCCAGCTCCAGGGTCTGGTAGTAGTACAGCGCGGAGGCGTTGAGGGCGCTGCGCTCCTCGGCGGTCAGCTGGTGAGGGCCGGCGGGGATGTCGGAGGCGTAGTAGAGGATGTGTATGCCCATGTCCGTCAGGACGGGTCCCGAGGTGTCGCCGGGCTTTTCCAGCTTCCCGACGGCCTCCAGGAATTCACCGGGCCAGTTCTTCGAATCCGGATGGATGGGATAGCCGCCCTTGTCCAGGTTCTGCTCGTTTTTATCGGTGGAATACTTGTTGATGATGGAATTGAAGTCGATGCCCGCGTCGATCTCGGCGTTGATGGCGTCCACGGTTTCCCGGACCAGCGGCAGGGCCAGCGCCTTCCGCTTGTCCGCATAGGCCTGTTGGGCGGACTTCAGGGCTTCCAGCGCTTCGTCATATTGGGCCCGGGGTTCGGCCACGTCGTCCCAGCTGTCGCCGGAGAGTGCGGCCTCGGTGACCTTCTGGATCGCGTCGGCCACGGCCCGCGCCGCCTCGTTGACGTGGGCGTTCTCGTTCCTCAGGCCCCGGGTCACTTCATCGGGGTAGTCCAGCAGCACCTGCTGGATGGCACGGTAGCCCGCCGGGGTGTAGAAGGCTTCGTTTTGATTTGCCAGAATTTCCTGCTCGTAAAGATCCAGGTCGTTTTCGTAGCGCTGCCGGTCGGGCAGCAGGAATTCGGCCTCGTAGTATTTCTCAACCATGTCCTCGGTGAGGGTCATGTTGGGGCAGAACAGCTCCACCGCCCGGTGGCGGCGCTCGTTGGCCTTCAATTCCTCGAAGATGGCGTCTGAGGTATAGCCCTGCTCCTGCATGAACTCGGTCACCTGCTCCTCGGTGAAGCCCTGGTCGGGCTGCTGCTGGGCCTGCTGCCAGAGGCCCTGCCACATGGCCTCGTACTGGCTCATCGCCGTGGCCCGGAGGGTCTCCTCCTCCTCGTCGGTGAAGCTGTTTTGTCCCGCGTCCCGCAGCTTCATCTCGATCAGGCCCACGCCGATGAAGCGCTGTATGGTCTCATCCCGCTGCCGAAGCTTTTCCTCGTCCGTCAGGTATTCCTGGGACAGCATTTCCGACAGGGTGACGTCCGTCTCCACGGCGCTTTCCAGCTGGCTTTTCGTGAAGGTCACATCCCCCACCCGCACCACGACGGGGTCCTCCCCGGCCTCCGCCAGCGCCGGACACAGCCCCATCGCCAGCAACAGCGCGGCCAGCGCAACGCAGCGCACTCTGTTCATCCCATAGCCCACCTTTCCAATGCCGCCGCCGGCGGTATGATGACATTAATCAGATGTAGTATAGCAGGTATTTGAACGGATTTCGACAGTCGTCTACAAAAAGCCACAATTAATCCGATATATTACCTATTTTTATTTTTTGGGTCATCTTTGCCTGTGACGCAACTGTGACGCGCCCCGGGGTATAATGGCCCCATCGAAAGGACAAGACAAAGGAGGCGTTTGAGATGCGCGCTGTGATCCTGGCCGCGTTGGGCGTGTTGGCGATCGCCCTCTTCCCCGTATATATTATCGGCAACCTCATCTATCGTCTGACGAAGCGGTCTGTGCGGGTATAAATCCACCTTTTCCCCGTGGGAAACGTTTGGCTCCCCCGGTTTTTTTACTGTTTTCGCATATGCTTTGGCAAAAGCAGCGGCCACCCGCCCTGAAAGGGCTGGTGGCCACAATTGTCTGCCTTGTTGTACCGCTTAAAGCGCGCCGTTCATGTTTTCCAGCGTGTCGATCACGACGACGCAATCCTCCCGGACGTTCTGCATCACGAGCTTCATGATGTTCTCCGGCAGGGCCACGCAGCCGCCCGTATAGGGCTTGCTGGGGCCGAAGCAGTGCAGGAAGATGGCGGAGCCCCGGCCGGGGGTGCCGTCCTCGTTGAAGCTGATGTTCAGGCAATACTGGTACTGATACTCGTAATCGACGATGTGCTCGCTGTCATCCATGGCCAGCTCGGGGCAATCGTTGATGTTCACCATCTCATTGTAGTGGTAATCGGGGTCGCCGGACCAGTAGATGTCGTCGTCCACCTGGACATAGGGGATGGCGCAGCCGGGGTCGGCGGCGATGCCGAAGGCCCTGTTGAAGCGGTATACGCCCACGGGGGTCTGGCCGCAGCCCTCCACGTGGTCCGCATCCAGGCACAGGCCGTTCTTGCCCACGAAGCCGGGGGTGGAGAGGATCTGCTTCCAGTTGCCGTCCCCGTCCTTCTGGTGCATCGAGATGCTGGCGGTGGTCCGGTCCATGGCCATGGCGGCCACCACGAACAGCTGGTCGGCGTCCTGGGCGGCAGGCAGGCTGGCCACCCATTCCGGGGAGTCCACCACCGGCTGGAGGTCGGCATGCAGCCCGTTGTCCGCCGGGGCGGGCTGGTCATCCATCGGCTCATAGGTGATGGCGTTGTCGGTGGCGTAGAGGTTGATCAGTTCGTCGGCGGCCTCCTCGGTGATCGCCTGGCCGTCCTGAAGGCAGATCGCCTCGGCGTTGTCGCCGTCGGGACCGTGGAAGGGCTGGTAGGTGTCCAGCTTCGTGACCGGCTCCAGCGCCCCGTCCGCGGCGCGGTAGACCTCGTAGTGGCCCTCGCCGGACAGGCGGGAAAAGTGGGTCAGCGTGTGGGCCTCCGGGTTGGCGTAGAAGATGTCGCCGCCCGCGCCGCCGGCCTCCAGCACCGGCTTGGCCGCGCCGTTGTCATACAGATAGACCACCGCCTTGTCCTCGGCGGTGATGAACGCCTCCCGGGTGGTGGAAACCAGCAGCACCGGCACGCCGTCGCCGTTGATGTCCACGAAGGCATGGTAGGGGTATTCGGCGGTCACGGCCTTGTCGGCCAGCACGTCCATGTACCAGTCGCTGTCCGCGCCCTCGGCCATACCCGCCTCGGCCACGGCGGCGGTCATCGCCATCATCGCGATGAGCATCGCCAGCACCAGAATCAGCAGCTTCTTCATCATGATTCCTCCTTTGCCGCACAGGCGGCGTCAATAAGCCACGGGGCGTGGCTCCAAACGCAAGGCCGCTTTGGAACCACGCCCCCTTATCATACGTGCCGTTACGGCATGTAACCCCGCTCGATCGCGACCACCTTGCCGCCCTCGATGCGCACGGTGGTGTTGTACTGATCGAAGGTGTCATACCGAGCGGCCATCATGGCGTCCACCATGCCCTCGTAATCCGCCTTCACCGGATCAGCCTCGATATCGGAGCTGTCGGTGTAGGTGGCGGAGGGATCGACCTCCAGCGTGGTCACGCCGCGATCCGTGAAGGCGGAGATGTCGTCGTCGCCGCAGAAGCGCCACAGGTCGCCCTCTTCCACGGGATCCAGGTCGATGCCGCCCTTGAGGAGGCCGCCGTTGATCTGCACCTTGTCGCCGATCTCGATGGTTTCGATCACCACGGTCTCGCCGTTGACGACGATGGAATCACCGGCCTTCAGGCTTTCCAGCTCGTTGATGTCGTACATGTCCTCGCTGAAGACGTGCACCGCGTTCATGTAAGTGCCGGAGGCGCCCTTCATCACGTCGCCGCGGTTGAAGGCCACCGGATAGATGCCGTCCTCCAGGTGGTTGACGTCCATCCCGCGGTCCAGGGGCGCGACGGTCTTGGGCTCGTTGGCCGCGGCGGAATCGAAGCTCACCACGTTGCTCAGCCACTTTTCGCCGGTCTCGTCGACCACCGCCATGGCGGCGAAGTTCAGGTTGCCCTCGCCCCAGGCGTTGGCGGCGCGGAAGCTGCCGGAGACGCTGTTGGCGGAATCGGCCTTCAGCTTTTCGCCGTCGATGACCATCGTCAGGTTGTCCTTGCTGAAATCGGCGTTGTCGCCGAAGGTCAGCAGCAGCGCGTTGAACATGCAGTCCTCGCTGCCCATGTTGTACAGCGACCAGCTGTAGGTCGTCACGTCGCTGTCCGCCGCCTCATCGGTGGAGGGGGTCACGGTCAGCACCAGGTTCACCGGGGTGTCCAGGCCGCTCTGGGTCATGGCGGCGTCGCTGGTCTCCAGCCAGGCGTTGACCAGGGCGTCCACGTCCGCGGGACGCACGCTGCCCTTCTGGAAGGTCAGGCCGTGGGCCTCGTCAAAGCCGGTGAAGGCGGTGTCCAGCTTCTTGCCGTAGATGCCGTCAAAGCCGCCGGCGTCGTAGCCCACCTGCTTGAGCATCTGCTGGATGGCGCGCACGGCCTCGCCGCGGTCGCCGTAGTCGATCACCTCGCCGGGCTCGACGGTCTCGTGCTGCTCGAAGCCGCAGCCACGGCACACGCGCATGCGCTCGCCGGCCTCGGCGCGGGTCATTTCCTTCACGGTCTCCCAGGGGCCGAAGTCGTGCTCCAGGTCCTCCAGGGTCTGGGGCCAGCCGATGCCGTCGGGGTTCAGGCCGCGGTCCTGCTGGTACTTCATCAGGGCCTTCTCGGAGCCGCCGCCGAAGATGCCGTCGGCGCCGCCGGCGTTCAGGTAATTCTGCTCCACCAGCAGCTGCTGCATGTGGCGCACGGCGTCGCCGCGGTCGCCCCGGCGCAGGGTGCCCTCGGGATCATAGCTCTGGGCCTTGGTGGTATAGCCGCAGTTCTTGCAGACCTGGGCGCGCTGGCCGGCGGAATGGTCGGTGGCCTCGACGGTCACCTGCCACTCGTAATCGTGGGGCAGCATGTCCATCGCCCGGGTGTCCACCTTGTTGCAGACCTTGCAGACCCGCTCCTTCTCGCCCTTGGCGGTGCAGGTGGGCTCCTTGGTCACGGTCCAGTTGCCATACTGATGGTCGGCGTAGAAGCGCTCGGACTCCACCTCGCCGCAGTTCTTGCAGGTGCGCTGGCGGGTGCCCTTTACGGTGCAGGTGGCCGCCTTGGTCACCTTCCAGCTGCCCCAGCTGTGGCCGGTCTTCTTAACGGTCTCCCGCTGCGTTTCGCCGCAGTATTTGCAGGTGCGCTCGCGGGTGCCGCTGTGGGTGCAGGTGGCCTTCTTGACGGTGTGCCAGCTGCCCCACTTGTGGGGGCAGGTGTCGCTGAGGTACTTGGCCTGGACCCAGCCGTAGCGGCACTCATAGAAGCCGTCCACATAATCGGTGATGGTCAGGGGATGGCCGACATGCAGCTGCATGGTGACGCGGGAATGCTTGTTCGGGTCCTGGTAGGCGTTGCAGTCCTTCTTGACATACATCGTCCAGGTGGATGCCGCCACAGCGGGCACGGCCAGCGCCACGATGAGCGCCAGCGCAAAGACAGCCATTGCTATCCTTTTCATTGTCATAACCTCCTTCAGTTCCAACAGCCTTCAGCGTACTTGGAGCAAACCCAGCCCTCGACGCTCTTCGTCTGGCTGACGGCCACCTTGACCTTGGCCCAGTAATAGCCCCTGTCGTCCTTGACGATCTGCTTGCTGGAGACGGGGACCTCATCGAGATAGCCCAGGGTGGTGACCACGGGATACTGTGTACCCGGGCCGGTGCGCACGTTGACGCCCTTGCCCAGGGAACGGACGAAGGGCCGCTTCTTTCCGCCGGTCACATTTCCCAGGGCATCCAGGTCCAGTTCCTCGATCCCCTGTTGGAAAAACAGCTTCTCTTCCATAAGTTTGTCCTCCTGTTGATGGCTATTATTATCGCACAAAAGTATGGCAATTGCAATCCAAAGATACGATTTAACATTTCTGTATATCGCCCGGGGATGATCCGGGCGGTGTGACGCTTCTGTGACCCTTCGCGTGCTATACTGGCCCCGCAATCAAGCAAACGACCGCGGCGAAACCGCCGCATATAAGGAGGCAATGAAAATGAAGAAAATGATTTCCGCGCTGCTGGCGCTGGCCCTGATGCTGTGCGCCTTCGCGATGGCCGAGGCCATCGTGCCCCAGTTCTCCTTCGACCCCAACGAGGGCACCTACCCCGCCGCCTTCAACCGGGACGAGATCAAGGACGGCAACCTGTATAACGTCAAGCTGTACACCGAGGACAACTACGACATCGTGGACGTCTCCAGGATGGCCGTGGGCGACACCTTCGAGGCCGAGGGCAACACCATCACCATCGAGACCCTCGAGAAGGACGAGTTCGGCAACATCAACATCAACGGCGGCTTCGAGGCGGAAAACGGCTACACGCTGACCACCGAGGAGGACACCAACGGCTTTACCACCACCGGCTACAACGACTTCTGCACCTATACCGAGCGCGGCACCTGCAACCTGGAGCTGGCCGAAAACGTGACCTTCACCGACAGCGCCGACATCGACGCCGACGCCCTGCTCAACGGCAAGGAAGCCCTGACCGTCACCGGCATCGAGGCCGTCACCCAGGCCATCGCCGAAGCCCAGATCGACAGCTTCGACAGCCACAACACCGAAATCGTCATCCAGGACGGCAAGGTGGTTCAGATCAACCGGCGCTTTAACCCGTAATCGGGTTTACCTAAAATCAAATCCCTCCTCAAATACCGGCTCCCACGCATGAACGCGGGAGCCGGCCCTGTCCGGTTCCGCTGCCCCGCTCCGGCGTTTATTTTACGTTAAAAGTCGCAATTATGAGGAAACGGCAGGCCTGACTTATCCGATTCGTTTCATTTGTATGTTATAATGCCCGGCGGTGAAGGCAAAGCCTTCCGATACCCTATATTCCATCTCATGGGGAGAGAAAGGAGACTATGAAATGAATATCTTTCCCGTAGCCCTGGCGGAGGATACCGCCGAGCTGTCCATGGCCCTGGAGGGCCTGACCAAGGAGGAGGCCGCCATCGGCGGCGCGGCCGTGGGCATCGCCTTCGGCATGCTCATCATCATCGGCATCGTGTGGTTTGTGTTCCAGGCCATCGCCGACTGGAAAATCTTCACCAAGGCCGGCGAGCCCGGCTGGAAGTCCCTGATCCCGATCTACAACGTCTACGTGGAATACGAACTGTGCTGGAACGGCCTGATGGGCCTGGTTTACATGGTGGCCTTGATCGCCGCCAACGTGCTGACCTCGGGCCAGGTCGTCCGGAACTGGCAGGTCATCGCCGCCGGCGTCATCGCTGTCGTCGCGCTGGTCCTGCACATCATCCAGTCCATGAAGCTGTCCCGGTCCTTCGGCAAGGGCACGGGCTTCTGCATTCTGCTGGTCCTCTTCGGGCCCATCGCCCGCCTGGTACTGGGCTTCGGCAGTGCCCGTTACATCGGCAAGGAGAAATACTGATCTCAATCCAAACCGCAACCCTCTGCGGGCCTCTTTTCCGCCCTGCCGTTGCCTCGCTTCGGTCAACGATGCCCTGCATCGCCTCCCCCCGCTCCGCTTGGGCAGAACGAAAAATCTGCTCCGCATGGGTTTACTTTTAGATCGAGCTGAGTATAAAGCACCAGCGCCATTGCGCAATCCGGCGGCGTCGAACGCGGTATCATGTACCGCCCTCGACGCCGCCGGTTTATTGTCGATATTGCCATACCTTCAGCAGAAGGTACTGTTCAGGCGTTTGCAAATCCTGCCTGCCCGGAACCCAGCAGGAAATGGTCGAAGCCGGTCGTCTCCAGGATCTCCCGGACCTCGTCGCTTACGCCGGTCATCTCAAAATTGGCCTTGTCCTCCAGCGACTTGTACATCATCAGCAGGACGCGCAGGCCGGCGGAGGACACGTAGGGCATCCGGCTCACATCCACGTGAATCGCCCGGATCCCGCTGCCGGCGTCCTGGAACCGCTTCAACAGCTCCGGCGCGGTGATGGTGTCCATGCGGCCCTGGATGGCCACCTGGAAGGTCCCGTCCCTGACCTCGCTGACGACCCTGAAGGGAAGGTTGGCCTCCGCCGGCGCGGGTTTCCCCGCCCCGCCTTGCGCCACGGTGAACTCCCAGAACATCATCTTCCGGAACACCTCCCGCACCGCCGGCTCCACCTGGGGATTCCCGTCCAGCGCGCCGAAATGCCCGGGCAGGTAGTCGGCCATGCAGACCTCCCGCAGCTCAAAGCCCATCCGCCGGATGAAATCCCTGACCTTGGCTTCATCGGGATCGAAGAACACGTTGTCGTTGAGCCTGACGTCCGCGGTGGTGGCGGCGGCGCGGTTGGTGACCGCCGCGTACATCGCGGTCAGCCGGGGATCGTGGTCCAGCGCGGCGGCGACGATCTCCTTGTCGTGGAGGAAATACGCCCGGTCCGTGACCACCCAGCTCCCGCCGTGCTTCTGGAGCAGGCGGCGGAGGTTGGAGAACACCGTCTCCAGCTCGGGCTGGTCGAAATACATCAGCAGCCCCTCGGTGGTCACGAGGAGGTTGCGGCTGGCTTCGGGCAGCGCGGCCTCCAGGGATTCGTAATTGGTCGCGTCCACGGCGCGATAGCCGACGGCTTCATGCCTTCCGACGATCGACTCCACCGCGGGGCCCATGGCGTCGACCACCGCGGGAAGGTCGCAGCCCCGGTAAGCCCTCCCCTCCCGGGCCATGCGAATGCCCCGGGAGGTATAGCCGCAGGGCAGGTCCACGACCTGGCGGTCCGCCCTTTCCCCAATCAGCCGGTTCACCCCATAGAACCGGGATTCGAT
Organism: Clostridia bacterium; assembly: GCA_017512905.1. GTDB lineage: Bacteria > Bacillota > Clostridia > Christensenellales > Aristaeellaceae > UBA2862. The sequence goes on from JAFWEL010000097.1 coordinate 44,474, forward strand.
GAGTATGGTATACGCGGGGAAAAGCCGCTTGACCTGCTCGTGCATCTCCTTCGGCACGGGCTTGCTCGACATCTGGGCGCCGAAGGCCGGAAAGCCCAGCACGTCCAGAAGCCGCTGAGCGTCCTCGTCGCCCACGGCCGCGACCAGCTGAACGCAGGACTTCGCCGTGTTGAATACGGGATTGACAAGCTCCCTGAGCTCCTGATTGTCCATAAATACCTCCATTCCATCTCATGGCAGGCCGTGCATCGCACGGCGAAAGAAAACCGCGGTGTCTGACTGACGTTCACCGCGGTTCCATGATAGCATATTATCGGCATTCCCGCAACCGTTTTGGGGAAAGAGGGCGCGTCTGCATCCTCTCCTCGCCCGGCGTCCTGTATCGCCTTTCATTGGTCTGGGCCTTTGGCGTGGGAAGCCTGAATCGGCATTGACTTCACGCCACTTCCGCCGCCAGCGCGTCGATCATCTCCCGGGTCACCGGACAGATAGCGCTGATATACAGCGTATCCCGCATCTCCAGCAGCTTGCGCGCGCCGGCGTCGTCGCCGTTTTGGTGCAGCATCCGCGCCAGGTAGTAGATCGTGGTGATCTGCCGGGGCTTCTGGGCGTGGGCCTTTTTGTAATATTTCAGCGCCTGGGCACGGTAGGCCGCCGCCTTTTCCCCGTCCCGCTCGGCCTCCGCCATCACTTCGTGGAGCTGGGCCATGTTGTCCAGCGTGGCGGCGTCCTCGTCGTCGTAGTCCATGGCCTGGCGGTTGAATTCCAGGGCGGGCCCGAATTCGCCGGTCTGCCGGGCCTTGTCCACCCAATACATACCCAGCGTGCCGTAGATGCTGCCGTTCATTTTGTGGGCGGCGGCGCGGCCGATGGTCTCGATAGCCCGGTCCAGCTGGCCAGCGTGCCACAGGCAGATCGAATACTGTATGCGCAGCTGGAACCAGTCCCCGTCGGACAGGCCCTTCTGCCGGCTCATGCCCTCCATCAGCTCCCGGGCCCTTTCAAATTCGCCCTCCCGCATCAGCAGCAGTGTATACGCCTGCATGATGTTCGGGGCCGTGTTGCCCTGGCGCACCGCTTCGTCGTACAGCTTCAGCGCCGCCTGGTACTTCTCCTTCGCCTGGGCCACCTTGCCCTCCCCCGCCAGCTTGTTGGCGTCCACGTGGAGGTGGTAGGCCCGGTTGCCGTTATAGGCGGCCTTGGCCGCGTCAAAAAAACCCATCAGTCTGCCTCCGTATGCTGTGTCATCTTTCGCCGGATGCGGTCCAACCGCTTCGCCAGCAGCTCCGCAGGTTCGCCGTCCGGGTATTTTTCCGATTGCAGCGCGTATTCCAGCGCCTTGGGATACTCCCTTCGCCGGTGCTCGCAGAGCTTGGACAGCTCCACGCACACCGCCCCGGGCATCTGTCGCCGCCGCAGCATTTGCATCAGCACCTCTTCCGCGCCGCTCCAGTCGCCGGATCTGCGGCACAGGCCGTACAGCCGCCAATTTGCGGATCCGGCGATGCGCTCCCCCGACAGCGCCGCCAGCGTACCGGCGGGCCGGGGCTTTGCGGAGGCGCGGTACAGCTCCCGGGCGGTCTTCAGCTCGCCCTGGCGCTCCAGCGACCTGCCCATGGAAAACAGGTCCCGCTGGTCCGAGAGCAGTTCGGGCTTGTCGTTGACCGCGCACAGCCGTACCAGCAGCTTCGCCAGCGTGGCGATGTCCTGGCGGTTGTGGCGCACGATGTCGTCCAACAGCGCCTCCTCCCCGGTCTTCAGAAACTGAAAGAACCGGGCAGGCACCTCGCTGCCCGGCAGGTCGTCCTCCCGGGGCATGCCCAGGATCTCCGATTCGATGTTGCAGAGCCGGCAGCTGCCGATCCGCAGCTTCCAGGCCCGTCGCGAGGGATACAGCAGGTCCAGGTTTTCCAGCGGCCGCCACCGGTCCCGCATCCGGTTCATCGTGAAGCGGGTTTCCAGCAGGGGCATGTCAAAGTTGCGGCCGTTGAAGGTACAAACGTTGTCGAAGTCCGCCATGCGCCGACCCAGGCGGTCCAGCAGCGCCGGCTCGTCGGCGTATTCCCGCAGCATCAGCTGCTCGATCACCAGCGCATCGTCCTCGACCCAGCCCACGCCCACCAGGAACGCCACCGTGCCCGCGCCGCCGGACAGGCCGGTGGTCTCGGTGTCCAGAAACAGGCAGCGGCGGATGTCAAAGCGCGGCCCGCACCAGCCGATGCGCCGCAGTCCGGTGGAGGGCAGGTCGAAGATCGCCGGGTCCAGCGGCTCCCGGCTGACATGGCAAACCACGCCGCCCCTGCGCGGCGTCGCCGCGACGGGAGCCGACGAGCGCATCATGTTCAGCTTTGCCCGAAGCCCGGACGCCATGCCGCCATCACCCCCTCCTATTGTAAATACCCCGGGGCCGATTGTCAAGCGGCGAAAAGTGTGGTATCATGGGAAATGAACAATGTCACAGGAGGTACAGCACATGCTCAGCATCGGAAAAGTCGCGCCGGATTTCACCCTGCCGGATCAGAACGGCGTCTTGCACACCCTTTCGGATTATCACGGCCGCAAGGTCATCCTCTACTTCTACCCCAGGGACAACACCGCCGGCTGCACGAAGCAGGCCTGCAACTTCAAGGCGCTGATGCCCCAGTTCAGCGAAAAGGGCGCGGTGATCCTGGGCGTCAGCAAGGACTCCGTGGCCTCCCACAAGCGCTTTGAGGAACAGCACGGACTGCCCTTCACGCTGCTCTCCGACGAGGAAAAGACGGTGATCCAGGCCTACGACGTGTGGAAGGAGAAGAAGAACTACGGCAAGGTGTCCATGGGCGTGGTGCGCACCACCTACCTGATCGACGAAAACGGCATCATCGTGCGCGCCTACGACAAGGTCAAGGCCGCCGACAACCCCGCCCAGATGCTGGAGGAGCTGGAGACGCTGGATATCATCGAAAGGCTGGACAAGTAGCAGCACGGGGCTTGGCCGGCGGACGCCGTTCCGCGGGCCGCTCTGTCAATATAAAACCCTTCGCTTCCCTCGGGATGACACGGCTTTTGCCATCATCCCGGGGGGAGCGAAGGGTCTTTTTATGTTGGTATTTGTTCCGTCGTTGGGGGATGCTTCCGTTCTCTACTCGGTCTGCATGGGAATGTACAGCTTCTGGGCGACGGCCGTGATGTCGAACCCGTCCAGGTCGGCGGCGGCGGCGCTGACGGAATACATCAGGCCGGTGAGGTCGTCGTACCAGAGGCATACGTCCACGGTGTTATCGCCGTCATGGGCGCGGCGGACGACGCCCTTGCAACGGCCCACCTCGCATTCATCCTCGGCCTCCCAGGTATAATACAGGCCGGAGATGTCCTCGAAGGCCTCGGTGGGGGCAATGCGGGCGGTGTAGTCCATGCCCTGCCAGGTGAACTGCACCTGGCCCATCTGGGCCTCCTCCATCATCTGCCAGGACACATTCGTCGCGCCGTCGGGCAGGCCCAGCTGCAGCCCCAGCGCGTCCATCAGCCCCTGGGCCGTGGTCTGGGACCAGGGGTTGGCGAGTCCCGCCTCGGCCAGCGCGGTCCCGCAAAGCAGGACCATCAGCGCCATTAAAATCGATACAAGCTTCTTCATGGCTCAGCACTCCTTGACTCAGCCGTTCAGGGCGGCGATGATATCGGGCAGCTGGCTGTCCACCACGTCGTTCTCCAGCTGGCAGGTGCCGGCGTTGTGGTGGCCGCCGCCGCCATACTTCAGGCACAGCTCGCCGATATCCACCTTGGACGCCTTGTTCACGATGGACTTGCCGATCATCACGGCGGTGTTCTGCTTGCGGAAGCCCCAGGCCACGTGGACCGAGATCTGGGCCTCGGGGTACAGCGCGTAGATCATGAAGCGGTTGCCCGCGTGGATGATCTCCTCGTTGCGCAGGTCCAGCACGATGACCTTGTCGTGGAGCACGGCGATGCGCTTGAGCTGCTCCACGAACATCTCCGCCTGCTCGTTGTACAGGTCCACGCGCTCCTTGACGTCGGGCAGGGCCAGGATCTCGTCGATGTTGTGCTCCATGCAGTAGCTGATCAGCTGCATCATCAGGTCGTAGTTGGAGATGCGAAACTGGCGGAAGCGGCCCAGGCCCGTGCGCGGGTCCATCAGGTAATGCAGCAGCACCCATCCGGTGGGATGGAGGATCTCATCCACGGTGAAATCGGCGCTGTCGCCCTTGTCCACCGCCTCCATCAGCTCGTCGCTGACGTTGGGGAAGGCGGCCTTGCCGCCGTAGTAGTCGTAGACTACCCGCGCCGCGCTGCGGGCATTGGGGTCGATGATCAGCTTGCCGCCGGTCTCCTGGGCCTTCAGCCGGTCCATCTCGGATTCATGATGGTCAAAGGCGATGCCCACACGGGGATCATAGGGCAGATTGGTGGTAATGTCGTTGGCTGTCAGCTCGACCTTGCCATCCTGCACATCCTTGGGATGCACAAACTTGATCTCATCCACCAGGTCCAGCTCGCGAAGCATCATCGCGCAGGCCAGGCCGTCAAAATCGCTGCGGGTCACCAATCTCCTCTTCTGTTCCATAACGTACCTCCACTTTGTTCAAGCCATATGCTGCACATGATCGCGCATGCTATGTTCCTATTATATCAGATTGCGTTTGTACCGGTCAAGAGCAAGATTTGCCCCGGGGCGGATTATCCGTCCTCTCCCCCCTTGCAGTCCAGCTCCACCAGGATCACATCGTCGCCGATGCGGCGCACCCTTGACCAGTCGATGACGCAGCCCTCCCGGTCCTGCTTCAAAAAACCCAGCACCCCGCCGGTGCGCCCCGGCACCACCAACGCCTGGACGCAGGCGGAGTCGTTCAGGATCAGGTCGATCGGCTTGCCCAGCTTCCTGCCATCGCAGATGTTGACGACGTCCTTTCGGCGGATCTCCGAGAAGCTCATGCCATCCCCTCCCGGATTTATCCTATGAGGGGAGTGCCGTCCGGGTTCCGGGAATGGTGGCGAATATCCGCTTTCGAACGCGCACGGGGCATTTTCCCGCGAAAAGGATCGACTTTTCCCAATTGTTCGACAAAGCCCCGGGAAACCCCGGAAGCACGCGAGGCGCGGCATCGCCCGCCGGCCGACCCCTCCTCGACCCGGGGAAGCGTCCGCCCCATGGGGCGACATCCCTGTCGAAAGGGCCGTGCCGGGGCGATAAATGGGGCGAATCCGGGCGATATTTTACCCAACCCCATCGACACCAGATTCTTGAGATTCATGGGGCCCATTGGCTATGATGTTTGGGCGAGGTGATTGACGGTGAGCATCGAGGGTTACCTGGCGATCAACCTGACGGCGGATTTCTCGCTGCTGGCCGCCGTCAGCCGGGCCATGGGCCTGTTCAGCTGGCGTGGCGTACTGGCCGGGGACGGGGTGTGCGCCGCCTTCGCCGTACTCGCCGTCGCCTGTCCCGGGCTGCGGACCTTCGCCGCGCTGGCGTCCCCGGCGGCGGCGGCGCTGGTCATCACCCGCCGGGCCGCCCCCAGGCTGTGGGCCATATTTACGCTGACGCTGTTCGCCCAGGCGCTGCTCTGTGCCGGTCTCGCCCGGCTGCTGCCGCCCGCCGCGCCATGGGCCGCGCCGGCCTGCCTGGGCCTGGGCGCGCTGATCACGCTGGCGGTGAACGTCGGGCGGCCCGCCGGCAGCGGGGACTGGCAGGTGGCGCTGTGCCTGGCCTCGGGCGGCAGGCGGGTTCGGTTTTCCGCCCTGATCGACACTGGGAACCGCCTGCGGGAGCCCCTGTCCGGCCTGCCGGTGCTCATCGCCGAGGCGGCGCTGGTGCAGGACATACTGCCCGGGACGGGCTACCGCACGCTGGTCTACGGCGCCATCGGCGGCGACGGGCGGATGGCCTGCTTCCGTCCCGACGCCCTGTGGATCTGCCGTGGAGGCCGCAAGCGCCGGGGGCCGGAGGTCTGGGTGGCCGTATCGCCCGAGCCCCTGCCCGGGCTTTGCCAGGCCCTCGCCCCGCCCGTATTCGCAAGCTATTACTGATATCAAGCATAAAGGGGGATATACCATGGCTCTCAAATCGATTCGCCAGTCCATATTCGGGCTCATCGTCCAGATTCGCCGGGGCTCCGTCTGCTACATCGGCGGCAGCGACCTGCTGCCGCCGCCCCTTTCCCGGGAGGAGGAGATCGCGCTGATGCGCCGCTGCAACGCCGGGGACACCGTCGCCCGGGCCACGCTGATCGAGCGGAACCTGCGCCTGGTGGTGTACATATCCCGGAGATTCGAGAACACCGGCATCAGCATCGAGGACCTGATCTCCATCGGGGCCATCGGGCTGATCAAGGCGGTCAACTCCTTCGACCCGGACAAGAACATCAAGCTGGCCACCTACGCCTCCCGGTGCATCGAGAACGAGATCCTGATGGTGCTGCGCAAGTCAAACCGGCTGAAGTCGGAGGTATCCTTCGACGAACCGCTGAACACCGACTGGGACGGCAACGAGCTGCTGCTGTCGGACATACTGGGCACCGAGCCGGACCTGGTCAGCAAGGACCTGGACGCCGACGTGGAAAAGCAGATGCTGCACACCGCCATCGACAAGCTGAACGACAGGGAGAAGTACATCGTCGGCCTGCGCTACGGCCTGGGCACAGACAAGGAGCACACCCAGAAGGAGGTGGCGGACATGATGGGCATCTCCCAGAGCTACATATCGAGGCTGGAAAAGCGCATCATCGGCAAGCTGCGGGAGGAGATGCTGAAGATGGCGTGAGCCCGAACAGAATGACCGGCTGTCGCCAATGGCGACAGCCGGTCAGCTCTGTATTCCTGCTGTAACTGTTCAGTCGCAAGCATATTCTGATTTATCGGGGTGTTGGTGGAATCGCAAAGTGTAGTGCAAAGGGAACAGGGAACAGTCAACAGGGAACAGGAATGGCTGCTGCCGCGAACACATCGAAATCGTTCGTGTTGTAGCGGCGGCCCCTGGGCCGCCA
>JAFWEL010000098.1 GCA_017512905.1 Clostridia bacterium
ACCGTCGAATTATCCGCTTCATGTCGCTCACCTCACGGGTTATATTCGACGTCGACTCCCTGTTTCCCTTTTGGTTTTATCTGACTAACTGCATATTTCCTCAACTTTTTTTGAGGATTATGCTTTTGGAAACACACTCTAATCCCTAATCCCTATTTCCCTCATCCCGAGCGCCCTCGACCACGTCCTCAGAGCGCAGCACCTTCACCACGGTGCCCAGGATGCAGCGCAGATCAAAGCCGAAGCTCATGCGCTTCACGTATTCGCCGTCCAGTCGGGCCTTAACTTCGATGGGCAGCTCGTCCCGGCCGTTGATCTGGGCCCAGCCGGTCAGGCCGGGGCGGACATCGTTGGCGCCGTAGCGGTCCCGCTCGGCGATCAGGTCGAACTGGTTCCACAGCGCGGGTCGGGGGCCGACCACCGCCATCTCTCCCTTGAGGATGTTCATCAGCTGGGGCAGTTCATCCAGGCTGGAGCGGCGCAGGAAGCGCCCCACCGGGGTGATGTAGGCGTTCGGGTCCTGCAGCAGGTGGGTGGGCTGATCCTTCGGCGCGTCGGTGCGCATGGTACGGAACTTGTAGATCATGAAGTGGCGCTTGCCCTGCCCCACCCGCTTCTGTCTGAACAGCACCGGGCCGGGGGACGTGACGTGAATCACCACCGATATGACCAGCAGCACTGGCGACAGCACGACGATGGCCAGCAGCGAAAGCAGAAAATCCAGTATCCGCTTGACATGGACGTACATCTTCAGCCAACCTCCCCTCAGGCCGCGCCCTGCTCCTCGTCCGGATGATAGGTGCTGACCAGCGCCTTCACCTGCTCCCGGATGTCCGACCGGTTGGCATAGGCGGCCTGCATCAGCGTCTCAAGCCCGGCCAGGAAGGCGTCCTCGTCGAAGGGAATGGGGTTGCCGATGTGGATCATGTCGTTGTCGGTCTTTTGCAGGCCTTCCTCGGCCATCAGCTTTTCCTCATAGAGCTTCTCGCCCGGACGCAGGCCGATGTATTCGATCTTGATGTCCACGTCCGGCTTGTATCCGGACAGCTTGATCAGGTTCCGCGCCAGCGTGTCGATCTTCATCGGGCTGCCCATGTCCAGCACGAAGATCTCGCCGCCCCGGGCATAGACCCCCGCCAACATCACCAGGCTCACCGCCTCGGGAATGGTCATGAAGTAGCGCACGATGTCCGGGTGGGTGACCGTCACCGGCCCGCCCTTTTCGATCTGCTTCTTGAAGATGGGGATCACCGAGCCGTTGCTGCCCAGCACATTGCCGAAGCGTACCGCCACAAACTCGGTTTTAACGCCTTCAAACACCCGGCCGGTGCCGTCCTTGTCGGCGTTCTCAGTGCCGTCGTGGGTGAACATCTGGGGAATGTCCGCAGCCCGGCCCGCCTTGATCTTCATGTCGAAGGACTGTATGATCATCTCGCAAAGCCGCTTGGACGCCCCCATGATGTTGGTGGGGTTCACGGCCTTGTCCGTGGAGATCAGCACAAAGCGCTCGCACCCGTGCATCATCGCCGCGTAGGCGGTCTTGTAGGTGCCGATGGCGTTGTTCTTGATGGCCTCGCAGGGGCTGTCCTCCATCAGCGGCACGTGCTTATGGGCCGCCGCGTGGTAGACCACCTGGGGACGGTAGGTCTCGAAGACATCGTACATCCGCCGGCTGTCCCGCACCGAAGCGATGATGGTGTCCAGCTGCAGATCCGGGTATTTCTCCCGCAGCTCCAGGTGGATGGCGTAGGCGCTGTTTTCATAGATGTCCAGTATGATCAACCGGCGGGGATGGTGGGCGGCGATCTGGCGGCACAGCTCCGATCCGATGGAGCCACCCCCGCCCGTCACCAGCACCGTCCGGCCGTTGATGAACTCAAAGACCTCCTGCATGTCGGTGCGGATCGGGTCGCGGCCCAGCAGGTCCTCCACCGACACCTCCCGCATAGCGCTGACCGTCGCCTGGCCCACCACGAACTGATAAAGCCCGGGCAGCTGCTTCAGCTTGCAGTCCGTCTCGCTGCATATGGCCAGTATGTCCCGCTTTTCCTGGGGCGTAGCCCGGGGAATCGCCAGGTAGATATCGTCCACCCTGTACTTTTCCACGTTGGCCAGTATGTCGTCCCGGCCCCCGACGATGGGGATGCCGCTCAGATAGCGGTGCCACTTGCCCGGGTCGTCATCGATGATGCAGACCACCCGGCCGTTGACCTCCGATGCCTGAGACATCTCCCGCAGGATCATCTGCCCCGCATCCCCTGCGCCGATCAGCATCACCCGTCGGGCATTCCCGCCGCCGGATTCATGCCGCCGGGAGAAGACATGCACGAGCCGGACTCCGAACCGCGCCGCCAGCAGCAGCGCGCACTGGAAAAAACCGCCCATCAAGTAATAGGAGACCGGCATCCGCCGGAACAGCACCGTGATCAGCACTGCGTGAGCCACCGACGTCAGCAGCGAACCGGCGATCGTGCGCACGAATTCTGAGTAGCTGGCATAGCGCCATATGGTGCTGTACAGCTTCATGGCGATGAACACCACGACACAGCCCGCCGCGTAGGGCAATATAAAATGCTCGTAGGGCCTCATGAACCGAGGCTGAATGGCGCTGTATACGCAATCGAAGCGCACATAAAGGGCCAGGAAATAGGCCCCGCACACCGCCGCAAAGTCATACAGCATCAACGCAATGGACATGATTTGCCATTGCTCGATCCGTCTGCCCCTGCCTGGGTCGCTGGGCTTCCTGCCCCTGGTATTCTGTTCCAACTGTCCTACCGTCCTTTGGTATCCTGGCCCCGGTCGTCATCCCCGGCGCCTGTCTGATCATCCCCAAACGGGAGTATGCCGGCTTTCGCCGCCGGCGTGAAACCCGACTCCTGGCCGGACTCCACCGTCGATCATTATACCATGTTCCGGGAAAATTGTCTACCTGCGCCCCCAACTCTTAAAAAGCCCTAAACGAATCCCGTTCAACGGCTCATCAGGCCGCACGACGCTTGTCCCCGGGCTACTGCCATGCCGGCAGTCCCTGAACAGCCATCGCTCATTCCATCGTCCCGGGGAGCCGGTCGATAAACTGAGCGGGGGTGAGATTGCCGTCCAGGTAGCTGACCATGAGAGCGCCGAGGGGGCTTTCGAAGTCGATATCCGGAGCAACGGGGACCAGAGCGCCGGCGAAGCGGCGATATCGGGCGATGCTCTCTTCGGAGGTCAGCCAGCGGGCGTTTTCCCGGTAATCGGTCATATAGGCCTCCAGCTCGTCGAGGCTGGCCTGCAAATAAGCCCGTTCGTCGGCACTCCGCTCGTCGGCGACGGCCTGGCGCAGCATCGCGGCGTCTTCGGCCATATAGGCCAGGTCCTCGTCGTAGGCGTCGTTGACGGTGGGATCGTTCAGACTCTGGCAGAGGGCCATGCGGGTTTCGGCAGCGGTCCTCTCCCAGGCGTGGGCGACGAACGCCAGCGCAGCTTCGGGATTGGCGGACCAGGGATTGACGCAGATCACGGTGGCCGCCTGGCCGATCAGGCGGGGCCCGTCCGGGCGGATCGACAGGGGCCAGAGCTCCATCCCCGCCGCCTGGGGGGCGACCTCGATGGTGAGTAAGCCATCACCCAGCAGTGCCACCTGGGCATCGCCGTCGGGCTGGACGGGAAGGGCCTGTCCCGGCGCGGGAAGGGCGTCGGGGGTGCCCAGTCGGGACCAGTCGATGTCGTCGAAGGCGCGCAGCACCGGCTCGAGGGCCCCGGACAGCGCGTCGAGGGCCTCGCCGTCCGCCTGCACCCACAGCAGGCAGTCCTGGAACATCCAGGTAAACAGCGTGTCCCGGAGCCCTTCGCCAGGCATTCCCGGCGCGTACAGGCAGTAATCCCCGCCGGCGAGCGCGCCGTCGTCAGCGAGGCGGCCCAGCAGCGCCAGGAAGCTCGCCCAGTCGGTGGGCAGTTCAGCCTCGGACAGGCCGGTCAGCGCCTTCAGGGCGGGGAGATTCAGCTGCTGGCAGGAGCTGCCCACCTCCAGCGGCATGGCCACCAGGCGACCCGCGTCGGTCAGGGCATCCGCCATCCGGGGATTCATATCGGCGACGGCCGGCGACAGCGCCGGAGCGGCGGACAGGTCGGCCATGCTGCCGGCCGCCTTCAGGGACCGGTACAGTTCGCCGTTAAGCGGCAGCACAAAAGCGTCGTATTCCGGGGAATGGGCCTCCATCGCCGCGAGGAACGCCTCCGGATCGACGGCGTCCGCCGTGGTCACCGAGCAGCCGGGATGGGCGACACCGAAATCCCGGGCGGCCTCCATCACGACGGTGCTGTCGGCGACGGCCGCCACGCGCAACTGGGCGGACAGCATGACGGGGGTGCCGATGTCGCAGCGCAGCAGCTCGCCCTGCTCGCCAAGGGCGGCGTAGCAGTCGCCGACAATCGCGCCCTGTCGCAGCTCGGCAGGAGGCGTGGCCAGCGTGCCCACGACCTCCGGCGGCAGGCCGCTGCCCGGGGTCAGGGCGTAGACGGTGCTGTTGACGGTATAGCAGAGTCGTTCCCGGGCCGGGTCCCAGGCGAGGTTGGCGACCCGCAGGGCGGAATCCAGCTCGATGGACTCCGACAGCTCCGCGCTGCCGTCCGTCAGGCTCAGTCGCGTGAGCTCCAGCACACCGTCGTCCGACTCCCCCGGCCCGACGATGAGCAGGTCGTCGCCATAGGGCAGGGCCGCGGTATAGGCGGCGAGGGAACGCTCGCCCAGGGACAGGAGCGCGCCTCCGTCGGGAGTGTACAGAAAAAAGTGGAACTGGTAGCCGCTGTCCATGGCGGCGATGAACAGCCGCTGCCCGCAGCCGACCATGCTCACCTCATACCAGTCGTCGGCCAGGAAGCCCAGCGCTTCGCCGGCGTCATCCTCTTGCAAAGTGACGATGGCACCGTCCTCCAGGCCCAGCGCCGTCAGGCGGACCGCGGCGTCACCCGCGGCATCGCGCAGCGCCAGGACCAGCAGCACACGGTCCCCGGTCCAGGAAACCAGGCCGACGCGGACCGGCGTCTCTTCGGGGCTGTACAGCGACGAAAGCGGCAGCGCGACCCGGGTTTCGCCGGTGGCTGCGTCCGCGCAGCATACCTCCTGGCCGTCAATGCGCCAGAGACAGCCGTCGCACACCGCCAGGTCGGGACACCTCTCGGACAAAGCCTCCGCCATCCCAGGCAGTGTCCACACCCCCGTGGCAAGCAGTATGGCCAGCAGCATACACAGCAGCTTCTTCATGGTATCCTCCTCTCTAAACAAACGAGCCCGTTCTCGCAAGAGAAGGGCTCGCGGCAAGCATTTTTGACGGGGTTATCTGACGTTGAAGTACCAGTTGAACCCTCTGACATAAATCCAGCGGCCATAGGCGGAGGGACGGTAGAACGTGCGCACATTGGTGCGGTAGGTGCCGGTGGGCCAGCTGGAATACACGGCGGTGCGGAGCTTGTGATACAGCCTGCCAGTGAAATCGTAATCCCACTTGGCATAGCGGGTACCGGTGGCCCTGCGATAGATGAAGCCGTCATAATTGGCGCGGTAGCCGTTGCGGTAGGTGTAGCTGTTGCTGTTGAGGTAGTAGGTGTGGTACATGTAATAGCCGCGATAGGCGGTGTTCGGCCGGCTGTAGAGCGTGACCTTGGGATACGCGGCGAAGGCCGGTACGCACAGGCCCACGATCAGCACCAGCACGACGCTGAGCAGGGCAACCCTTCTGATAGTCCTCTTCATGATAATTCCCCCTCCTTATGTTGAGTGTTAACTCACAGTTCAAAAATACCACATATTTCCGCCATTGTCAACCCTTTGAGCAAGGGAAATTGATGCAGATTCTTGAATTAGATATTACGCATTCTCAATAATTCAGCAAGGACCTCCCATCGAGGCAAACAACATACAGAAGAAGATCTTTCGCCCCACGCGGGATGGCAACGGCATGCGCCGCGGCCATCCCGCGCGAAGGGAAGGATCTTCCGCGTTCAATATTGAAGGGTGATGGGGTATCTGTTCAGTCGTAGGCAAATTCAGGGGCAATCGGGTTCCACCTTGGCCAATCCCGCGTCCACCAGCTTTTGCAGGCTCATCAGTATGCCCAACTTGGCGTGGTACCAGGTCAGGCCGCCCTGAAAATAGACGGCGTAGGGCGGGCGGATGGGGCCGTCGGCGCTGAGCTCAATGGAGCTGCCCTGCACGAAGGCCCCGGCGGCCATGATCACGTCGCTGTCGTACCCGGGCATGGGCCAGGGTTCGGGAATGACGTAGCTGTCCACCGGCGCGGCAGCCTGAATGCCGTGGCAGAAGGCGCGCATGGCCTCGGGGGAGCCCAGCTCCACGGCCTGTATGATGTCGTGGCGTTCCTCGCCGCCGGAGGGGACCACCCGGAAGCCCAGCCTCTCATAGAGGTTCGCGGCGAATATCGCGCCCTTCAGCGCCCCGGCGACCACGGTGGGAGCCAGGAACAGGCCCTGGTAGAAAGCGGGCATGATGCCCAGGTTCGCGCCGACCTCCTGGCCCAGGCCGGGGGCGCTGAGCCGGAAGGCGCAGCGGGAGACGCATTCGGCGCTGCCCACGATGTACCCGCCGATGGGAGCCAGTCCGCCGCCGGGATTCTTGATCAGGCTGCCCACGGTCATGTCCGCGCCCACGTCCGAGGGCTCGGTCATCTCCACAAATTCGCCGTAACAGTTGTCCACCATCACCTTCAGCCCCGGCTTGACCGACTTGATGAACGATATCAGCTCGCCGATCTGCTTCACCGAGAATGTGGGCCGGGTGGCGTACCCCTTGCTGCGCTGGATGGTGACCAGCTTCGTCCTGTCGTTGATGGCGGCGCGGATGCCGTCCCAGTCGAAGCCGCCGCCCTCCGTCAGGTCCACCTGGCGATAGCTGACGCCGTATTCCTTCAGCGAGCACTTCGATTCCCGGATGCCGATGACCTCCTCCAGGGTATCGTAGGGCCGGCCCACGGGGCTGAGCAGCTCGTCGCCGGGCAGCAGGTTGGCCGACAGCGCCACCGCCAGCGCGTGGGTGCCGCAGGTGATCTGGGGCCGCACCAGCGCCGCCTCGGTGTGGAAGACGTCGGCGTAGACCTTTTCCAGCGTGTCCCGGCCCACGTCGTCATAGCCGTAGCCGGTGGTGGCCGCGAAGCAGGGGGCGCTGACCCGGTGCTTCTGCATGGCGGCGATCACCTTCGCCTGGTTGTACTCCGCCACCTCGTCCACCCGCTCAAACCGCGCCTTCAGCGCCGCCAGCACCGACTGGCCATAGGAATAAACCGCGGGGCTGACGCCCAGTGCGCGGTACATAGCCTCTAATTCCATTTTTATGCCTCGTTTCAGTAATAATGCCGTCCTCTATGATAGCATTCAGGGGCGGTGGATGTCAAGGCGGACACGCGCGCCACAGCTTTCCTCGCTGCAGCCCCAGGGTTTATGTTCTTATTCCTCTCCAGTCGCCGCCACTACTGGCGCAGTAAACTCTACGTCAGCCTTGCCAATGATCACAACCAGTATCCTGGTTTCGTCCTCGGCTGTGCCTTTATAGAACACAGTGTACTCCCCGGCGTTAACCGCTGTGGGCAACTCCGTGCTGAAGGCTTCGCCGTCCAGAGAATAGAGCCACGCCCCTTCGGCGCTGATCAGCGGCTGGGCTTCCCCAGTATAAACCAGTGTGTTCGCGACAGGCAATTCCTCGACTGGAGCTGCCTGATCTTCCTCCGGCGCATCTTCAACTGCTGCTTCTTCAGCAGGAGCTTCTTCCTCGACGGGAGCCGCTTCTTCGACGGGCGCTTCAACCTCAGTGGGAGCCGCTTCTTCTTCGGTGGGAGCCGCTTCTTCGGTAGGAGCCGCTTCCTCAGTGGGAGCCGCTTCCTCAGTGGGAGCCGCTTCCTCAGTGGGAGCCGCTTCCTCAGTGGGAGCTGCTTCTTCGGCGGGAGCTGCTTCTTCTTCGACGGGGGCCGCTTCTTCGGTGGGAGCCGCTTCTTCTTCGGTGGGAGTCGCTTCCTCGGTGGGAGCTGCTTCTTCGACGGGCGCTTCGACCTCAGTGGGAGCCGCTTCCTCGGTGGGAGCCGCTTCTTCGGTGGGAGCTGCTTCTTCGGTGGGAACCGCTTCCTCGACAGGCTCTTCCTCTACGGGAGCAGCTTCAGTAGGCTGCTCGTCCACAGGCGCTTCTTCCTCTGCGGGAGCTTCTTCCTCTGCGGGCTGTTGTTCCTCGGCGGGAGCCTCTTCGACAGGCACTTCTTCCTCAGCGGGAGCCTCTTCCTCGACAGGCACTTCTTCCTCAGCGGGAGCCTCTTCCCCTGCGAGCGCTTCTTCCCCTGTGGGCGCTTCTTCCTCGGAGGGCTGCTGCTCCTCGGCGGGAGCCAACTCCATGACAGGCTGCTCTTCCGCAGGCGCTTCTTCCTCCGCAGGTGCTTCTTCCTCGGCGGGCGCTTCTTCCTCGATGGGCTGCTCTTCCTCCTCGATGGGCTGCTCTTCCTCCTTGGCAGGCTGCTCCTCTTCCTCTGCGGAATCATTGAACGCAGCCCACACATACACCTCTGTGCCCAGCTCGTAATCCGCGACATTCACAGGGTCCACCTGTCCGTCCTCGTCCGCGTCCACAAACAGCTGTGTGCCGTCCGCCAGCACCCAGCCTGCGAACACCAACCCCTTGGGAGCCTTCGGGGCCTCTGGTTGGACGATCTCCTCCCCCACCTGGGCGGTCTGACTCGCGTACTCTACATCATTCACATAAAACCTGTAAGTCACCGTGGCAGCCAGGTCAAATCCATCAAGGGAAAGGTCAAGCGCTTCCAATCCGGAGGGGAGCTGGTCTATATCCAGTCCCTCTGTGTTTTCCACATCCAGTCCCAGACCTTCATCCAGCACATCATTTATCTCTTCAGACAGTGCGAGACTCGCAAGACCCGTCAGCATTGCCAACGCCATCAGCAGCGAAAGGACCTTTACCAATTTCCGCTTCATATCCGTTCATCTCCTATTCTATATCCTAATTCAGCAGGTCACACCAGCGTAAACTGTATACATTCCCCCGGAGCCGGCTAAGGAAGCATGGCTCTCAGCCAGCTCTCCCGGGAACGTGGAGTGTGGTTACTTCACAGTCACCTTTACACTGGTCCTCACGCCGTTGTTGGCGATGGCCCAAACAGTACAGCTGCCCTTGCCTACGGCCTTCACCTTGCCATTCTTGTTCACCGTGGCAACATTCGCGTTGCTGCTGTACCAGCGCACCAGCCTGACGTGATCAAGCAGCTTCCGGCCGCTCTTCACGCCCTTCACCGTGGCCTTGATCGTCTTACTCTTCCCGACCTTCAGTTTCAGGCTGCTTCGGTTCAGCCTGACATCCCTGGCGTTACAACTCTTCGCATTATAGCCGCCAGTGATGGCATGCACCTCGGGACTGGCCTTGCCGATGTACACCTTCCCGCTACCCTCGAGCTTCCAAGCCCTCACATACGCCTTGTAGCCGGCGCGCTTGGACAGCTTGGTGAACCGGACGCTGGTGCCATGGATCGAGCCTTTCAGCTTGTAGTTCTTGCCGCACTTGGCAAAGAACACATCATAGCCGTCGGCTTCCTTGACCTTCGTCCAGGAGACCTCCAGTGAGGTCTTGCTGGAGCCGCACACGGTCATCTTCGCCAGCAGCGTGTAATCCGCCTTGACGGGTTTGGGCTCGGGCTTCACGGTGGGTTTAGTGGTCGGCTTCACGGTGGGCTTTGGTGCCTTGGTCGGCTTCACGGTGGGCTTCGGAGCTTTTGTCGGCTTGGCAGTCGGCTCTGCCGTGGGCTTGGGCGCCTTCGTGGGCTTCGCGGTGGGCTCGGGCGTCGCGATGGGCGTATCCACATAGGCGATCGCAAAGGGCGAGAGTTCGTTTACCTGTACGGTTATCGTCGGGCCGGCGCCTTGCCCTTCGACCCGCCATGCGCCGTTCATGTAATGCATCACAAAGATTGTGTGTTGCATGCCAGCGGTCCGGGATCCATACCTGGAAACGTCGAATTCCAGAGTCACAGGGGCGGGCAGGCCGCTCACCTTCACAGGCAGGTTGTCGCCGACCTGCTTGTACATGGACACGTCCATAGTCGTGGCAATCTTCGCGCCACTGGGCAGCGTATGTAAAATCTGCTGTTTCATCGTGTCCGATATGCTGCCATCGGTATTCGTCGCCTCTACGTACACCCGCGCGTTTGCGCCGTTATCCATCATTACCAGTTCAGTAGGCGTTAGCGTCTTCTTCGCAAACTCATCGGTCATGCCCGCAACGTTCATCGGGGGAACACCCGGGCCCGTTATAGTCCCGACTTCGACGTGACCGCTCAAGGGCTTTGCGGTGATGGTCAGTCTTCCTTTGGTGAACGAGATATTGTAATTATCACTCGCCGCCAGGGTACCCTGGGTGATGTCATAGGTGCCCGCATCCTCGCCCGGCTGGCGGGCCAGGGTGCCGGTCAGGGTGTCGCTGCCCACCAGGCCGGTGACGGTGTAGGTCAGCTGCGGGTCGGCTTCGCCCTCAACCTTGGACTGGTTGACCGCGACCACGGTGAGGGTCGCCTTGGCAATGGCGAAGCTCAAGGTGGCCTCGCCGCCCAGGTAGTTGTCGGTCTCGGCCACGCTGGCCTTCACGTACCAGGTTCCGGCATTGGCGGGCACGGTGGCTGTGAAGGTGCCGTCGGCCTTGTCGCTGTAGGTGTAGGTCACGGCTCCGTTATCGGTGTTGCCGGTGACGGCGGGCGCGTTCGCTTTCTCACCATAGGTCCAGCCGGTGATGGAAACCTCAGGTTTGATGGCCGCCTTGGCGATCTTCACCTCGATGCAGGCCGGGGCCACGTCGTTGTGGTTGGCGTCGCCCTTGACCCGATACCACACGTAATAGGTTCCGGCGTTGGTACCGGTGGGAACGTCCTTGGTGAAGCTGTCCAGCGCGGGGGCGGTGGAGGCGTCGGTGCCGAGGACATACCGCAATTCGCCGCCGGTGACGGAGCCGCCGGTCACCAGCTTCTGGGCCTCGCCGGTGTAGGTCAGCTTATCCGCCGCGCCGGGCTTGGTGTTACCCGCATCCGCGTCGGCGATGGTCACGGTAAAGCTGGCCGCGGGGGTGTCGGCGTAGTTGTCGTCGCCCACGACCTTGAAATACACGGTGTAGTTTCCGGCCTCGGTGCCCTTGGGAATCGTCGTGCTGTAGTTCGTTCCGTCCAGGCTGTATTGCAGCTCGCCGCCGTTGGTGCTGCCCGCGGTGACCAGCTCCTGGGCCTCGCCGGTCCAGGTCAAGGTCTTGGCGGTGGGGGCGGTGACGGTGGGCGTGGCCTTGGCGACGGTGACCACCACGTCTACATCTGTCTTGCTGTTGTAATTGGCCGTGTCGGTGGGCGTGAAGCTGGCCTTGAAGGTATGATCGCCCGGATTGCCCACATTCGTGGTTGTGGCGTCCGTCCAGGCCCAGGCGCCCGGCGTGTTGCCGGTGGGGTTGGTCAGCGTCACGTCGGCCAGGGTCTGGCCGTAGGTCGCCGTCGCGGTGGGCGCGGTGGCGGTGGGGTCAGCCTTGTTTACGGTCACAGTCGCCACTGGAGAAGTCGCCGTTGCCGTCTGGCCGTTATCCTTCCGCGTGGCTGTGACGACACAATAGTAATATTCCGTGGTCCCGGCGCTCTTGCCGGTGGGGATGGTATAGCTTGCGCCCGTCGCGCTGGCGATTGCCGTACCGTTGGTGTTGCTGCTCGTGGTATTGGAATACCACTGATAGCTAAGATCATATGTAGTATCTGTCGCCGCCTTGGCGGTCACGGCAATGCTGCCGCTGGTATAGCCGTAGATCAGCGCATGATCACCCGTCAGGCTGGTGATTTCCGAAATCGCGGGGGCAGTGGCAACTCTCGCCCACTGGGCATAGAGAACCAGGTCTTCCGTCAGATTCACCTTCTGCGCATCCGTATAGCTGGTGCCAGAGCCATCTTGCTCGGTGTTCCATCCGTTAAACAC
The DNA here is from genome assembly GCA_017512905.1 of Clostridia bacterium. Taxonomy (GTDB): domain Bacteria; phylum Bacillota; class Clostridia; order Christensenellales; family Aristaeellaceae; genus UBA2862. The sequence continues at coordinate 11,983 of JAFWEL010000098.1, forward strand.
GTAGTTCTCTTGCTTATAACCCAGCTCATCCATAGAGAGCAATGCGGTCTCAGTGGATTTTTTCAATACCTGGATAACGGCGGCAGGGACAGCGCCGCTGTAGTTGTGGTTGAAGGTTACCTTTTGAATTTCCTCACTGTCAGCGGCAGCAATATTCTCAGCGGTAACCTCATTGCCGGTCTTACACACAATCTTTGCGCCCGGCAAGGCACTGATTCTCGCAACAGAAGCGTTGTCCAGCACCAGCGTTGATTTCTTGCCAACCATGATCGCGCCATCTCCGTTTATGTAGCCATTCTTCATCGTCAGAGTCAGCGGATCATCCACCTCAGTATCGACGAAATTATACCCCAGCTTGATATGATCTGGGTTGGCGAGGGTGATGGTCTTGCCGTTAAGATCAATGGTTATATTGCTCTTGTAGACAGGGACGATTTCTTTTTCTGCATCCCAGTTAATGTTCTCAAGGATTTTCACGGTATCACCGCTATCAGCAGCTGCAGGTTCTGGCGCGACGAACGCATGATACAAAGCGGTGGGATAATAAACAGGGCTGCCCGGTCTCTCAATAGAAACAGTCGCTTTGTCGATGGTGTAGGTATAAATCGCATTCTTACCGGCATTAGCAATGGTCCACGAATTGACCCACGGACCGTCGGCAATATCGGTTTTGGCTGCAAAATCCGCGCCGAAGTTGTTATTGCCCCTCACAGTAAAAGTGGTCTCTTGATTTACGTTGAGCTTCTTGATTGACAGTCCCCTGCAATCCACCAGCAGATAGATATCTTTGCTGGTCGCAATCGCCTTTGCAACTGCGTCATCGAGGTTGGTAAATTGTAAATTATCACTTTCTGCACCGACCCGGGCAATAGCGCCTTCAGTGCCGTCAATCAGTTCGTGAAGATAGTCCACTGCCTTAATACCGTCGGGCTTGGTGACGTTGGTCACGATGTTGCCGTCGCCGGTCTGGGATGTATTGGTCACTGCAAAGGTATCGGCGCCATAGGTGCCGCCGGTGACCTTGCCCATGCGGATATTCGCCTTCAACTCTTCGGCAGAGGAATCCAGCGTCAGCTTTGTGACCTTGATCTGGTTGTTGTTGACACTGACGGAGCCGCTATGCATGGCGCCAGCCAGACCGCCGAAATTGAGTTTTTTCACACCCTTCGTGTTTGCAACCTTCTGGGTGGTGGCGGCCTGAACGGTAACATTGCTCACCTGGCAGCCGGTAACCGTGCTGCCCGCGGAGAGGAGACCAACCAGACCGCCGGCCTGACGTGTGCCGACGACGGTAATGCCATTTGAGCCGGCTGTGACCTGACAGTTATTGAGCTCTGTGCCGCCCACGGTATAACCCACCAGGCCGCCCACATCGTCGCCGTACTCGCCGGTGTCGTCGTCTGAGGCTGTGATGGTACCGTAGGAATTATTCATCCTTACGTTTTCGAAGCTGGTATTCGAGGCATAGCCCACAGCGCCGCCAACGAAGTGCCTGCCGTTGATGTTGATCTTGAAGCTGACATCCACCTTCTCAATGGTGGAGTTGTAAGCATAACCGGCAAGCGCGCCAACAAAGTCACCGCTGCCGGTAATGGTCACATCCTGGAATTTCAGATTCTTAATGGTAGCGCCGTCAATTGCCCCAAACAGGCCAATGCCCTTGTTGGAACCGGCAGCAATTTTTAGATTGCCAATATAGTATTTACCCCCCCATTTGTCTCCTCCATCTAAGGTTCCCTTAAAGGGCTTCCAGTCATCGCCTACTACAGGAGAGCCATCGTTGCCATTGATGGCACCTTCCGCAGCGCCCTGGCCGATGGGGGTCCAGTCCCCTGTGAGATCAATGCTTTTGGTTAGTTTAAAAAAATAGCCATCGTAGTCGTTGCCGTCGTTGACGCTTCTCGCCAAAGCCCGCAGGTCTTCTTCAGTGGAAATCATGTAAGGGTCATTCTGCTTTCCTGTGCCTCCGCTAAAAGTGGGCGGCTCACTTGCAAACGCCGTCGCGCTCAGTCCCACCATCAGCCCCACCAACAGCACAAGGCCGAGCAGGATGCCTAAAAATCGCATCTTCTTCATAACCTACCTTCTCCTCCGATTCTTATTCGCGGCTGTTATGGCCGCCGCAAGGCCATGTTGAACACACAAAACCCACCGAGCCCGGCAGGGCATACCGGCCCCGTCAGACCCGGCGGTTATCCGTCGCGTATGTATTGTTCGTTTTCCCGGAAAAGGGCATAATGATGCGCTTTTCGTGTTTTCTCTTTTCGAAGAAGGTTGCTTCCGATACTCATGGATTTCAGGTACCTTTCTGTAATTTGATATCTGTCATTCCAGCAGTCATCCTTATGATTATGACTCTATATTCCCATTTCTTCCATTATATAGATTTTACCATAGATTCGGCCAACATTCAACACATATTTTAAATTTTCGGCATTACTTTCTTCAATGATCATATTTATGGCGTAATGAGCCCCTGTAACCATTCCGCATCGGGGACAGCAACGCAGAAGGCGAGGCGTAGGACGAAGGGACGCTCCTTTTGTCCCAGCGGTCTTTTATGCCTTGCTTTGCGCAGGCATTTCGATTATAATGGCGCCATAGCGTTACGAGGGGGAATTGCCCGTGCAATTCGAGTGGGACACGGACAAAGCTGCGCTGAACCTGAAAAAGCATGGCGTGGATTTTCGCGATGCCGTTCTTTTTTTGATGTCAACCGCATCGAATGGTATGATTCCGCACATAGCGACGGGGAAAACCGCGTTAATACCATTGGCATGGTTCGGGATGTCCTTTTCGTCGTATACACAGAACGCCGTGAAAGAACCCGCATCATTTCCGCCAGAAAGGCCACACCCAGAGAAAGGAGAATCTACGATGATCGTCACCTATCATCTGAAACCCAATACTCCGCTGACGCCTGAGCAGATCAAGCGGCTGGATGCCTTGGGACAAGGGGACGGTTCTTCCGTCCCACTCTACCCACGATCAACCCAGGTTTTCGGGCGATAATTTCGGTCGGAAAGTGGGACAAGAGAACCGTCCCCTTGTCCCATATTCAATCCTGTTTTTCAAGCAATTTCCTGGGATTTACACTCTGTTAAATGTAAAAACTGACATTGCCCTTATGCGGCCCCGCCCATGTACCGGTCTTGCCCTTTCGATGCGTATACCTTGCGCAAAGCAGGCTTTTCGGTTATAATGGTATCATAGGATTACGAGGGGGAATTGCCCGTGCAATTCGAGTGGGACGCGGACAAGGCCGCGCTGAACCTGAAAAAGCACGGCGTGCGGTTTGAAACCGCCGCGAAGGTTTTTTGCGATGAAAATCGCATAGAGCTATACGATTCTGAACACAGTACAGATGAGGAGCGATACAACACCATCGGCATGGTGGATAACATTCTCTTCGTCGTGTACACCGAACGGAAGAACCGCATAAGACTGATCTCTGCCAGACCCGCAAACCGGAAGGAAAGGAGTTTGTACTATGATCGTGACCTATGAAATCAAAATCAACCCCAAGCCCCGCAAACCCCTGACGCCGGAAGAAATCGCGGCGATCGAGGCGCGAGCCCCCCGGGATGAGGACATCGTCTACGACGAGGATTGCCCCCCGATGACCGACGAGCAGCTTCGCCAGTTCAAGCGGGTATATCCCCACAGGGAGGACACAAACCCGGAACGAAAGCTCGGTTGACCCCCTTTCAAAGCGCCCTTCTACGGGCGCTTTTTCATGTCTGAAAATACAACAAAAGCCGCCGGACCTGACAGGGTATAATACCCCCGTCAGAATCCGACGGTTATCCAACTCGAATGTAGTATCCTGTTTCAAGCGCCCCGCAGCCGCAAGGCGCAAAAAGGGGGCAGTTAGCCTGTGCTGTGCGAGTGTGGCGCGGTTGGGTATGGCTGTCAAGCCCCCTTCATAAAAGTAACATTGTAATGATATTTTATCACATCGGGACATGAACTACAACTCAATTAACCAAAATACCACCATCTATTTGTATCTGTTCAGTCGCGGAGGAAGGGGCCGGGCTTCCCCTACCCCCTCTGATTCCCGTTCTCCTTGCGATACTCGCTGGGCGTCACGCCGGTCTGCTTCTTGAACATGTAGCTGAAGTAGTGGGCGTCGTTGTAGCCCACGGCGAAGGCGATCTCGGAGGAGCGCATGGCGGTGGCGGTGAGCAGCTCCTTGGCCTTGCCGATGCGCAGGGCGGTGAGATACTGGGTGAAGGTCAGGCCGGTCTCCTGGGCGAACACGGTGGAAAAGTGGCTCTGGGACATGCCCACCTCCCCGGCCACGTCCTGGAGCATCAGGTTGGGGTCGGAATAGCGCTTGCTGAGGAAGCTCCGGGCGCGACCCACGGGGGTCTGGCCCAGTCCCCGGCCGCTGGCGTCCCGGCAGGCCATGGCCTGCTCCAGCAGCGCCCGGACGGCCTCCAGGCCCTCGGCCCGCAGCGCCTCGGCGATCAGCCCCTCGTCCAGCACCCGCTGGGGGTCGGCCCCGGCGTCGGTGACGATCCGCTGGGCCGCGATCACCGCCGCGATGCGCAGGTAGCCCAGGGCCAGCTCCCGGCCCTCGACGCCGCTGCCCAGCAGGTCGGCGTAGTCGGCCAGTATGGCGTCCAACTCCTCCACGGGGGCGTATTGCAGCCGCTCGTACAGCGGCGACAGCTCCAGGCTGTTCAGGGAGGTGGTCTCGTCGTCCAGCTCTCCCACGCCGATGATCCGCCGCCCGCCGCCCCGGCCGGCGGCGGCGTGACGCACGTGGCGGGCGGACTGCATTGAGCGGCGGATGTCGAAGTAGTCCGTCACCGTCTCGCCGATGGACAGCATCAGGCTCTCGCAGTGCTCCAGCTGGGGCAGGTGGGCCGCCGACGCCGCGAAGGAATAGGCCCGCTCCTCGGCGTCCCGCTCGTTGTCCCCCAGCACCAGCGCCCGGGCCCCGTGGGGCATGCCGCAGGTGAACACGCTGCCGCCGGTGGCCTCGGCCAGCGCCGAAAGGGCCTCCCGCGCTCGCGCCCGGGCCTCGTCCTTCAGGGGAAAGGCGATGTCGATGACGACGTAGCAGCCCGCCGCCAGGTTCACACCCATGGCGCGCATCTGGCGCATCAGCTGCCCGTCCTCGAAGCGGTCCCCCTCCTCGGTGAACAGCGAGGCCAGCAGCTTTTCCCGCAAAAAGGGGTTGCCGGAGGCTGCCTCCCGCCGCAGGGACTGCGCCCGGCGCTCCTCGGCGATCTGGCCCGCCACCCTGCGCAGGGCCTCGCCCAGCTCGTCGGCGGTGATGGGCTTGAGCAGGTACTCCTTCACCCCCAGGGAGATGGCCTGCCGGGCGTAGGAGAAGTCGTCGTAGCCGGACAGGATCACCACCCCGATCCAGGGCAGCACCCGCTTCACCTCGGCGCACAGCGCCATGCCGTCCATGAAGGGCATGCGGATGTCCGTCAGCAGGATGTCCGGGTTCAGGTCCCGGATCATCGGCAGGGCCATCTCGCCGTCCGGGGCCTCCCCCACCAGCTGGAAGCCGTTCTCCTCCCAGGGGAACGAGTTGCGCAGGTTCTCCCGAATGGCGATCTCGTCGTCAACCAGAAACACCTTCATCATGGGCGATTTCCTCCCTTGATTTCAGCGGCACACAGAAGGACACCGTGGTGCCCCCGGGACCGCTCTCGATTTCAAGGCCCGTCTTTTGCCGGTAGAACAGCCGGATGCGGGCGTCCACATTCCTCAGGCCGAAGCTGCTGCCCTCGGCGGGGGCCACGCCGGACAGGGCCGGCGCGTCGCTGCGCATCACGGCCACCACCCGGGCCAGCTCCTCGGGGGTCATGCCCTTGCCGGTGTCGGCCACGGTGAAGCGCACCCGCTCCCCCTCCGGCACGGCGAACACGCGGATCACGCCCCCGCCCCGCTTGCCCTTGATGCCGTGGTACAGCGCGTTCTCCACCAGCGGCTGCAGCAGCAGCTTCACGATATATCCCCCCTGCAGCGCCTCGGGGATGTCGATTTCATAGTTCAGGATGTCCCGGTAGCGGGTCTTCTGGATGCTCAGGTAGCCGGACACATGGCGTACCTCCCCCTCCAGCGGAATCCAGTCCGCGCCGGAGGACAGGCTGATGCGGAAGAAGTCGCTCAGGGCGCGGGTCAGGTGGATGACCTCCTCGCTCTTGCCCGACTGGGCCTGCCAGATGATGGCGTCCAGCGTATTGTACAGGAAGTGGGGGTTGATCTGGGCCTGCAGCAGCCGCAGCTCGGACTTGGCCAGGTTCTCCTGCTCCCGGCGGCTGCGCTCGATCAGCGCCTCCAGGCGGTTGGCCATCACGTTGATCTGCTGGGCCAGCTCGGAAAGCTCGTCCACCTCCATGTCCGGCACGCGGGCCTTCAGGTCGCCGCCGGTCAGCCGGTGCATGCTGCCCTCCAGCTGCTTGATGGACGTGCGGATGGTGTTGGCCAGGTCCTGGGACGTGGCCCCCGCCGACACCAGCGCCGCCGCCAGCAGCAGCAGCTCGGCGATGGCCGTCAGCCACACGATCTTCTGCAGCTCGGCGGCGCTCTTGGCCGTGCCCTCGATCTCCACCGAGATGAAGTCGTCCAGCATGTCGGTGATCAGGTCGCCCACGTCCCGCACCTCGTCCACGATCCGCTCCATGTCCGCCACCGGCGCGCCGGCCGCCATGCCCTCGCGCAGCTGCGCCAGGTAGCCGGACAGCGTGGCCATCGTGCGCCGGGCCACCGTCAGCTCCAGGTAGCCCGCGCCGTCGGTGTCCTCCAGCAGGTCGTCCAGGGTTCGGTTCACCGAATTCAGCAGCGCGTCCGCGCCGCTGGCGTCGTAATCCACCCGCCCCGCCGCCACCGAGAACAGCTGCTCGGGCAGCTGGGTGCCCACCGCCGGCTTCAGGCTGGCCGCCGTCGCCATCCGCGACATGGCCCGGTGATAGCGGGCGGTGGTCACAAACATCATCGTCAGGCTGGCCAGCGCCGGCACCAGCAGCAGTATCGCCGTGGCCCGTGTCGTGTGTCCCAGCCGCCGGATGATGCTGGTCCGCCACACACCGCTCCCGTCCCGCTTCATCCGCGACACCTCCTGGGTTGAATGGTAAATTCTGATTTGTCGCGGGCTTGCGCCCGCTTGGCGGGGGAACTGCTTCCCCCGCCAATACCACCCCTTTGACAGATTTGCCTGAAATCGCAAGCGATTTCCGGGCGGCAAATCTGCAAGGAAGCCTTTTTTGCTCT
>JAFWEL010000099.1 GCA_017512905.1 Clostridia bacterium
GAAAACGCTTGCGTTTTTGTCGAAAGACGGATGAGGTCCTGGTCGTTGGGACAACGCTGGGTGGTATGTTGGTACAAGGCGGAGTGTGAGGGGACCTCATCCGCCTGCTTCGCAGGCACCTTCCCCACCGGGGGAAGGCTTCGGGGTACCGGGCCTTCCCCTTTAGGGGAAGGCTTTTGGACCGCTGTCGCCCTCTATTTCACGAAGCCAAACTGGTTCAACGGCCAAACCCTCAGCACCACGCGGCCCACGATCTGTTCCTGCGCCACGCAGCCCACCGCCGTATTGCGGCTGTCGGAGCTGGTGCTGCGGTGATCGCCCATCACGAATATCTTTCCGTCCGGCACCTGGTAGGGCAGGCTGATGTTGCAATCGCCCAGGGCCTTATCGGAGATGTAGGGCTCCTCCAGCGGCTCATCGTTGATAAACACGTTGCCGTCGGCGTCGATATTCACCCACTCGCCGGCATTGGCGATGACCCGCTTCACCAGGATCTTGTTGTTGAAGTAAAACGCGATTACATCGCCCTTCTGAAACGCGGTTCCCCTCGGCGCGATCACGATCTCGCCCTGGTGCAGCAGGGGCGTCATCGATTCGCCCACCACCTGCAGCACCGGCAGCGCCAGCATGGATACCAGCACGGCCACCGCCGCCACGATCACCAGCGCGCTGATGGTGCTCAGCAGTGTGCTGCGATAGCTGCGCTTATGGCGCTCGCGCTGCAGCTCATGCTCCAACTGCTCCACAGTCAGGCTCTCTTGCGTCAAAACCCGCTTCATGATCCCTTGCTCCCCCACAGGCGCCAGCGCTTGCGCTTTTCCTCGCCCTCATCCCCGGCGTTGACCCCGCCGCTTTCCTGGGGCAGTGGACCGGCCGGCGGCTGTGGTTGCCGGGAAAGGGCCTCGGCCTCGGTTCTGGCCCTGGCGACGATGCGCTCCGCCTCGGCTTTGGCCTGGCTGAGTACGCCGTCCGCGGCCCTGGCGGCCTCTGCCGAACGCTTTTCGGCGTCGGCCACAAGGGCGTCCGCCCGGTCGCGCATCTGCCGCAGATATTCATCCGCCGCGCTCTGCGCCGCCTCGTAAACGCCGTTCATCTTCAACAGGGCCTCGGCGAGGGTGCCCGACTCCTGTATGGCAATATTCCGGTTGGCCAGCGCTTCCCGTTCCGCCTGCAGCTGGGCGTTCAATTCGTCGATCTGCCTTTGCTGATTGATCAGTATTTGCAGCAGATCGTCCCGTCGAAGCTTGCGCAGTTCCTTATCCGTCATAGTCTATTCCCTCACCCGAAAAGGCATGCTCCGCGCCCGTTTCCGGTGCGCCTTCGGGCTTGTATCCAGCCAATAAGCATTTCAGCATACATTTCTAACATATTTTATGCTTTCATTATATTGACGGAGAGTTACACACCGGGTTACATTTACAGTTTTAACAATATTTTCACATTCGTACCGGCAGTGTTTTCGCCTGATGTCACCGTTTATGTAACCCCGAATGATTATTATATATATTGTAAAACGTTATTGGGTTGCGAATCCCGGACAAAAGTGGTATACTTTAAGGCAATAAGATTCCAAGCTGGGAAGGAGTGCCATGAGGAAGCATCTGTCCACGATCATCCTGGTGATCGTGCTGATTTTGGGCGTGATGATACTGCTGTATCCCACCGTCAGCGATTACTGGAACTCCTTCCACCAGAGCCGGGCCATCGCCAGCTACCTTGAGGAGATCGAAAACATCGATCCGGTGAACTACGAACGGGAGTGGGCGCGGGCCGAGCAGTACAACGAGGCACTGCTGAACAAGCCCAACCGCTTTGTGCTCAGCGACGAGGACTACGCCGAATACGAAACGCTGCTGAATCTCACCGGCTCCGGCATCATGGGCTACATTGAAATACCGAAGATCAATTGCTCCCTGCCGGTCTACCACGGCACCGATGAGGCCGTGCTGCAAATCGCGGTGGGCCATATCGAGGGCACATCGCTGCCCACGGGCGGACCAGGCACCCACACGGTGCTCTCGGGCCACCGGGGCCTGCCCTCCGCACGGCTGTTCACCGACCTGGACCAGATGGAAGCGGGCGACCTGTTCGTCATCCGCGTGATGGACCGGGTGATGACCTACATGGTGGACCAGGTGCTGATCGTGCTGCCCGAGGAAATGGACGGCTTAGCCATCGATCCCGACGAGGATTACTGCACGCTGGTGACCTGCACCCCCTACGGCATCAACTCCCACCGCCTGCTGGTGCGTGGACGTCGCACCGACAACGTGGAGATGGAGCAGATCATCAAGGTCGTCTCGGACGCCACCCAGATCAAGCCCATATTGGTCGCGCCCGTGCTGGCCGCGCCGATGCTGCTGGTGTTGCTGGTGTGGATGATGATATCCACCGGCAGGAAACAGCGAAGGCGGAAAATCATAAAATGAGTCAGGAAGGCAAGAGGGTCAGCGAAGCGCAGGTGCGGCGCGAGCTGATGCGGATGGACGACCGCGCCGCCCGGCGGCGCATGGCCACGGGCGCGCTGGTGATCGTGGCGATGGCGCTGCTGGCGGGCACAGTGGCGGCGAAGCTCCTGTTCATCGCGTTGGATATCCGCACCGACGGCATGTCCCCCGGGCTGATGAGCGGCGACGTGGCGCTCTGCCTGCGTTCAAGCGCCCCGCTCCCCCAAGCCAGGCCCCGGCGTGGCGCGCTGATACTGGTGCGCTATTCGGAATCGGGCATGCATCGGCACACCGTGCGGCGGCTGATCGCCCTGGCCGGCGACGAGGTCACCGTGGACCGGGAGGGCCGGGTGACGCTCAACGGCGAAGCGCTGGAGGAGCCCTACGCCACCTACTGCAGCGATGAGGGGCTGTCCATCGACGAGATCATCCCCGGCGGCGCGCTGGAAAACCCCTTCGCCCCGGCGGAAGCGCCCCTTCAGGACCAGGCGCGCACGACCCCGGCGGCAGCCGGGACCGACGACATGGACTATCCCCTGACCGTTCCCGATGGCGCGGCCTTCGTGCTCTGCGACAATCGGAACAACCGGCTGGACAGCCGAAGCAGCCGCTTTGGCCTGGTGGCCGAGGCTGATATAGAGGGCGTGGCACAGGCGATCCTCTGGCCGGTGTACCGCGCCGGACTTCCGGACGCCGCGCCGGCCGCCGAATAACCTATGAAGAGATTTCTGCTGTCGCTGTTGACCCTCGGGCTCGTGGTGGCGCTCGTCGCCTTCGCGCTGTTGCCCGTGGCCATCCGGCAAATCCGGCTGTGGCAAAGCGCCAGGGCCGTATCCGGCTATCAGGACGCGGCCAGCCGGCTCAGCCCCCAGGACTGCGACCGCCTGCTGGCCCGGGCCCGGGCGCACAACCAGGCCCAGGACGGCGGCGATGACTATGCCGCGCTGCTGAATCCGGCCGGCGACGGCACGATGGCCGTGCTGGAGGCGCCGAAGCTGGGCATCATCCAGCCCGTGTACCATGGCGACGGGTCCGGCGACACCGCGCGGGTGGAGCATGTGGTTCAAAGCCGGCTGCCCTGCGTCGGCGCGGACGGGCCCTGCCTGTTGCGCGCCACGCGGGAGCGGTTCTTCGACCCCTTCGCCGGCCTGGACCGGCTGATGGCCGGGGATTGCTTCTTCCTGCGGGTGCTGCGGGAGACATGGACCTACGAGGTGCTCCAGGTGAGCGAGGAGACCCCGGAGGCGCTGGCCGGGACGGACCCCGGCGACAGGGACGAATGCGTGCTGGTCGCCGCGGCCCCCGACAGTGGCGGGGACGCGCGCCTGGTGGTGCGCGGCCGCCGCGTGCCGCGCCAGAGCGTCAACCCCACGGACGATTCCCGGATGCTTCCCGGCGGCGCGTCCGAGCTGATCCTTGCGACGCCGGTCGCCGCGGCAGGTCTGGCGCTGCTGGCCCTGATCGAAGGCATACGCCGCGCCGTTCAAAGGCACAGGCGGCGTCACATGAAGCTTTGACGCGGGGTCCGCCCGCCTTTACCGAGGATGCTTTTGCATGCACATGCGATTGATTATAGATTTGGAGCGTGTTGTAGGATGAAGAGAATGAGTGGATACACAATGGCCCATCGACTGCTGGGACTGCTGTTGTGCGCGCTCCTGCTGGCAGGCGTGTTGCCGTGCTTCGGGGCATTGGGCGCGTCGAAGAAAAACGATACAGGCAGCCTGCGGGTTTCGCTGAATACGGACATCAGCAAACTGCCCGAGGGGGCCCGGATCGAATTCACCCTCTTCAAGGTCGGTACGCCGGCCAGGGGAACCGACCTCGGGTGGAAGTTCGACGACGGCCTTTCGGACCAGACGAGCGGCATCATCGAGATCATCGAGGCGAAGCGCAACAGCGAATTGCAGGCGGCGGTTGACAAGCTGGCCGCTGACATCACGGGCAGCGACGCGCTTCGCAAAAAATGCAGGGTCACCGCGCTGGACCTGTCCAAAGGCAACGCCCAGACCCCGAAGCTGGAGGAGGGCGTCTACCTCGGCGTATTGACCCGGGCTCCCGTGGGGCTGACGGCCAACGCCTCCCTCTTTACGATTCCCGCCTGGAACGCCGACAAGACGGACCTGCAATACGACGCGAAGATCGTCGTCAAGGATGTCTACGAACGGGTGGAGCACGCTTTTGTGACCGTGACCAAGGTGGACGGGACCGATGGCTCGCCGCTCACCGGCGCCCGGTTTACCCTGTACAACGGCGATAAGGCCATCGCCACCTACGGCGGCGACAGCGAGAGCCGCTTTACCATCCGCACCGACGACCCGGCGCTGGCGGACGTCCTTCCCTCCACCGACGACGAAGAGGTCGTGCTGACGCTGAGGGAGACCACGGCCCCCACGGGCTACATCCTGCCCAGGAACGAGGCGTACAAGGTCGTCATCACGAGGAAAACCACGGTCCCGGACGACATCCGGCAGGGCACCACCACGGCCTACAGCATCACCATCGGCGACGGCGAGAAAGCCCTGTCCGTTCCGAACCAGCCGGATTACGAATTTGAAAACTACCACCACAGCGTGACCGTCTACAAGGTGAGCAACACGGGCAGTCCGCTCAGCGGGGCGATGTTCACGCTGTACTACGACGGCAGAGCCATCACGACCTACAGCGGCGAAAGGTTCACCATCGCCACGAGCGACACAGCGCTGCAGCGCTACCTGCCCAGCCCCGGACAGCGCATCACCCTGAAGCTCCGGGAGACCACGGCCCCTGACGGTTATCAGAGGAGCGACGCGGAATACGATGTCGTCCTCAGCGCCGACAGCGGCACGAGATGGAACGACGGCCGCACGAAGATGATCAACTATGTGAACTACTATATCACCATCGACGGCGACAAGGACACCCTGAGGGTCGTGAACCAGCCGACGCCCACCGGCGGCGGCGGCGGCGGCGGTGTGCCGCAGGTGCCCCCCACCCCGCTGACCGATATTACGGTCACGAAGGTTTGGGTGGATGACGGCAACTTCAACCAGGTGCGGCCCGGCACCATCGACATCACCCTGCTTGCGGACGGTTCGCCGGTGAGCGCCCAGCCCACCTGGACCAAGAGCGGCGACACCTGGACCTGCACCTTCAAAAACCTGCCCAGGGTCGACGACAGCGGCAAGGAGATTAACTATACCGTGGATGAGAGCCCGGTGGAATACTACAAAAAGCAGGTCTCCGACCTGACGATCACCAACACCCTGGAGGACATCACGCCGAAGGAGTACGTGGACCTGTCCGTGACGAAGATCTGGCAGGACAACGGCAATGTCGAGGGACGGCGTCCCACCAACATCACGATCCACCTGTACCGCGACGGCGAACTCATCGAGACCGTCCACGTCACGATGGGCACCGACTGGCAGTACACCTTCAAGCATCTGCCCGCGGACAACGGCTACGGCCATGAGTACACCTACACCATCGACGAGGACACCGTGCCGGGCTACTACAAGCGCGTCAGCGGCATGAACATCACCAACGGCCTGCTGCCGCCCGGCGGCGACATCCCCAACCTGCCCGAGCAGCCCGGAGAGATTCCCGAGCGCGGCGGCACACCCGCCCCGGCGTTCGAGGAGCTGTCGGACGAGGAGCTGGAGGAGCTGTTCGACATGTTCGGCTACGGTACACCGCTGTACGGCATGCTGGGCACCGGCGACCAAGTCCCCGTATGGGTATGGATCTGCGGCGGCGTCGGCATCGCGGCCCTGGCGATAGCCATCCTCATGGGCCGGAAAAAGCGCAGGCAACCGTAAATTGAAGAGGTTGTCTCAAATGAAATATCGCTGCATAAAACAGCTGTAGGGGCGCCGTTGCGGCGCCCCTTCAATTATCCTTCGTATGTTTATGCTTTTTAAGACAGCCCCTGTTTATTTATGTGAACGGTAATGGTTGTGACGAAGACAAATTCTGATTTGTAGGGGAGACGAGGGAACAAGGAACAGGGAACAGGGAACAGGAATGGCGGCTGCCGCGAACATATCGATAACGTACGAGTTGTAGCGGCCCTAAAGGACTAACTTCGTGTCGTGGCAACCTGCCGCCACCGTTCCCAGCCGATAAGAATGCCGTGGCGGCAGATTGCCGACGCTACAGGGCTTTTAGGGATTCTATACTTCATTTTCGTCGCGGGAACGTTCCCTTCGTTCTGGCTGCAACATTCCGTGCGCGGCTTTTCCTGTTCCCTGTTGACTGTTCCCTGTTCCCTTTGTACTACCCTCTGCTTTTCCACCAACAGCTCGATAAATCAGAATTTGTTTTGCAGTGTACAAAAAAGCATCCATCGCTTTGATCGGTGGGGCGGTGAATACCCGTCGGCCAAGGATCGTGCGATGAATGCTTTTTCAATATATCATACCGTGCGAATCAGGAGAATACCCTGCGGGCACAGTGGAAATTGCGCTTGTAGTAATCGGAACTGGATGAAACCAGTTGGCTGATGATCACCTTGCCCGCCGTATAGGAGGCGTGGATGATCTCTCCGTCGCCCAGATACAGCGCCGCGTGGCTGACTTTGGGGTTATCGTCGGAATGGAAGTAGACCAGATCGCCGGGGGCGAGTTCGTCGTAGGAGACGTTCATGAAGCGGGTATCCTCCGCCTGTTTGGAGGTTGTATCCTTCAGCTTGACGTCCACCTGTTTGTAGCACCAATAGGTAAACCCGACGCAATCAAATCTATCGGAGCCGAAGCAGCCTTGCTTATAGGGCTTACCCAGCTTGCTCTTGGCGCATTGGAGCACCTTTTCAATTTTACCGCTCTCGGAGGAGCCGTTTTCAAGAACCTGGAGGGAAACGGTTTTTTCAACCTCGTTGTACATGGTTACCGTGATTTCGCAGGAGCCTGGCGAGATGGCGGTGACCACACCCTGTTCGTCGATGGAAGCGACTTCGCTGTCGCTGCTGGAGAAGGTGAAGCTTCCGCCGTAACCGCTGTCAAATGAAATCCTGTACTGGCCGGACTGGCCGACCTTCAAAGAGCCGTTTTGAGGGGATATGGAAAAATTCCTCTGCTTGGGGGATTTCAGCACGTTGACCTTGCACTTGACTTCCTTTTTATAGCCTTCGATCTTGGCGTATATGGTCGTGCTGCCCTTCTTGACGCCGGTGATCCGGCCGGTTTCGGAATCGACCTTCGCGATCTTCCGGTTGCCGGAGCGCCAGGTGATCCTGGGTGGCTCGCCGTTGCTGACGTTCATCGTGACAGACAGCTTCGAATACCGCTCCTTCTCGCCGATGTTGATGCACGATTCGGTGAGCTTGTAGCTGGAGCTGTTGGACTGCGGGTCGCCGGCGGGGGTAACCGGTTCCGTGACATCGAGTAAATCTCCGTCCATATCCAGGTCCAGGCTGATAAGGTCGTTCAGACCGGGCGCGCCAGGCAGTTCGCTTGGTTCCGTAAGCTCGATTTCCTCTTCAAGAATGATCCCGTCTGTTTCCGCCAAGGCAGGGCAGCTGGCCACGGCCAGTATCAGCGCTAATAACAGCGCGAGGCATAAATATCGTTCCATAAAACCTTAAGGCCTCCAAGGTTGCATACTTCAAAACAGGACAATAATCGAATTATTCATATTATATCACGATTTTCAACAGGTGTCAACGTTCTGTAATAATTATGCATGAAAAAAATGTGATTGCAATGTTAGATAATTTAAGAAAATCCACAAATAAAAACGTTTTCAATCGGTTAAATTGTGACCAATGGCGGGCACGAAAGCGCCCGCAGCCTGGGAAGAAGGGATTTATAAATAACCAGGTAGAAATGAGGAGGTAATTTGAATGATTATTCAGTTCAAATCTGCAAAACAACCTTAAAGATGTCCGTCACAGACGGAATACTGTGGCCGGTCCGCACAGTATGGGCGCTTTTGCTGCAAAATAAAACAAATTTGGGGTTGCATTCAGGCAATGGAAAATGTATAATACCGTTATCCATATTAACAGGGAGGTATTTTTCCATGAAAAAGGTATTGGCAATCGTATTGGCGATGCTGCTGGTCCTCTCCGCGGCGGCCATGGCCGAGACCGTGAAGATCGGCGTGTATGAGCCCGCTTCCGGCGACAGCGGCGCCGGCGGCAAGCAGGAGATGCTGGGCATGCAGTATGCGAACAAGGAGACCCCCACCGTTGAGATCGGCGGCACGACCTACGACGTCGAGCTGGTCTACGCGGACAACGGCTCCTCCACCGACAAGGCCCCCTCGGCCGCGCAGCAGCTGGTTTCCGCGGGCGTTTCCGTGGTGCTGGGCAGCTACGGTTCCGGCGTGTCCATCGCGGGCAGCCAGTACTTTGCGGACGCGAATATCCCCGCCATCGGCGTCACCTGCACCAATCCGCAGGTCACCGCGGGCAACGACCACTACTTCCGCATCTGCTTCCTGGATCCCTTCCAGGGCACTGTCCTGGCCAACTACGCCGCCAAGGAGCTGGGCGCGAAGACCGCCTACTGCCTGGGCGAGCTGGGAAACGACTATGACCAGGGCCTGCTGACCTACTTCAAGCAGGCGTTTGAGAGCCTGGGCGGCACCGCGATCGTGGAGAGCTTCCCCACCAACACCGCGGACTTCACCTCCTACCTGACCAACGCCGCCGCCTACAGCGCGGACGTGTTCTTCTGCCCCGTGTCCATCGCCTACTCCACCCAGATCGTGCAGCAGGCGGCCAGCCAGGGCGCGACCTTCCCGATCCTGGGCTCCGATACCCTGGACAGTAACGTGGTGGCCGAGGCCGCCAAGGGCACCAACGTGGCCGTGATCATCACCACCTTCTATCAGGAAGGCGCTTCCCCCGCGTTCGACGAGGGCTTCAAGGCCTGGCTGAACGAGGATTCCGAGGCCATGACCAACAACGGCGGCAACGACATGATCTCCGCCGTGTCCGCCATGGGCTATGACGCCTACTACACCGCTCTGGAAGCCCTGAAGGCTGCCGGCTCCACCGATTCCGCCGCGGTCAAGGCGGTCCTGCCGTCCGTGACGCTGACCGGCGTGTCCGGCGCGATCGCCTTCGACGAGACCGGCGACGCCATCCGCGACGCGGCCTTCATCAAGAAGATCAACAACGAGACCGGCGACTGGGAGTTCGTGACCGAGCAGACCGTCGAATAAGACATCGCTGACACAACCGGCGGAGGCCTTCGCCTCCGCCGATGCTTGATTTTACGCCGCAGATCGCGGCAGGTTGTAGGGGCGCCGTTGCGGCGCCCGCCCGAGTACAAAGCGCATGCCTGTACCTGGCGGGCGGCGCAACGCCGCCCCTACGGCGGTTAAGCGAACTATTGCTTAAAGGAGCGTTCCCTCTATGTGGAATACCGTATTTCCCTACATCCTCTCCGGCATATCGGTGGGCGGGCAGTACGCGCTGATCGCTATCGGCTATACGATGGTCTACGGAATACTGCGCCTGATCAACTTCGCCCACGGCGATGTATTTATGGTGGCCGGCATCATCATGGTCTACATGGCGGCCAGCGGTGTGCCGCTGTGGCTGTGCATACCGCTGGTGCTGGTGCTGACGGCGCTGATCGGCTTCGTGATCGAGCGGGTGGCTTACAAACCGCTGCGCACCGCGCCTCGCATGAGCGCCATGATCTCGGCCATCGGCGTCAGCTACACGCTGCAGAACCTGGTGCTGTACATCACCGGCGGCCTGAACCAGATCTACCCCACCATCCCCTGGATTTCCGATTCCGTGACGATCTTCGGCGCGACCACCAAGATGGTCACGGTCATCACGCCCTTTTTGACCATCATACTGGTGGTGGCGCTGGTGCTGCTGATCAACCATACCAAGATCGGCATGGCCATGCGCGCGGTTTCCCGCGACTTTGAGACCAGCCAGCTGATGGGCATCAAGATCAACAGCGTCATTTCGATGACCTTCGTCATCGGCACGTTCCTGGCGGGCGTGGCCTCGATACTGTACTTCACCAACTACACCACGGTCATTCAGACCTCCGGCGCAATGCCGGGACTGAAGGCCTTTGTGGCGGCGGTGTTCGGCGGCATCGGCTCCATCCCCGGCGCGGTGGTGGGCGCGTTCATCATCGGCATCGCGGAGAACATCATCAAGGGCCTGGACATCATACTGTTCAAGGCGGGTATCCTCTCCGGCCCCGTGGGCCTGGCCACCTTCTCCGATGCCTTTACGTTCGCGCTGCTGATCATCATACTGGCCGTCAAGCCCACGGGCCTGTTCGGCGAAAAGATTACGGACAAGGTGTGAGGTGAGCGGAATGAGCAACAGTATTTCTTCAAGGAAAAAGATCGATTCCGCCACGATCATCTCGGCGGTCATCGTCGCATGCATCTACGTGGCCGTATTTGTCGCGGAGCAGTTCGTACCGGCCACCTCCATGCTGTTCACGGTGCTGAAGAAGGGCGCCACCTACGCGCTGGTGGCGGTGTCCATGAACCTGTGCAACGGCTTCACCGGTATATTCAGCCTGGGCCAGGCCGGCTTCATGCTGATAGGCGCTTATGTGTACGGCATATTTACCATTCCCCAGGCGGCCCGGATGGACGTCTACCAGTATTATAATGGCGGCCTGGTGCAGTTCACGCTGCCCTGGTTCGTCGCCATGATCCTGGGCGGGCTGGCGGCGGCGTTCTTCGCCTTCCTGATCGGCATGCCCGTGCTGCGGCTGAAGAGCGATTACCTGGCCATCGCCACGCTGGGCTTCGCGGAGATCATCCGCGCACTGTTCCAGTGGGACAAGCTGGGACCCGTCACCAACGGCTCCAACATGCTGCGGCTGTTCCCTGCGTTCAACGATTTCAACATCAAGGGCGCGAATGGCCAGGTCACCGTTTACCTGTCCACGCTGGTGCCGCTGCTGATCGCCGGGGTATGTATCGGCATCATCATTCTGCTGATCAATTCCACCTTCGGCCGGGCCCTGAAGGCTATCCGCGACGACGAGATCGCCGCCGAGGCCATGGGCATCCGACTGGCCAGCCACAAGCGCCTGGCGTTCTGCATTTCCTCCTTCTTCGCGGGGGTGGGCGGCGCGATGCTGGCCATGTATCAGACCACGGTGCAGGCCAAGAGCTTCACCACGGCCATGACCTATGAGATTTTGCTGATCGTGGTCATCGGCGGCATCGGCTCGGTGACGGGCAGCTGCATCTCCTCGTTCCTGTTCGTGGCGGCCAGCGAATGGTGGCTGCGCTTCCTGGACCAGAAGCAGGTGATCGGCGGCTTCGAGGTCCCGCTGCTGCGCAACGGCTTCCGTCTGGTGGTGTTCTCCATCATCATCATGATCGTGGTGCTGTTCTTCCGCCAGGGCATCATGGGCACCAGGGAGCTGCCGGACCTGATACGGGGCTGGCAACGCAAGGGCAAGGGAAAGGAGGCGCACGGGAAATGAGTGAAAACGTGCTTCATATCGACCATTTGACCATGCGCTTCGGCGGCGTCGTGGCCGTCAACGACCTCTCTATGGACATCAACAAGGGCGAGATCGTGGCCCTGATCGGCCCCAACGGCGCGGGCAAGACCACGGCCTTTAACATGGTCACCGGCGTGTATACCCCCACCGAGGGCAAGGTCATACTGGATGGGCAGGACGTCACCGGCAAGCGCCCGGACGAGATCACGAAGCTGGGCGTGGCCCGCACCTTCCAGAACATCCGCCTGTTTTCCAGCATGACGGTGTTTGACAACGTGCTGACCGCCCGCCACCTGCGCCGCACCAGCAATTTCCTGACGGCCACCTTCCGCCTGAACGCGGCCGAGGAGCGGAAGATGCGCGCAGAGACCGAGGCGCTGCTGAAGGAAGTGGACCTGTACGACCTGAAGGACGAGATGGCCACCTCGCTGCCCTACGGCAAGCAGCGGCTGCTGGAGATTGCCCGGGCGCTGTCCACCCAGCCGAAGCTGCTGCTGCTGGACGAGCCCGCCGCCGGCATGAACCCCCAGGAGACCGAGGAGCTGGGTGTGTTCATCCGCCAGATCAAGGACAAGTTCAACCTGACGGTGTTCCTGATCGAGCACCACATGAACCTGGTCATGGGCATCTCCGACCGGATCTACGTCATCGACTTCGGCAAGCAGATTGCCCAGGGCACACCTGCCGAGGTGCAGGACAACCCCGCCGTCATCGCGGCGTACCTCGGGGTTGATGAAGAGGAGGGGGTGCAGTGATGACACAGGCGAGCATGCTGAAGGTGAAGGACCTGAAGGTCAATTACGGGGGCATCGAGGCCCTGAAGGGCATTAGCTTCGACGTGGAGCAGGGCCAGATCGTCACGCTCATCGGCGCGAACGGCGCGGGCAAGTCCACCACGCTGCGGGCCATCAGCGGCCTGGTCAAGACGGCCTCCGGCGCGATCAACTTTATGGGCCGGGACATCATCCCCTTCAACGCCCAGCAGGTGGTGGCCGAGGGCATCGCCATGGTGCCCGAGGGACGCCGGGTGTTCGACAACCTGACGGTGAAGGAAAACCTGAAGATCGGCGCTTACCTGCGCAAGGACAAGGATGAGATCGAAGCCGGCATCGAGGACATCTACCAGCGCTTTCCCCGCCTGAAGGAGCGGGAATGGCAGCTGGCGGGCACGCTGTCCGGCGGCGAGCAGCAGATGCTGGCCGTGGGCCGCGCGATGATGGCCCGGCCGAAGCTGCTGATGATGGATGAGCCCAGCCTGGGCCTCGCGCCCCTGGTGGTGCGGGACATCTTCGCCATCATCCGGGAGCTGAAGAGCGAGGGCATCACGATCCTGCTGATCGAGCAGAACGCCAACGCCGCCCTGCGCTGCGCCGACCAGGCCTACGTGCTGGAGACCGGGCGCATCACCATGTCCGGCACCGGCGCTCAGCTGCTGGCGGACCAGCGGGTGCGCGACGCCTATCTCGGTTCGACGGCGCGATAAAAAAATACCATTTATACATTCGTACCTTCCCTCGCACACTATCCCTGAATTCGTGCGAGGGAGGTTTTTTTATGAACGAGACCGTGCAGCTGCTGCAGGACGTGGTGCGCAATGCCCGTACGGGGCAGGACGCTGTGGAGCATCTGATGCAAAAGACCGAGGAGGGCCGCATGCGGGAGGAGTTGATCCGGGAGAAGGAGGATTACGCCGTCACCCGCCGGGAGAGCGAACAGGCGCTGGTGAACGCCGGAGGCCGGGCTGAGCCTGTTGGGCCGCTGGCCAAGGCCGGCATGTGGGCGGGCCTGGAGATGGAGACCCTCGCGGACCGCTCGGACGCCCACATCGCCGAGATCGTGATCCAGGGGGCTACCATGGGCGTGATCGAGATGACCAAGGCGCTGAACAGCTATGACGGCGCGGACGCCAGGGCCCGCGATCTGGCCAGCCGGTTCGTGGTTCAGCAGAACGAGACCATCGACCGGCAAAAAGTCTTCTTAACATGAGGTCGCTTCACTGCCGGCGGGTTCGTTTTGAACCCGCCGAAAACTGTGAAGAATCGCTGTGATTGTGGCCAAAATCACATGATCCGGTCGGAAATGTGATAAAAATTGGGCTTCTTCCATATTCGGTTGCACTAAGTTGAAGGAATGTATATAATAAAAGTACAAAAGTGATATTTGGGGTGATATAAATGTCAATGTATCCTCTTATTCTTATCGCCGACGACGATCCGGTGGTCCATGAGTCTCTGGGCCTGTACCTGGGTTCGGAGGGGTATGAACATCAAAGCGCCTATGACGGCCAGCAGGCCCTGGAAATGGTGGAGAGCCTGCATCCGGATATGGTGGTGCTTGACCTGATGATGCCCCGTGTGTCGGGCATCGACGTGTGCCGCACCATCCGCCAGACCAGCAGCCTGCCCATCATCATGCTCACCGCCAAGGGCGAGGAGATCGACCGCATACTGGGCCTGGAGCTGGGCGCCGATGATTACATCGTCAAGCCCTTCAGCCCCCGGGAGGTGCTGGCCCGCATCAAGGCGGTGCTTCGTCGTTTCAGCGAAAAGACCAGTGAGGAGGACAGCAGTATCATCCGCCTGCCCCAGCTGGAGATCAGCCTGGAGAATTACCAGGTCAAGGTGTCCGGCAAGGTCATCCCCTGCACCCCCAAGGAGGTCGAGATCCTGCACATGCTGACCAGCAACGTCGGCCAGGTGTTCTCGCGGGAGCAGATCCTCTCCCGGGTATGGGGCTACGATTACTTCGGCGATACCCGCACCGTGGACGCGCACATCAAGCGCATACGCCAGAAGCTGCCCCAGGAAAACGTGCCATGGGCGCTGAAGACGGTCTACGGCGTAGGCTACAGGTTTGAGGTCAACGCATGAAAAAAAGCAGCGTGCTGATTCGGCGCGCGGCACTCTTAGCGGCAATCGCGGTGGCTATCGCGGTTGCCGTGGGTCTGTCTGTCTTCTTTATACTCACGAGGGGGCAGGCGCCCTCCGCCGCGCAGCCGGGGTTTATGGTTCCGGCGCTCATTGCAGGGGTGTCGGCGCTCGTGGTTTCTCTGGTCGCGATGTGGCTTCTGGCGGAGAAGATCATGCACCCGGCGATGGAGCCCGTGGCCAGGCTGCGTGACGTGGCGGTGGCCATGTCCGAGGGCGACCTGGATATCCGCGCCGACGAGAACGCCTATGGCGAGCTGGGCGAGCTGGGCAAGGCGGTGAACCAGCTGTCCTGGCAGCTGTCCCGCAACATGTACACGCTGATCGTCGAGCGCAACCGCCTGCGCAACATGCTCAACGGCTTGTCAGAGGGCATCGTCGCCATCGACGCCAAGGGTGAGATCACCCACACCAACCCGGCGCTGGACAGGTTCTTCACCCGCCAGAAGACGGCGGTGCACCTGCCCGACCCCCGGATGAAGGTCATCGACGACAAGAGCGTCTGGGACGACTTTGACGCCGTGATCCAATCCGGCGAGTCCATGAGCCGCAATATGCAGGCCAGGGACATGATCCTGCGGATGACCATCACGCCCATCGTGGATGAGATCGGCAGCATCGCCGGCGCCGTGGGCCTGTTCTCGGACATCACCCAGATGGAGCGGCTGGAGCGCACCCGCCGGGAATATGTTTCCAACGTCTCCCACGAGCTGCGCACCCCGCTGACGGCCATGCGCGCGCTGGTGGAGCCCCTGAGCGAGGGCATGGTCACCGAGGAGGCCGACCGCCAGCGGTATTACGGCATCATCCTCCGGGAGATCCAGCGCCTTTCCCGGCTGATCAACGACCAGCTGGAGCTCTCCCGCCTGCAGAGCGGCAACCTGGCCATCGCCAAGAGCGTCATGGCGCTGGACGACGTGGTTTACGACGTGTGCGACCGCTACAGCACCATCGCCGCCGAGCACGGCCTGGAGCTGAAGCTGGAGACCGACTTTACACAGTGCCCGCCGGTGTACGCCAACGCCGACCGGGTGGAGCAGATGCTGATCATACTGGTGGACAACGCCATCAAATACACCGAGGCGGGCTCAGTGACCGTCTCCGCCGACTGGGACGACGCGCGCGTGGTCATGCACGTGAAGGACACCGGCATCGGCATCGAGGAAAACGACCTGCCCTATGTGTTCGACCGCTTTTACAAGGTGGACAAGGCCCACAGCGGCAAGGGCAGCGGCCTGGGGCTCTCCATCGCGAAGGAGCTGCTCAAGCGGATGGACGAGGAGATCTGGGTGACCAGCGAGAAGGGCGTGGGCACCGAGTTCAGCTTCACCATCCATCGGCCGGAAAAGAAGGGCGACAATGAAGAATAAAGCGAGGTAAGACAATGCCCAGGAGAACCATCCATCGTCGCCGGCGCGCTCAGGGCGGATGCCTGTCCTTTGCGATTGCCGCGCTGGCTGTGGTGGCGCTGGCGCTGGTCATGGCCATTGTGGTGACCAATCGCATGAAGCCCCCGGCGGACCGCGTCGGCGGGCCGGTGGCGGGCAATCCCGGCGGCAGCTTTGTGGACGCGAAAAACCCGCCCGTGGAGGACCACGAGATGGTTCTGACCGCGGGCCAGCTGGATCAGGGCAGCGGAGAGGAAATCGTGGTGCTGACCCCGTCGCCTTCGCCAACCCCCGAGCCCACCCCTTCGCCCGAACCCACCTACAACCCCGACGAGCCCTATGCCCTGGTGCGCCCCCAGCCCACCCAGGAGGGCTTCCTGCCCATATTCACCAAGGCCAACATCGAACAGCCGCAGATCGCCATCACCCTGGACGAGTGCTCCGGCGCGGGCATCACCCGGAAATTCGCGGACCTCGCCCTGGAATACAACGCGAAGCTGACGCTGTTCCCCACCGGGGAGAGCGTGATGAAGAAGGGCATGGATGAGGTGCTGCAATACTGCCTCAACAGCCTGGGCTTTGAAATCGAAAACCGCTGCTTCAGCACCACCGCCAAGCTCTACCAGATGAACGATACGATGATGGTCTCGGAGATCTGGAAGCAATCCCTCTCCGTCAGCTATGTGCTGGGCGTAAAGTACCACCCCCACTTTCTGCGGCTGTATGGCAGGGACGGCGAAAACGACCTGCGCACCCACACCTTCCTGAAGCAGGAGGGCTACATGGGCATCGCCGGATGGACCTACAACGGCAGCCGCATGGAGGAGGGCCGCATCGGCAACAACATGGCCCCGGGCAACATCTATTACTTCAAGAGCAACAACGATGACCTGGAGCGCATGCGCGTGCTGATGGAGGAGGCCAAACAGCAGGGCTACCAGATGGTCACGCTGAACGAGCTGTTCGGCTACGAGCCGAACCTCTGCGAGACGGACGTGAACGTGCTGGCCGAGGATATGCCCGAGATCCAGGAAAAGAACATCCCCTATTACTTCATGAAGACCGGCGACTGCACCTGGGCGACCAACCTGCTCCAGCGCAGGCTGACCGACCTGGGCTACCTGCCCCCGGACAGCGCCGACGGCGTCTACGGCGGCAGCACCGCCGCGGCCCTCAGCGCCTTCCAGGCTAAGCTGGGCATGGCCGCCACCGGCGCGGCGGATGTGCTGACCCAGGAGCGGCTCTTCGCCGACGACGCGCCGGCCGTGGATGAGAAATAGTCAAACAAAAATGACCGATGAGGCTTATCGATGGTTGTCCAATAAGCCTCATCGATATTTTTATAAATATTAACCGCAAATCCTTTGTAAATCCCCCTTGCTTTTTTCTTAAAAATTCGGTATACTGCATATGATGGCGAAATCGTTTTAGACCGGCGGAGGAACAAGGAGGGCGTCATATGTCTGTGACCATCAAGGATGTCGCGCGCAGCTGCGGCATGTCCATATCCACGGTCAGCAAGGTATTCAACGGCTATCCGGATATCAGCGAGGCCACCCGCCGGCAGGTGATGGAAACCGCCCACGAGATCGGCTACCGTCCCAACGCGCTGGCCCGGGCGCTGAAGACCAATCGCAGCTTTAACCTGGGCGTGCTGTTTGTGGATGAAAACGTCAGCGGGCTGCTGCACCCCTTCTTCGCGGCGGTGCTGAACGCCTTCAAGGCCGAGGTGGAGAGCCGGGGCTATGACATCACGTTCATCAACCACAACATCGGCACGATGGACATGTCGTTCCTGGAGCACTGCCGCTACCGGAACGTGGACGGCGTGTGCCTGGCCTGTGTGGATTTTTATTCGGCCGAGGTGGCGGAGCTGGTCAACAGTGACCTGCCCTGCGTCACCATCGACCACACCTTTGACAACCGCTCCAGCATCATTTCCGACAACTTAAACGGCATGCGCATGCTGGTGGACCGGGCCATGGCCCTGGGACACCGGCGCATCGCCTATATCCATGGCCAGCGCAATTCCTCGGTGACGGAAAACCGCATCCGGGGCTTCTACCGGGCGATGGAGCAGCACGGCCTGCCGCTGCCCGAGGGTTATGTCATCCCCGGGCGCTACGACGACTTTGGGAGCATCCGGGGCAGCCTGCTGGCGCTGCTGGACCGGCCGGATCGCCCCACCTGCATACTGCTGCCGGACGACGCCTCCTATTTTGGGGCGCTGGATACCCTTCGTGGGCAGGGCTTGCGGGTGCCCGAGGACATCTCGGTGGCGGGCTACGACGGCGTTCGCTCGGTGCAGGCGGTGCGTCCGAGGCTGACCACGGTCTGCCAGGACAGCGACGCCATGGGCCGGCAGGCCGCGCTGCGGCTGATCGACCAAATCGACCACCCCAACACCGCCATCAGAGATTCCATACTGATTCCCACGACACTCATCGAGGGCGAATCCCTGGCGGCGGCGCCGAAGGGAGTGTAAAGGAGATCACCCGACTTGGCCCCGATCAGGGCGCGCCCCGCACGTTCTTCGTGCGGGGCGCGTAGTATACACCGAACCCCTTGAAAGGAGCTAAGAAAATGGCAAACAACTATCGCTGCGGCGACTGTGGACGCCGCGATTTCAATAATCGCTATGGGTGCCTGAACTGCCTGGGTGAGAACCGGCGCTGCTGGGACAACTATCCCTATTATACCGGACCCTGCCCCGACCGGGACGGCAATTATGAAGTGGCCCGGAGCGGTTATGACGACGAGCGCAGGGGCTGCGATGGCGGCAGACCCAGGGATCGCGAAGGGAAGTACGGCCTCTTCACGGCTATGCTGCCCATGGCGGTGGCCCCGAACGGCATCATTCCCCTGGTGAACAGCAACTGCCTGTGCCCGTGCGGTGATTTCGCCGTCAACAGCGGCCTGATCAGCGTCAAGGAGGCGGGCACCTACCTGGCCACCTATACGGTGCGCGTGCCTGAGGGACAGACGCTGGCGTCCAACATTACGCTGAACGTCAACGATGCCTCCCAGTCCTCGGCCATCACCGAAGTCGGCGGCCAGGGCCCCGTCAGCTTTACGGCCCAGGCCATCTGCGACGTGTGCGAGCGCTCCACCATCGCGCTGCGCAGCTCGGAGGCCATCAACCTCACCGAATCCTCGGTGCAGCCGCTGGTGACGCTGTCGTTGGTGAGAATATGACGATATTGGGGCGGGACAGGCATGTCCCGCCCCATTGTTGACATGCTGAGGACACCTTGTTTCGTTGACATTTTTGGCTGATTCTGCTATACTGAATGCGTTATCCGGGGGGTATATGCCCGTCGCAATGCGCACCTGGTGTGAACGCGCCCCAAATGACTGACCGGCGGATAAGGTGGCGGGTGACTCCCGTGAGCCTATCCGTTTTTTGTTTTACCGACGGCACAGAGGGTAAATCCATGGCAAATCGATACAACAGACCCATCTTTTCCCGGGCGCGGCAGCGCTCGATGGACCGGAAGCGGCTCATCATCATCGGCGGCGCGGTGGCGGCGCTGGTATTGATCGTGGTGCTGGCGCTGACCCTGCCCAAGGGCAGGCCGGACCGGGCGGCCGTCAAAACGGTTGATGGCGCTATGCAGGCAGAGGGGGAGCCCCTCGTGCCCCAGCAGGCGGAGGGCGAGCCACTGGTGCCCCTGAATACGCCCACCCCCACGCCCGAACCCGCCCCGGAACCCACGCCCCAGCCGGAAGCGGCGGATCCCCAGCGCGCGTTGGCGCGGCCCACGGCCACGGCCGAGGGCTTCATGCCCGTATTTTCCAAGGCCAACACGCAGGAGAAGATCGTCGCCATCACCGTGGACGACTGCTTCCAGGCGGAAAACCTCAGGCAGATCGTGGACAAGGCCATCGAGGTGGGCGGCAAGCTGACCATCTTCCCCATCGGCCAGAACGTGGTCAAGCAGGCCCAGAGCGAGATCCTCAAATACGCCTGGGAAAACGGCTTTGAGCTGGAAAACCATACCTATACCCACAACGGCCTGTTTGCGTGCAGCAATGAGGAGCTGGCCCAGGAGGTCTACAGCCAGCAGATGGCCCTGAGCCACATACTGGGCGTGGAATACCAATGCCACTTCCTGCGGCCCCGGGGCGGCGACGCCCGGGGCGACCAGCGCATGCAGATGTACGCAAAGCAGCTGGGCTACTACGGCATTGCCCACTGGTCGGCCTCCGGATCAGCCAACAACACCAAGATCGCCAAGGCGCTGGAGCCGGGCGCGATCTACCTGTTCCACACTACCGATACGGATCTGGAAAAGCTGCTGAGATTCATCCCCTGGGTGGTGGAGCAGGGCTACCAGCTGGTGACGCTGAACGAGATGTTCGGCTATCCCGCCAACGAAACCAGGCCCCTCGAGGGCGACGCCAAGGATTATCCCGTTCCCCAGCTGGAGCCCTATCAGATGGTCTATGTGCCCCTGAAGAAGACGACCTTCAGCTGGGAGGCCTACCTGCTCCAGGAAAAGCTGATCGCCATGGGCTACCTGACCGGATCGCCCGACGGCGTCTATGGGGATGGCTGCGTGGCGGCGATCAGGGCCTACCAGAAGGACCACGGCATGGAGCAGACCGGCGAGGCTGACGCCGACCTGGTGCGGACCATCCTGGAGAGCGCGTGACATGGGCGGCGTGGCGCGGTTTATGCATGTCTCCCCCCAGCGGTTTCAGGCCGACTGGCGGGACGCCTTTGGGGATATCGCCGTTCCGGCGCTGCCGGCACTGCCCCGCCGGGCTACGGCGGGTTCAGCGGGCTATGATTTCTTTTCCCCTCTGGCCTTTACCCTGGAGCCTGGCGCGTGTGTGCGCATTCCCACCGGTGTGTGCGCCCGCATCGATGATGGCTGGGTGCTGATGCTGTTCCCCAGAAGCGGCCTGGGGTTTAAATACCGGCTGCAGCTGAACAACACGGTGGGAATTGTGGACGCGGATTACTTCGGCGCGCGCAATGAGGGCCACATATTCATCAAGCTGACCAACGCCGGGGACAGGCCCATGACCGTCGGGGCGGGCGAGGCCTTTGCCCAGGGGGTGTTCCTGCCCTTTGGGCTGACCGACGACGACGATGCCCGGGGCGAGCGCACCGGCGGCTTTGGCAGCACGGGCGGCGGACTATGATGGAACTATAAATACATATAAGGAAGGAATGGTTCACTATGAACACAACACTGGTCGTAATGGCGGCGGGCATGGCTTCCCGCTACGGCGGCAACAAGCAGATCACCGGCATGGGCCCCAACAATGAGATCCTGCTGGAGTATTCCGTCTGCGACGCGATTCGCGCGGGCTTCAACAAGGTGGTTTTCATCATTCGCCCGGACATGCTGGAGGATGTGAAGCGCATCTGTGGCGACAAGCTGGAAAAGAAGATCACCGTGGAATACGCTTTCCAGGATTACAGCTCGTTGCCGGACTGGTACACGGTCCCGGAGGGCAGGACCAAGCCCTTTGGCACGGTTCACGCCGCGCTGTGTGCGCGCACCTGCGTGAACGAGCCCTTTGCCATCATCAATGCCGACGACTACTATGGCGTGGATTCCTTCCAGAAGATGCATGATTTCCTGGTGGAGAGCTCCGCGCCCGCCAGAGCGGCCATGGTGGGCTACCGCCTGAAGAACACCGTCAGCATCCATGGCGCGGTCACCCGCGGCGTTTGCAAGGTGGTGGACGGACGCATGGTGGATGTGGACGAGGTGGCGAAGATCCGCTTGTATGAGGATGGCCACATCGCCGATACCTCCGCCGGCGAGCCCGGCGTCACGTTGGACCCCGACGCGCTGGTCTCGATGAACTTCTGGGGCTTCCACCCGGCGCTGTTCGACGGCATGCAGCGCTATTTCGAGGACTTCCTTAAAAAGGCCGATCCCGCCGACATCAAGTGCGAATGCCTGCTGCCCGTGATGGTGGACAGCATGCTCAAGAGCGGTGAGATCACCGTGGACATGCTGGAGACCGAGGCGGTCTGGTTTGGCGTGACCTACAAGGAGGATCGCCCCCTGGTTCAGAAGGCGCTGCTGGAGCTGTACGCCAAGGGCGTCTATCCCGAGAAGCTGTAAATCCCAGGATGAATCCCCCCCTGCCCGCATAGGCTTATGTGGACAGGGGGGTTGTCTTTGAAACATCTCAAATGGATGGTCGGGCTGGCTGCCGCAGGGCTGTTGCTGTCGAAGCCCCAGGCGGCGGCACAGGGTGCGGCCGGGGCTATGGTCCATTGGTATGCGTCGGTGGCGCCGGCGCTGTTTCCGTTTTTGGCGCTGATGCCGCTTTTGACCTGCGGGGAGGCGGTCGCGGCCTATGAGGCGCTTTTGGCGCGGCCCATGGGAAGGTGCTTCAATCTGCCGGGCGCCGCCGCGCCGGGGATGATGATCGGCCTGGTTGCGGGGACGCCTGCCGGCGCAATGGCGGCGAGGGACATCTCCGGTCGGGCAGGCTTGAACCGCGGCCAGCTGCAAAGGCTTGCGGTGGCCAGCGCGGGATTCAGCCCTGCTTTCCTGGTGGGGGGTATTGGCGCGGGCATGCTGAACAGCGCCGCGATGGGCTGGAGGCTGGCAGCCGCGCAGCTGCTGGCCCAGGTTTCACTGCTGCTGTTGTTGAGACAGTGTTGGATGTCGCGCACAACGCCTGCGTGTGCGTCGGCATTCGCGATCGAAGAGAGGCCGATTCGCGGGGCGGTGTTGGGCGTGCTGACCATATGCGGATACATGACGCTGTTCGGCGCGATCTCCACAGCCCTGGAGGCGTGGGTCGGTCGGACTCCCGCGGAGGTTCTGCTGTGCCTGCTGGATGTACCCTCCGGCGCGCTGCGGGTGTCCGGCATGGCACTGCCCGAGTCGGTGAAGCTACCACTACTCGCAGGCATGTGCGGCTTCGGGGGCATGTGCGCCATCGTCCAATGCCTGGATGTGTTGAAAGGGTGTGGCGTCAAGGCGTGGGAGTATATGGGTGTGCGCATGCTGGCGGGATTGCTGTGTGCGGCGTATATGATCCTGCTGCAGAGGCTTCCGTCGCTGGAAAATTTATGGTTGTTCGAGCCAATTCGGAATGATCCACTGGCTATCGGTGGGTTTATTGGGGCAAATTTGGCATTGCCGATGTTGATAAGGCAGATAAAAATGTTTCTTAACAATGTAAATAAACAGAAAAATCCGGCATGAAAACCCGAAAAAAGCCAGATAATACAATATATTGTGGTCGAACCCGCTGAAAGCCACAACCATGTCGCAAAATCATAATATAGAAAATGCTTGACAAACGATAGGTCATTTGCTATAATAAACAAGCTGTCAGCGAGACAGAGTTGAAAAACTCTGATAGCGCGGGCAGCGAGCGAACCTTGAAAACGATACAGAGGAAACGAGAGCGCGAGGCCAGGCTGCGACGATCCGGTGAAGCGGGGAGCGGTGAGGCTGAGCGAGAACAGTCAGAATTCTATGAGTAAAACGCCATGAAGCGGGCAGGAAAGCGGAGGCTTTGGCGAGCCGAAGGGAGTAGGGTCGGCGGAATGGAAAAGGATTAAACATCAGAGTTTGATCCTGGCTCAGGACGAACG
>JAFWEL010000100.1 GCA_017512905.1 Clostridia bacterium
ATCTTCGACAGCTGCATGCTGGCGATGGCGATGATGCAGGGCCTGACCAGCGCCATCGTCAACCCCAACGACCAGCGCCTGATGGAGACCGTCAAGACCTGCGACATCATCAAGAACAACAACCTCTACGCCGACTCCTACCTGGAGATCTGACGCGAAAAAACAAAGGGCCCTCGCGCCGCTCAGGACAGCTTCGCCGCAATCCTGAACGGCGCGGTTTTTTTGTTGGCATGCTGCGGCAGAATGGTGTATAATGGGAGGGACGACGCCGCCGGGGAGACCCCGTGGCGCGGAAAGGGAAGCGTGCCCCATGAAGAAACACAGCGATGACGAAATGAACCGCATCCTCTCCGGGCTCCAAACCGACGAGAGGGTTCAGGAGATGCGCAAATTCATCCAGCACGGCAGGGTTTCCACCTATGAGCATTGTGAGAGCGTGGCGCGGCTGAGCTATAAAATCGACCGTCTGCTGTCGCTCCACTCCGACCTGAGGGTGCTGCTGGTGGGGGCGATGCTCCACGACTTTTACCTCTACGACTGGCACAACGACGATGGCGGGGCCCATCGCCTGCACGGCTTCACGCATGCGAAGGCCGCCTGCGCGAACGCCCGGGCCCATTTCGCCATCGACGACAGGACCGGGCACGTCATTTCCAGCCACATGTGGCCGCTCAATCTGAAAAAGCTGCCCATGACGCGGGAGGCGTGGATCGTGTGCGTCGCGGACAAATGCGTTTCCGCCTATGAAACCCTGTTCCGGAGGTAATGCCGTCAACTGAGCGATGAGGAATGAAATCGAGGGATGCCTCATCGGCATCCCTGCGCCAGTATCCATATTTAATTGTTGACATTGGTTCCGGCGGCAGGCGTCCCGATCGGGAGGCGTGCGCCGGCGCATCGAGGGAAGGAGGCCCGGCATGTCGAGGCAGAATATCTACGACAACGAAGCGTTTTTTCAGCGCTTTCAGGACAACCGGCGCAATCCCGTCAATTTCAACGATTGCATCGAAACTCCCATTCTGCTGTCAATGCTCCCGGACCTGCGCGGCAAGTCGGTCCTGGACATCGGCTGCGGCATGGGGCAGCATGCGAGACAGTACGCGGACATGGGCGCGGAGTCCGTCCTGGGCATCGATATATCGCGGAAAATGCTGGCGTATGCCCAGGCGCACAACAGCGCGGCCAATATCACCTATCTCCCCATGGCGATGGAGGATATCGACGCCATTGACCGCCGGTTTGACCTGGTGACGAGTTCACTGGCGTTCGACTACGTGGAGGACTTCGCCGGCCTGATGCGCAAGGTCCACGGGCGGATGAGGGAAGACGCCAAATTTGTCTTCAGTATGTCCCACCCCATCGCAACGGCCTGGGACGGTGCGTATGACCGGTACACCCGGACGGAAACCGGCGAGCGCCTGTACGCGAATCTCAGGAACTATTGCGTGGAGGGACTCAGGAAGGTGGACTGGGTCGTGGACGGCTATGAATGCTACCACCGGACCGTGGCCACGCTGATCAACGCCCTGGTCGGGGCCGGTTTTGTCATCGAGGCATGCCGGGAGGCCACGATCTCTGACGAAATGAGAAAGCGGCACCCCGAGATGTTCGGCGGCACGGTTCATCGCCCCGAATTTATCTTTTTCAGATGCGGCAAATGGGAAACCCGCGCATGATCGTACAGGCCGAAGGGACCGATCAAAACAGGCGCGCGGGCAGGACAGGAGGTTGGCTTGAGATGGTGAAAATTCTATTCGTGTGCCACGGCAATATATGCCGTTCGCCGATGGCGGAATATGTGATGAAGAAGCTGGTGAAGGATGCCGGGCGGGAGGATGAATTTGAGATCGCCTCCGCCGCCACCAGCCGGGAGGAGATCGGCAACCCGGTCTATCCCCCCGCCCGGTCGGAGCTGGCGAAGCACGGCATTTCCTGCAAGGGCCATGCCGCCCGGCAGATGACCCGGGGGGACTACGACTATTATGACTGGCTGGTGGGCATGGAGCCCTACAACCTCCGCAATATGCTGCGCATCACCGGGGGCGACCCCGACGGGAAGATACGTCTGCTGATGTCCTTCGCCGGAAGCGACGATGCCATCGACGATCCCTGGTACACCGGCCGTTTTGCCGAGGTGTACAGCCAGATCGAGCGGGGATGCCGGGCGATGCTGGAGGAATGCTGAACGGACGGGAGATGGATAATCAGAATTTGCATATGCCTGAACAGAAACCCGTCAGAAACGGTTCCCCCCAAAATACATCCCCGCCGCTCCCACGGCGCAGGCGAGGGCGGGCCAGGGATGCCCGGCCAGCAGCAGCGCGGCCATGGCGACGCACAGGGCCAGCGTGATGGCGGGGGCCCTCCTGTTCCTCGCGTCCTTCAGCGCGATGACGGCGCAGGCCAGGAGCGCGGCGAGGCTGAGCAGCTGGGACACGCGGAAGGGCCCCAGATACAGGCTGTCGGCGCGCAATCCCTCCACCAGCGCCCGCTCCAGCGCGTAGAGGAACACGTAGGCCCGGAAGATCTCCCCGTCCCGGCGAAATATCCGCTTGCGCTCGCCGATGAGCAGCGCGCCCACGATGATGAAGCACCAGGCGGATTCATAGAAGAACGTGGCGAAGTGCCACTGGCCGTCGGCCCGGATGAACACCGATATGGGAAAGCGCTGCTGCCAGGGCCGGGTGGCGACGGCGCCGTAGGCCTCCTGGTTGATGAAGTTGCCCCAGCGCCCGATGGCCTGGCCCAGGGCGATGGAGGGCGCGGCCAGGTCCGCCAGCCGCAGGAAGGGCAGGTGCTTGTGCCGTGCATACAGGTATCCGGCCAGCACGCCGCCGATGATGCCGCCGTAGATGGCCATGCCACCCTGCCAGATGTACAGCGCCTGGATGGGATTGGCCGCGTATTCCCGCCAGGAGAACGCCACGTAGTACAGGCGCGCGCACACGATGGCCGCGGGGATGCCCACCAGCGCCAGATCCAGCGCCGTGTCCCGGGGCAGGCCCAGGCGCTTCTCCCGGGCGCAGGCCAGCGCCACGGCCAGCGCCATGCCGACTGCGATGATCACGCCGTACCAGTGAAAGGTCAGTCCGAACAGGGTCACGCTCGTGGGTGTGAATTGAATCATGGGGAAAGGACTCCTTTATAAGTTGCAACGTTCATGAACGCGCAAAGCTTCATACCTGTAGGGGCGCCGTTGCCGCGCCCGCCCGAGTACATTTTGACGTGTATCTCCTGGCGGGCGGCGCAACGCCGCCCCTACATTCTGCCTGTTTTGTAGATTGATGCAAATGTCAGGTTCTGCATCCTATTATTCCCTCACGCCTCCCGGGAATGTATTTCCTTCTTTTGGGCGTACATCTTCTGGTCGGCCTCGTCCAGCAGCTTGCGGAAGGTGGTGCTGCCGATTTCCTCGGCGTAGGCATAGCCCAGGGAGATGCTGACGTTCTGCTCCTTCTCGACCTTTTCAAACTGCGCCACCATGCGGTCGATGCTGTCCGGGGTGCAATTCTTCACGATGGCGGCAAATTCGTCGCCGCCGAAGCGGAAGCAGTTTTCACCGAAGCAGGAGGAGATGCAATCCGCCGCGGCCCGCAGCAGCCGGTCGCCCGCCAGATGGCCCTCGGTGTCGTTGGTCTGCTTCAGATAGTTGACGTCGAACAGCAGCACCGCCATGGAATAGCCGCTGGATTCGGATTCCAGCAGGTATTGCTCGAAACGGTAGCGGTTGGGCAGGTTCGTCAGCGCGTCGGTCTCCGCCGCGGAGCGCAGTATGCTGTCCAGGGCGTTGCGGCGCTTCAGCACGTCGTTGTAGGCGGCCGCCACCAGCCGCACCTCCCGGAAGCCCCGGGTCTCATCCAGGGGCACGTCCTCGGGGATCAGCGTGACGAACCGTCCCAGCGGGGACAGCAGCTGGCGGTACAGCATGGTGAAGGTGATCACCAGCACCACCACGATGGAGATCGTAATGATCCACAGCACCGTGCGCAGCCTGCCGATGCGCTGGGAGACCATGGCCGCCATCTGGGTGGAGGTGCCCTGCAGCACCCCCACGCAGGCGTTGACGTTCTGGGAGACCGACTGCTTGTTCATGCCGTAGACCGAGCCGAGGATCAGTGTGCGCGCCGTGGACAGCCGCTGCTCGTCGGTCATCGCCTGCTCCTCCGGGGTGAGCTCCACCCGGGGAATGTCCGTGATGGGCTTGATCTGGGGCAGGGGATAGACCGAGGAGACCAGGCTGATGGCGTGCAGCTGAGCGTTGAGCATGTAATCAGCGCTCTCCGCCGCGGTCTCCAGCAGGCCCAGCTCCTCCGGGTTGATCTTGTGGGCCTTGAATTTTTCCACGACGTCGCTGCCCCGCCGCGGCACGGAAAGCTCGCTGGCATAGGCCTGCAGCGGCGCAACGTTCGCCTCGCCGGCCTCGGTCAGGGGCATCAGCACGTAGTTGCTCGCCGTCTCCGAAAGCAGGCTGGAGCCACCCAGCAGCGACGTGGCCTCCTGGGTGTACTGGCCGGCGTTGGACATGATGACGGAGAGGTTGCTGCTGTTGGTGTTGATCATCACGATGACGGCGATGATCAGCACGTGCAGTATGGATAGTATGACGACAATGGGCATCGTCAGCGCGTTCGCGGAAACGCCGCCGACCCGTTTGCCGGTTTTCTGATTAGGCATTGATTGGCCGCCTTTCGATGGTAATGCATGGCCGCTGGGATTTGGAAAATCGCTGTTTAACTCCCATTACCTCTATTCTATTATAGCATTCGCCGCGTTTTTTGTCTACTCTCTTTGGTAAAATGCGCGACACAATGTAATGTATATGGCGAAAAAAAGTCTATTGATGCGCATTGAATCATAACCCAACACCGGTTATAATATAGAATACGATGGTTGTACCCTGTCCACTTTGTCCCCGGCGGCGGAGCGGACGGCCAAAATTACGAGCGATCGGGGCGTGAGCTATGCGCAAAAGGAGAGTGACCGGCAGGTTCTTCCTGTTCCTGCTGGCCTTGCTTGTCATCGCCTTCCTGATCCTCCGGCCCAGGCTGTTTCCCGGCTCAAAGGAGACGGTCATCATGATGGCCAACGCCGACCAGCGCCAGACGGTGGACTGCGTGCTCATTCGCGATGAGTCGGTGACCGTGGCGGAATCCACGGCCCGGGTGGAATACATCGTGCCGGAAAATTCCCTGGTGACGGCGGACACCACCGTGGCCAACCTGTACGCCACCGGCTATTCCGAGAGCCTGCTCAACAACCTGGAGGCCACCCGCAAGAAGATCCAGGACTACCACAAGCAGCTGCTGGCCAATATCGTCGATTCCCAGCTCCAGGAGCTGGACCAGAAGGTCAACCGCAAGGCGATCGAGTTCAAGAACCTGATCACCCGCCAGACCACCGGTAACCTGAAGACCGTCGCCAGCCAGCTGGAGACGGAGATGGTGCGCCGCCAGGAATACCTGCGCCAGAACAAGCGGGGCGACAGCAAGCTGACCAAGCTGTACGACGAGGAAAACACCCGCCTGGCATCCATCCAGTCCTGGCGCACGGTCTCCAACGCCGACCGGGACGGCGTGGTGTCCTTTTACATCGACGGCTATGAAACCGACCTGACCCCGGACACGCTCAACGGGCTGTCCATCCCCCAGATCCGCTCGGTACTGGCGGGGGAACGGCTGGAAAACACCCGCCAGACCCGCAACAACGGCATCTATCGCATCGTGAACCAGAATCGCTGGTACGTGGCGGTGCTCTACAGCGGCAATACCTGGACGCCCATGGTGGGCCAGGACAACTATTACCTCCAGATGGAGGGCTTCGACGACCTCATCTACACCGCCTCGGTCTACAGCGTGCAGAAGGAAAACGACACCACGCTGGCCATATTCGAGGTGCGCGACCCCATCGGGCCGCTGATCTACCGGCGAACCGGCAAGGCGCAGTTCAGCATCACGCTGACGGGCCTGTCCGTGCGCGTCGAGGCGCTGTACAACGAGAACGGCCAGATGGGCGTATGGGTGTACGACGTGCCCGGCGGCACCTTCGTGCCCGTCGAGGTGCTTTCCACCGACGGCAACATCGCCATGATCCAGCCGATGGTGGAGGGGGCCCTCCAGCTGGGCCAGACGGTGCTGATCAAATAACATCGGAGAACAGCTATGAACCGCGAGGATTTGCTTTCAAATATCGCGCGCTGGCAGGCGCGCATCGGCGAGGCTTCGGCCAAGTGGGGCGGCGCCACGATCTGTGGCGTCAGCAAGACCATCGACCCCGACACCATCAACATGGCCTGGGACGGCGGCATCCGCCTGCTGGGCGAAAACCGGGTGCAGGAGCTGGTGGCCAAGCAGGAGCGGCTGAACCCCGGCTTTGAGATCCACCTGATCGGGCGGCTGCAGACCAACAAGGTGAAGCAGGCCGTGGAGCGGGTGGCCATGATCCAGTCCCTGGACCGGGACGCATTGGCGGTGGAGATCGACCACCGGGCCCGGACAGCGGGGAAGGTGATGCCGGTGCTGGTGCAGGTGAACATCGCCCGCGAGGCCCAGAAGGCCGGCGTGGACGAGGACGAGCTGATCCCCTTCCTGCGCCGCTGCGCCGAGCTGCCCGGGCTGTCCGTGCAGGGCCTGATGGCCATCATGCCCATCGCCGACGACCCCGAGGACGTCCGGCCCCTGTTCCGGCGGATGCGCCAGTGGTTTGACCGCCTGCGGGAGATGGACCTGCCGGGAATCGGCATGAACACGCTCTCCATGGGCATGTCCGACGATTGCGTCGTCGCCGCCGAGGAGGGCGCGACGATGGTCCGGCTGGGGCGGGCGCTGTTCGGCGCGCGTCCGGCAAAGGTTTGACGAAACAGGTTACAACGCATGACGCGATAAAGAGGGGAACACCATGGCGCGCAACAAATCCGGAGGCTTTAACAAGCTGTTGAATTTCATCGGCCTTGTGGACGATGAGGATACGCAGGATACCTACGGCGAGGAGTATTCCAGCGACAACTATGGCCGTCGGGCGGCCTATACGCCGGCCCGGCAGCAGCGCACGAGCGCCGCAACCAACAGCCGCACCGCCCAGAGCCGGACGAACAATCAGCGCCGGCTGCCCGAGAGCACCGGCCGGTCCAGCCGCTACGACAGCCGCGCACCCCGGGGCTATGACGACTATCGCACGGGGGAGCGCCGCACCGCTTCGCGCTTCGACGATTCCGGCTACAGCGCCGCGCCCCGCGCGCCGCGCCAGTCCTCCCGCTACAGTCAGCAGCCCGACCCCCGCTACAATGACAGGAACCTGCCTCAGCGGGTCAGCCCCCAGCGCTCGATGCGGGTCAGCCAGCGTTCGCGCACGGTGATGTATTCGCTGCACTCGCTGGAGGATTGCTGCGAGGTGATCGACCAGCTGATCGCCAACAACACCGTGGTGCTCACCATGGACGAGCTGGACGGCCACCTGCTCCAACGGGCCGTGGATACCCTTTCCGGGGCGGTTTTCGCCCTTCATGCCAGCATCCGCAAGGCATCGGACAGGACCTACCTGGTCGCGCCGATGTCTGTGGAGGTCAACGACACCTTCGACATGGACCGGAGGTTCTGAGGCGATACGCGACGGAGCGGAGGTGAGGAAAGGCAATGGGCCTTTACGAGGTTTTCTACGCGGGTTACATCTTCCTGCGCCTGATTTCGATGGCGATCGTGATCTACTGTGTGCTCAGCTGGTTCCGGCCCAACTTCCGGGCCTTTGACCTCCTGGGCAACTTCATCCGCCCCTTCGTCGCGCCCTTCCAGGGCCTTTCGATGAAGCTGAGGCAGTACTTCCAGGCCCCGGTGGATTTTTCCTACCTGTTCGCGATACTCGCCTACCAGCTGCTGGAGCGGCTGTGGTGGCGGCTGTACTACCTGCTCGCCCGGAGGCTGTGATGGACGGCGCGCTGGAAAAGCGCCTGAACGAGCTGGCGCTGCGGGCCGGCCACACCGGCAGGGTCTGCGCCACCCGGTTCCTGGAGCCGTCGGCGCTGGGCACGGTGAACGCGGCGGCGGCCCGGGCGGGGGTGAAGGTCGCCCTGTGGGGCGGCTATGATGGCGCGGAGCGCTGCGTGGCGGCGTTTTACGCCGATGATCCGCCCGATGCCGGGGATTGGCCCATACAGGCCCTCCGGCTGCAATGGAACGGGAGGTTTGCCACGCCCGGCCATCGCGACCTGCTGGGCGCGGTGATGGGGCTGGGCATTGAACGGGAGATGACCGGCGACATCGCCATGGGGACCTATCGCGACGCGCCCTGCGCCTACCTGTTCGCCCTGAGGGAGGTGGCGGACTACGTCGCCGCCAATCTGGACAGCGCGGGCCGGGCGAGCCTGAAGGTCAGCGTGGCGACGGAGGAGCCGGCGCTGCTGCCCCCCGAGGGGGAGAGCCTGCGCCTGACGGTGCAGCAGCAGCGGCTGGACGCCGTGCTGGCCGCGGCCTGCAGGCTGTCCCGGAGCGAGGCCCAGCGGCTGATCGCCGCGGGCCTGGTGAAGCTGAACCACGTGCCCCAGCTGAGGCCGGACGCCCGGCTGGAGGAGGGCGACCTGATCTCCGCCCGGGGCTATGGGCGGGTGCGGGTGACGGCCTTCCAGGGGGAATCCCGGCGGGGTCGGCAGGTGGTGCAGGTGTTTCGCTACGGCGGCAAATAATGTAATCGTAACGTGCCTTTGCAGGAATTGAGCCCTTTTCCGGCGAAATAAACCGGGATAGAAGCGTGTTTTGATTGTAGGACAATATATACCAGTGATGAAAGGACGGTATCGACATGGCGATCAGCGTAAAGGATATTCAGGAGAAGGAATTTGGCACGCAGGCGACCGGCGGTTACAATATCGAGCAGGTCGATGATTTTCTGGATGAGATTTCCGAGCAGATGGCGGCGCTCGTGCGCGAGAACCTGGAGCTGAACCGGCAGATCAAGACCCTGGAGGGCGATGTGCTGGCGGCGCGCAGGCAGGCTGCCGAGGCGGAAGCCCGCACGCCGGATTACAACGAGAAGGGCTATTTCCAGAATCTTCAGAACGCCATGCGGGAATCGCTGATCGGGGCCCAGCGCATCGCCGATGAGACCACCGACGAGGCCAATCGCAAGGCCCAGAAGACCGTCAGCGACGCCCAGGCCCAGGCGGACCAGATCACCGGCGCGGCCAGGGAGAAGGCGAACGCCCTGGTGAGCAAGGCCCAGGAGGAGGCGGACGCCATCTCCGCCGAGGCCAAGAGCCGCGTGGACACCCTCGAGGCCCGCTTCGACGCCCTCAAGACCGCTGCCGCCGCCTATAAGGAGGAGTTCAGCCGCCTGCTGGATTCCCAGGCCAACGCCCTGCGGGAGAGCAACGGGCTGTTCTGATACGCCTGTTCAACCCCTAAAGCGCCTCCGCCCCGCCCGGCATGACAGAATCGCGATTTGATGTCATGCCGGACGGGGCGGAGTTTTTGCGTTTATAGGATTTGTTCGGTCGGGGAAATTCTGATTTATCGAGCTGTTGGTGGAAAAGCAGAGGGTAGTACAAAGGGAACAGGGAACAGTCAACAGGGAACAGGAAAAGCCGCGCACGGAATGTTGCAGCCAGAACGAAGGGAACGTTCCCGCGACGAAAATGAA
>JAFWEL010000101.1 GCA_017512905.1 Clostridia bacterium
ATTCCCAGTCGGGCGGGCAAGCGCGCCCTTTGTGGGAATCCACATGCACCGGCAAAGCCGGTACATGTGATTGAAATGATGCCTGTTCGCAATACTTTGGCAATATTATTAGCGTTTATGTAATTCATGCGTTTGCCCTGCCCCGTGGAAAGGGGGACATCCGGAGCGTTGCACTTCGCATGATAACCCAATGGGTACGCCATCACCCGATCTTCTGGCTGACACCCTCAGAATTATCATTATATCCCTTGACACACCTACGGCGTAATCCTACAATGAATAATGCATAATGTAAAACACATCCTACAACTCCACCGATAAGGAGAAAAGACCCATGCAGAAGGCGGCTCCCGCGGAGAACAAGATGGGCGTCATGCCCATACCGAAGCTGATACTGAACATGTCGCTGCCGATGATCCTGTCCATGCTGGTGCAGGCGCTGTACAACGTGGTGGA
This sequence comes from Clostridia bacterium, assembly GCA_017512905.1. Taxonomy (GTDB): domain Bacteria; phylum Bacillota; class Clostridia; order Christensenellales; family Aristaeellaceae; genus UBA2862. The sequence continues at coordinate 457 of JAFWEL010000101.1, forward strand.
CAGCTATTTCGTCGCCCGCTATGCCCAGGACGCGCTGACGGCGGTATCCCTGGCCTTCCCGGCGCAGAACCTGATGATCGGCGTGGCCACGGGCACGGCGGTGGGCGTGAACGCGCTGCTGTCCCGGGCACTGGGCGAGAAGCGGCCGGAGGTGGCCAACCAGATCGCCGAGAACGGCGTGTTCCTGGCGCTGGTGGGCTACGCAATATTTCTGCTGTTCGGGCTGTTCGGCGTGCGCAAATTCTTTGCCACCCAGACCGGCGTAACCCAAATCATCAATTACGGCGTGGACTACCTGACCGTCATCTGCTGCTTCAGCTTCGGCGTGTTCGGGCAGATCATGTTCGAACGCCTGATGCAGTCCACCGGCCGCACGATCTACACCATGTTCACCCAGGGCACCGGCGCGATCATCAACATCATACTGGACCCCATATTCATACTGGGCCTCAAACAGGGCGCCAGGGGCGCGGCCGTGGCCACGGTGATCGGCCAGATCGTCGCCTTCGCCCTGGCGGTGGCGCTGAACCACTTCAAAAACGAGGACATTCGCTTGAACATGCGCCGCTTCAGGCCGAATCCCGCCATGATCAAGCGCATCTACGCCATCGGCGTTCCCTCCATACTGATGATCGCCATCGGCTCGGTGATGACCTTCCTGTTCAACATCATACTGATCACCTACACCAGGGCCGCAGAGCTGTCCGCCACGGTGTTCGGCGTTTACTTCAAGCTGAACAGCTTCGTGTTCATGCCGGTGTTCGGCCTGAACAACGGCATCATCCCCATCGTCGCCTACAACTACGGCGCGCGCAGCCGCCGCCGGATGATGGAGGCGATCCGGCTGGCGGTGATCTACGCGGCCAGCTACATCCTGCTGGGCATGCTGGCCTTCATGCTCATCCCAGGGCCGCTGCTGAAGATTTTCAACGCCTCCGAGGATATGCTGCGGGTGGGCATTCCGGCGCTGCGCATCATCGGCAGCACCTTCCTGTTTGCCGGCGTCTGCATCGCCATGGGCTCGGTATTCCAGGCGCTGGGCTACGGGACCTATTCGATGATCGTCTCCTTCATCCGCCAGCTGGTGGTGCTGCTGCCCGCGGCCTACATACTGGCCCGCATCGGCATGCAGACCGGTAACGACACCCTGGTTTGGTATTCCTTCCCCATCGCCGAGATCGCCTCGCTGATTACGACCCTGATCCTCTTCTCCCGCCTGTATAAAAACGTCATCGCGCCGATCCCGGAAGGCGCGGCGTGATGTGATGTGGAATAGGGGACGGTTCCTTATTCCACTCACGCCGAACATGGAATGAGGAACCGTCCCCTCATTCCACCATTTCACAGCAAAAAAACGCCCTGTACCCCTTGATTTTTTCGGACATGTCATTTACAATAAGGGTACAGGGTTTTTTTATGTCTTGAATCGAAATCGTTTTAGAACGGCATTTTTATCCCATCACGGAGCAAGGAGGCATCATCGGTATGCAATACGGCCATTTCGACGACCTGGCGCGGGAGTATGTCATCACCCGCCCCGACACCCCCTCCCCCTGGATCAACTACCTGGGCAGCGAGACCTTCTTCACCCTCATGTCCAACACCAGCGGCGGCTACAGCTTCTACAAGGACGCCCGGATGCTGCGCCTGACCCGCTACCGCTACAACAACGTACCCACCGACGCCGGCGGACAGTATTTCTACATCAATGACGGCGGCAGCGTTTGGACGCCCGGCTGGATGCCCGTGAAGGCGGCGCTGGACAGCTATGAGTGCCGCCACGGCCTGGGCTACACCCGCATCACCGGCGAAAAGGCCGGCCTGAAGGCGGAGCAGCTGTCCTTCGTGCCCCGGGGTGTGGACGCCCTGGTGACCCGGGTGCAGCTGACCAACAACTCCGACGCGGTCAAGGACGTTTCGCTGTTCAGCTTCGTGGAGTTCTGCCTGTGGAACGCCCAGGACGATTCCACCAACTTCCAGCGCAACTTCTCCACCGGCGAGGTGGAGATCGAGGGCAGCGCCATCTATCACAAGACCGAGTACCGCGAGCGCCGCAACCACTTCGCCGTGTACGCGGTGAACGCCGACATCGACGGCTTCGACACCGACCGGGCCTCCTTCATCGGCTACTACAATGGCTTCGGCGAGGCCCAGGTGCCCTTCGCCAACAGGAGCAACAACAGCGTGGCCAGCGGCTTCTCCCCCATCGGCAGCCATTGGCTCAAGCGCAGCCTGAAGCCGGGCGAGACGGCCTCCTTCATCTTCGTGCTGGGCTATTGCGAGAACCCCCAGGAGGAGAAGTTCATCGCCCCCAACGTCATCAACAAGGCCCCGGCCTACGCGATCCTCAATAAGTACAAGACCGACGAACAGTTCGAGGCCGCCTTTGCCGAGCTGAAGGCCTACTGGACCGAGCTGCTGTCCTCCTTCCAGGTGGAAAGCGGCGATATCCGCGTGGACCGCATGGCGGGCCTGTGGAACCAGTACCAGTGCATGGTCACCTTCAACATGTCCCGCTCCGCCAGCTATTATGAATCCGGCATTGGCCGCGGCATGGGCTTCCGTGATTCCACCCAGGACCTGCTGGGCTTCGTGCACCTGATCCCCGCCCGCGCCCGGGAGCGCATCCTCGACATCGCCGCCACCCAGTTCCCCGACGGCAGCGCCTACCACCAGTACCAGCCCCTGACCAAGCGGGGCAACAACGACATCGGCTCCGGTTTCAACGACGACCCGCTGTGGCTGATCTTCGGCGTGGCGGCCTACGTAAAGGAGACCGGCGACGTGTCCATCCTGAAGGAAATGGTACCCTTCGACAACGACGAAAAGCAGGCCCGCCCCCTGATGGAGCACCTGCACCGCAGCATCCACTACACGCTGGAGCATCGCGGCCCCCACGGCCTGCCGCTGATCGGCCGGGCCGACTGGAACGACTGCCTGAACCTGAACTGCTTCTCCAGCACCCCCGGCGAGAGCTTCCAAACCACCGAGAACAACGAGACCGGCGCGGCCGAGTCCACCTTCATCGGCGGCATGTTCACCGGCGTGTGCCCGGATTACGAGGCCCTGTGCCGCCTCTACGGCTGGACGGACGAGGCCGAGCAGGTGGCCGGCTGGTACGCCGACATGGAGAAGGCGCTGCTGACCGCCGGCTGGGACGGCGAATGGTTCGTGCGCGCCTACGACGCCTTCGGCAACAAGGTGGGCAGCCACGAGTGCGACGAGGGCAAGATCTACATCGAGCCCCAGGGCTTCGTGGTCATGTCCGGCGTGGGCGTGAAGGAGGGCTATGCCCAAAAGGCCATGGACAGCGTGGAGAAGCACCTGCTCTCCGAGCACGGCGTGGCCATCCTGACGCCCCCCTACACCCGCTATCATCTGGAGCTGGGCGAGATCAGCTCCTATCCCCCGGGATACAAGGAGAACGGCGGCATCTTCTGCCACAACAACCCCTGGATCGCCCTGGCCCAGGCCACCCTCGGCCACGGCGGCAAGGCCTTCGACATCTACCGCCGCACCTGCCCCGCCTGGATCGAGGACCAGCAGCTGCACTACACCGAGCCCTATGTATACAGCCAGATGGTAGCCGGCCCCTACGCCCCCAACTTCGGCCAAGCCAAGAACAGCTGGCTGACCGGTACCGCGGCCTGGAGCTTCTACACCATCAGCCAGGGCATACTGGGCGTCAAGCCGGATTACGACGGCCTGAAGCTGGATCCCTGCCTGCCCAAGGAGCTGACCGACCTGCATCTGGTGCGCAAGTTCCGCGGCAGCACCTACAACATCCACATCGTCAACAAGGCCGGCGACGAGAAGGGCCGGCTGACCCTGACCGTAGACGGCAAGGCCCTGGAAGGCAACGTCATCCCCGCCGACCAGGCCCCCGCGACCCATCAGGTCGAGGTCGTGCTGGCGTAAGCCCCGTGAAGCACAGCGCCCTTCCGCTCAATGATCGCGGAAGGGCGCTTTTTGCGTCAATTGTCGTATACGGAGACGATAAACTGGGCGCCGCGTATCCCCAATCGCTTCAACCGCTCCACTTTGGATGGGATACGGGCAATCGCCGCATAGAGTGGAATATCCTTGCTCTGGGCATAGATGATCTCATATTCATACAGCGCGAGCAATTCCAGCCTGTCCAGGCCGTCTTTGAAGCTGTACAGGGTCAGCGCGCAATTGCCCAGGGCGGCGGCCTGATCCACGATGTCAGTCGTCAGCTTCCGATTTGTGATGACCCAGGACAACCTGATCGACGGGTCGACCTGCTTGACCATTTTCAGGCTGTCCAGCTCGAAGCTGTTGACAATACATCTGTGCTGCATGCCGTACCTGTAGATCAGCGGAATCATCGTGTCAAGCATTTCAGGGATATACTCGTCCCTGATGGTGATGTAGGCCCACTTATTGTTCCGGGCACAGGTGCTGATATAAGTCTCGAAATCACACACGCTGGTATACTGTCCGTCAAAAATATTGTCATACCTGAGGGACAGACACTGCTCCAGGGTCAGGTCATGAATATTGACGCAGTTTTTCCGGTCATGGGCGGTAATCCTGCCCTGGGAATTCAGGGTAAAGCTGGCGTCATGGCACATGACGATGCCATGATCCGCCGTCGGCCTCACATCGCCCTTCATGATGCTGAAGGCATAGTTCCCGGTGGAATAATGCTCGAAGAATTCTTTCGAATTCATGTGTATGCGGGGCTCACCGAGAATGCCGGAATAGGCGATATATTCAAAATCGCCGGTCCAGGGTTGGATTCGGGTATCCGCGCCGCCGTCGGGCGCCAGGGCGAGCCGCGCCTCCCTGCTATCCTCGCTGCTTTCGATCACAAACAAACCGCTGTCAGCGAAGAAGGCGCCGTCATTCCCGGAATTGGCCAATCCCCTGGTAAAGACGTGGCACTCGCTGCTGACGCCGACATGGGCATCCGGTGCCAGCGGGGCGTCGATTCCGATGACCGCCTTCTTTTCGATACAGACGTTGTTGGGTTCTCCACCTCCCGACAGCGTACACTGGTTTTCCGCGATCACCGGCGAATCGGACAGCTTGATGATGCAGTCACGGAACAGCACGCCGCCGCCACGTTTGTCCGCGGTATTCCCGCGGATAACGCCATCGCGCATGGAAAAGCTGCTCTTCGACAGGTATGCGCCGCCACCGTATAATGCCCGGTTGTCTTCGACCGACGCGCCGCCCATCTCCAGCGTGCTCTGAATGACGTACAGGCCGCCGCCGGTGTTCCCGGCCGTATTGCCCGCGACAGTGCCATCGAGCAACACAACCTCGCCCTGAACGTCGACGATCGCGCCGCCATTTTCCTCGCTCACATTGTCGCGGATCTCCCCGCCGTACAGCTCAAAGGCGCCCCCTTTGATGCAAATGCCTCCGCCATTCCCATCGCAGCTGTTTTTCTCGATCCTGCCGCCGCTCATATCGAAGCTGCCGCCACTGTGTACATACACAGCGCCGCCGTTACCCGAGCTCCTGTTTCCATACAGGCTGCCGCCTTCGAGCGAAAGGGTTCCGTTTTTTTCCACGACGATCGCGCCGCCATCCCCGCTGTTGTATCCGCCCGTTATCCTTCCCCTGTTTTTATCACCGCTGTCGATCACCGTCAGCTTTCCGCGAACCTTCATGACATAGCCTTCGTGTGTTTCATCCCTAAGGCCACGGTCAAGGGCATGACCGGCCAGGTCGAGCGTGATGCTCGCATTTTGGGGAACGATCAGGCCCGAATCGTCCTTTGCCGCCCTGATGTCTTGCGTCAGGCGGATGACCTCGTCATACTCTGCCTGCTGTATGGTCATCTGCAAGTCTTTCCACGCTTCATTTTCCGGCGCATTTTCCACCTCCGGTGCGGCTGCCTGGGGTTCAATCCCCATCGGCAATATCTCTTCGCCGATGAAGCTGTCCCTCAAAACACCCAGCAATATGATGGCTGCCGCCAATAGGAACCAATTCAACCCACTTAATTTCATGTGCTTTACGCCATCGCTTTCTGTGATTGTCTGGAATGTGTTTCCCACACCGTATGCTGGTGAATGCCTTTTCTATCTTCTCTACGGTCAATTCGTACCAAATTCAATATAAGAAGAGAGTCATTCAAAGAATGACTCTCAGTGAGATCCGGCGACGACCTACCCTACCGGGCCGTTTCCAGCCAAGTACTATCAGCGTGCTGAGGCTTAACTTCTGTGTTCGGGATGGGAACAGGTGGATCCCTCAGGCTATTGTCACCGG
>JAFWEL010000006.1 GCA_017512905.1 Clostridia bacterium
GCGACACGAAGTTAGTCCTTTAGGGCGACACGAAGTTAGTCCTTTAGGGCCGCTACAACTCGTACAATATCGAAATGTTCGCGGCAGCCGCCATTCCTGTTCCCTGTTCCCTGTTCCCTCGTCTCCCCGACAAATCAGAAGTTACCAAACCAAAGGAGCAAGAGCATGCTAAACAAAACCATCCCCTTCACCGCCGCCATATTCGACCTGGACGGCACTTTGCTGGACAGCGTGTGGGTCTGGCGGGAGGTGGACCGGGCGTTTTTCGAGGCCATGGGCATGGAGGAGCCGGAGGACTACGCCCGTTCCATCCAGGGCATGAGCTTTCGGGAGACCGCGGAATACACCGTGCGGCGCTTTACCATTCCCCGGACGGTGGAGGAGGTCATGGGCGACTGGACGCGGATGACCGAGGACGCGTATGCCCACCGGGTATCGCTGAAGCCGGGGGCGCTTTCCTACCTGCGGAGCCTGAAGCGCTCCGGGGTGAAGCTGGCCGTGGCCAGCGCCAACCGGGAGGTGTTGTTCGGACCGACCCTGCGCCGCTGCGGGGCGTGGGAGCTGTTCGACGTCGTCTGCACCTCCGCCGAGGTGGGCGACGTCAGCAAGGGCGACGGCGCGCTGTTCCGGCTGGCGGCGCGGAGGCTGGGGGTCGAGCCGGGGGACTGTGTGGTGTTCGAAGATACGCTGGAGGGCGTGACGGGGGCGCGCAGGGCCGGCATGGGCGTCTACGCCGTGCGGGACGCAGGCAACGACCACCACCCCGAAAAAATCGCCGCCCTTGCGGACGGCGTGATCGAAGATTTTACCCGGATGGAGCGCTTTCACAGGCTTCCGGAGAAGGGCAGGTGCGTGGTGTTCACCGCCCGCTGCGACGGCGACGTGGACCGGGCCTATGCTCCCAGGCCGGGGGACTGGGTGGTCTGCGCCGACGGCGGCTGGCGGGTGGCCGCTCGGGCGGGGGTCCGGCCGGACCTCGTCATCGGCGACTTTGATTCCTCCGACCCACCCGGGATGGGACCGGTGGAGCGCTTCCCGGTGGAGAAGGACGACACCGATACCATGCTCTGCCTGAAGCGGGGCCTGACCATGGGCTTTGATGATTTTCTGGTCGTGGGAGGCTTCGGCGGTCGGATCGACCACACCCTGGGAAACATCCAGGCGATGCGCTACGTCGCGGATCGCGCCGCGCATATCACGATGAGCGATGGCCTGAGCTGGGCCACGGTGGTCGAGGGCGGCACGGTGCTCATCCCCGCCGACGCCATCGGCCGCGGACCGGTGAAGCTGTCGGTGTTCGCGCTGGACCGGGTCTGCCGGGGTGTGACCGTTCGCGGTGCGAAGTGGACCGTCGAAGGGGCCGACTGGACCAATGGCTTCCCCCTGGGCGTCAGCAATGAATTCGCCGGGGAATGGGCCGGAATTTCGGTGGAAGAGGGCGCGCTGTTGGTGACGCTCTGCCGGGATCAGGTAGCCGCTGATTAATTCCTGCACCTGTCTGACGGTGCCTTTTCCGAAGCGAAGCAAGTCCTTTGGGGCGACGCCAAGCCAGAACGGAAAAAGTGCCTACAGACAGGTGCATTTTCAGTTGAGATTGGTATTAATCCCCAGCGACACCTTCACCGCCTCGCCGACCCGGACCATGACCTCGGGTCGGAGGGTGCCTATGCGCTCGCGCAGGCGGCGCTTGTCCAGGGTACGGATCTGCTCGGCCAGCACCACGCTGTCCTTCACCAACCCGGTGCCCTCGCAGGCGATGGGTACATGGGTGGGCAGCCGTGCCTTGCCCAGCTGCCCGGTGACGGCCAGCACGATCACCGTGGGGCTGTAACGGTTCCCCACGTCGTTCTGGATCACCAACACCGGGCGAATGCCCCCCTGCTCCGAACCCACCACCGGGTCCAGACACGCGCTGAACAGATCGCCCCTGTTGATCATGGTATCACGCTCCGCAACCATCCTGTGGGGCATACTATGCGAATAGGCCGGCGGGGGTGAGATATACTGTGTCGTCATGCTGCTATCACTCCAATGGTTCGTTCACATCACCTTCGCCCCGCCGTCGCTCTCAACCACCTGCATCAGCCTTCTCTCCACGCCGGTCATGGCGTCGATATAAGCCAGGAAGGTGTCGCTGCCGGAGGTGGCGTGGACCTCGTAGCACAGCGCCTCGGCATCGTTGTCGGGGATCACGCACAGCCGCGCCCCCAGGGGGTTCAGCGCCCCGCCGATGCGCGCCAGCGCGTCGGCCTCGGTGAGCTTCGGCAGGGCAATCTCCCGCCGGACGTGGTTCATCAGGTAGCCCGCCGCCTCCAGCCCGACGACGGTCCCGTCCGCCAGGGACACCTGCACCTTCACCAGGTCCGGGTACAGCACCACCCCGTCCTGCACCGCGGCGAAGTTGGCGGTCAGGATGCCCTCAAACCGGCTGGAATAGCTCAGCTCCATCTCGCCAAAGCCCCGGGCCAGCAGGAATGCCCGTGCGGCGTCCACGGCCTGGGCATCACTGAGCACCACCTCGCCAGCGGCGCTGTCGCACAGCATATACAGCACCTCGCCGCCCGCCTTTGTCACCCCGGCGCTGAGCCGGTAGGCCCCCAGCCGCAGGGTATACTCATAGCAGCCCACAGGGATCTCGCTTTCACCGGTGAAGGTCACCTCCGCCGCCTGCTGGCCCACGAAGGCCGTCAGTGCCTGCCGCGCCCGGGCCTCGTCAATCTCAGCCAGCCCCGCCAGCGTCTTGAACTCCCCGTTCGTCCGCCCGTCGGAGAAGGGCCCGTCGTACAGCAGTGCCGGATAATCCGCGGCCGGTCCGGTGATGGGATACAGGCTCTCCTCCCCGGTGGCGTCGGGTCCGTCAAACACCGCCTCGCCCTTCTCATAGCGGTCCAGCAGCCGCCCCATGCGCACGGAAAATGCCGCCGCCGTCTCGGAAAGTTGCTCCATGGCCGCGGTATCCTCCGCGGTCACCTCCCCGCCGTTGCCCAGCCGGGCCGACAGCGCCGTGGCGAAGTCCCCGGCCTGGTTGATGAACTTCAGCGTACCCGACACCGTTTCCTGTCCCAGGGGCAGCAGTGCCAGGTTCGATAGCGCCCCCTGGGTCTGCAACGCGATCTCGTTCAGCAGCGTTTGCAGCTGCCCCGGCTCCCCGGCCACCAGCGCCTTCCGGAAGTTCACCGACACGCCCTCGGTCAGCTCGCAGGTCTCGTAAAACGCCTTTTGCACCACCGCGTTCAGCCGGGCGTTGGCCTCCGTAAGCCGCGTCGTCTGCGCCCAGGCGAAGGCCAACACCCCCGCCAGCAGCGCTGCCAGCGCGCCGTTCAGCACCCGCGCCCAGTCCCGGGTACGGGCAGGCGCGATGTAGTAGGTTTCGTTCATGGATTGCCCTCCTTTGGGAATTCTGATTTGTCGCGTTGCGACAAATCAGAATTTCACACCGCAAACTGATGATTCCCGATGACGGTCTTCACGGTCCGCGTCCTGATCCACGCGTCGTCGGTGCCCTTGGGATTGTAGTAATACAGGCATCCGCCGGTGGGATCCCAGCCGTTCAGGGCGTCCAGCGCGGCGCGAATGGCGCTGCTGTCGGGGGTGTTGTTGATGGACCCGTTGCTCACACAGCTGAAAGCGCCGGACTGGAAGATTACGCCGGAGATGGTGTTGGGAAAGGACGCGCTGGCCACCCGGTTCAGCACCACCGCCGCCACCGCCACCTGGCCCTTGTAGGTCTCGCCCCGGGCTTCGGCGTACACCAGCCGGGACAGCAGCCGGTGGTCGGCGGAGATGATCGCCGCCGACGCCGCCACCGACGAACCTCCGGTCAGCGTCACGCCCATGGCCTTCGCTGTGGCCGGGCCCACCCGCCCGTCCGCAGCCAGGCCGTTTTTGCGCTGGAAGGCCGACACCGCCGCCCGGGTATTTTCGCCGTAGCGCCCGTCTGCGGTGCCCTTCAGGTAGCCCCACTGGATCAGCTTCTTTTGCACCGCGGTCACGTCGTCGCCCCGGGAGCCTACCTCCAGCACCGCCGCCAGCGCCACCGGCAACAGGGCCAGCGCCAGGGCCGCCAGCAGGGCCGCGCCCCGCCGGGCCTTCATCGTTTGCCTCCCGGCAGCCCTCGCAGCCATTCCAACAGCGCCGAGCGCAGCGTCGGCGTCTCGCCCTCCGGGATACACAGCGACGGGAACAGCACACACCACCAGTTGTGGCCCGCCCCTTCCCCGATCACCACCCGCAGCGCCCGATATCGCCCCGCAGGCACGAACACCGCGCCATAGTGCCGGTCGGGAAAATCGAACACCCCCGTCTCGGCCCGCACCGCGCCCTTATAGCCCAGCGCCCGGGCCTGTGCCGTCGCCGCCGCCTCCAGCGCGTCCACATTATCACCGATGATATCCCAGGCCGCGTCCGCGTCGCCGCAATCCTCCAGCAGCGCCCGCGCCGCTTTCAGGCACGCGTCCCGCACATCCAGCTTCAGCGCCTGGGCCGCTGCGCTGTCGTCCGCCGCCACCACGTGCAGTCGGATGTATTCGGATACCGGCACGTCAGACAATCCCTCCGTCAGCGCGCCGCACATCCCGAGGCTCCATATAAGTACCAACCAAAAACAAAACCGACGTTTCAGAACCATTCCTCCGTTTCATGGGAATATGTTCTAAGCGTCGGCAGGTTTGGAGGATTTTATACCCATCTCAGTTTAATCCAGCGAATCTGTGGACATTTTTTTCACCCTGAAGGACTGACTTGGCGTCGCCAGCAAGCCTGCGGAGTCTTTCCTTGCCGGCACGAAAAAACTGCTCCGCTTTTTTTAGATTGAGCTTAATATGATCTGTCAATTAGCGAATAAAAAAGCACCTCGCGAGCATACGCGGCCCGCAGCGGGGGTTGCTTCTCGCAAGGTGCATTGGTTAGGGGCATTATATTGTCGAAGATATGCTTACCATCCCTAGCCACTAAAACCCAAAAATCTAAAACCTCAAATTCTGATTTGTCGCTCCGCGACAAATCAGAATTTACCCGATTGAATAGATGTCGGAATTATTTGATTTTGTCACAGGATGTTCGATGGCCCTGGCAATACCCTTAATCCATCTCCAACGGCTTCAGCCTTATCTCGCCCCACAGGCTTTCCCGCCAGACGAAGCCGGCGTTGACGGCGGGGTCGTCCACAATCACGAATCGGCTGACATCGACGATGGTGTCGTAATAGGTGGAAATGCCGCCGGGCTTGTTGGCGATCAGGGAAATCTTCAGCACGTATTCCCCGGGGGCGACGCTGTCAAGCGGGAAGCGTATGCGGCGGGTAAAGGTATCCCCGGCGCGAACCTCGAAGGGCTCGGTCTGGGTCATGGCGATGGGGGTGGCGGTGCTGTTCTGCAAAATCAGACGGATGCGCAGCCGGGGCTCGGCGATATGGGCCACGCACTTCAGCGTGAAGACCATGGTGGAATCCATGTCGTATTCCAGCGACTGGGTGTCCTCGAAGTGTATGGCCAGCATCCGCATGGTATCGCCCCGGTTGCGGGTGCGGGGCACTTCGTCCAGGTTGCGGGAAACGCTGCGGGCGCTGCTGCCGCCGTAGAGTTCCATGGCCCGCTCCAGCGTGCCGTCGTAGGTCAGGCGGCCGTTTTCCAGGTACAGCCCCCGGTTGCACAGTTGGGAGACCGTGCGCATGTTGTGGCTGACGTAGAGCACCGTGTTGCCCTTGCGGGCGATGTCGGCCATCTTGGCCAGGCACTTCTGCTGGAAGGCCAGGTCGCCCACGGCCAGCACCTCGTCGCAGATCATGATGTCCGGGTCCAGGTGGGCCGCGACGGCGAAGGCCAGCTTGACGTACATGCCGCTGGAATAGCGTTTGACCGGCGTGTCGATGAAGGGCTCTATCTCGGAAAACTCCACGATCTCCTTCAATTTGCTTGTGGTCTCCGCCCGGTTCATGCCCAGTATCGCGCCGTTGAGGTAGATGTTGTCCCGGCCGCTGAGCTCCGGATGGAAGCCGGTGCCGATCTCCAGCAGGCTGGCCACACGGCCCCGGATGCGGATCTCGCCCTCGGTGGGCGCGGTGATGCGGCTGATCAGCTTCAGCATGGTGGACTTGCCCGCGCCGTTGCGGCCCAGCATCGCCACGGCGTCGCCCCGGTTCACGCCGAAGGTCACGTCCTTCAATGCCCAGAATTTCTGGTTGTGGGCCAGGTGCTCCTTGCCGATCTTGACGTTGGGGTCCTCCTTGCCGCGCACGCGGGCGAACCAGCTGGTCAGGTCGCCGTGCAGTGTACCACCGCCGATCATACCCAGGCGATACTCCTTGGAGACGCCGTCTACCTCGAGAATCCGTTCTGACATGTCGATATCCTCTCTCAAACTGTATCCATAAACGTCTTTTCCGTGCGGCTGAACAGGATCACGCCCAGCAGGAACACCGCGATCGTTACCACTACCGACAGCAGGTTGTAGCCGTAGGAATACCGGGGCACGCCCAGGTAGGCGGCGCGGAACAGTTCGATGATGGGGGTGATGGGGTTGAGCATGTACCAGTCCAGCAGCCGTGGAAACTTGTCGGCGATCATCGAGGCCGAGTAGGTCACCGGCGTGGCGTACATCCACAGGTGGACGCCGAAGCTGACCAGCATGGCCAGGTCGCGGTACTTGGTGGTCAGGGCGGAGATGATGATGCCGAAGCCCAGCCCCAGTATGCCCAGCTGCAGCAGCATCAGCGGCGTCAGCAGGATCAGCTGCGGGTTCGGATGGACGCCGCTGTCGGGCTTCGCGGCGTAGATGATGACGAATATGATGAACAGCACGAATTGTACCACAAAGTTGATCATCTCCGTCAGCACCGTGGCGAAGGGCATTACCAGCCGGGGGAAGTAGACCTTGCCAAACAGCTTGCTGTTCTTGACAAAGGTCTCCGATGTGACCGTCAGGCACTGGGCGAAGAAGTGCCACATGATGTTGCCTGCCATGTAGAACAGGAATTTGGGCACGCCGTCGGTGGGCAGCCCGGCCAGGTTGCCGAATACCACCGTGAACACCAGCGTGGTCAGAAGGGGCTGTATGATGACCCAGGCCGGCCCAAGTATGGTCTGCTTGTACAGTACGGTGAAGTTGCGCTTCACCATCAGCCAGATCAGGTCGCGGTAGCGCACCAGGCCCTTGAAGTCGATGTCAAACCAGCCCTTGCGAGGGCGTATGATCGTGTCCCAGCCGGCGCTGTTGCGGGTGTTGTCCATATTTGATCTCCTTGTGGGATGGCGTTGTGTATTTATTACCGTTATTATAGCATGGGTTTGTTGCGAGTTCAAGCAGATGGAGAATTGCGCCGCCAGCCTTGCGCAGCGCGGCATTTTATGCTATAATTATAATGTGATAATTTGCGAACGCGACCGGATGCCTGTCCGGTGGCGCACTGATGAAAGGATGGTAATCAACTATGGCAAGAGGTGGATTTCCTGGCATGATGGGCGGCGGCAACATGCAGCAGCTGGCCCGGCAGGCCCAGAAGCTGCAACAGCAGATGACCAAGGTACAGGAGGAGCTGGAGACCCGGGAGTACGAGGCCAGTGCCGGCGGCGGCATGGTGACGGTGAAGGTTTCCGGCAAGAAGGAGCTCATCTCCATCGAGATCAAGCCCGAGGCCGTGGACCCCGACGACGTGGAGATGCTCCAGGACCTGGTGCTGGCCGCCGTGAACGAGGCGCTGCGCACCGCCAATGACACCACCGAGCGGGAGATGAGCAAGCTGACCGGCGGGCTGAATATGCCGGGGCTGTTCTGACATGGCGGAGATCGAGGCCATCGCCAAGCTGGTCAACCAGCTTTCCAAGCTGCCCGGCGTGGGCCGCAAGACGGCCCAGCGCCTGGCCTACCACATCATCGCGCTGCCTGAGGACCAGGTGCGCGAGCTGGCCGTGGCCATATTCAACGGCAAGAAGCAGATCCACTTCTGCCCGATCTGCGGCAATTACACCGACACCGACCCCTGTCCCATCTGCGCCGACAGCAGCCGGAGAAAGGACATCGTCTGCGTGGTGCGCGACCCGAGGGACGTGAACGCCCTGGAGCGCATGCGGGAATACGACGGGCTGTACCATGTGTTGCACGGGGTCATCTCGCCGATGGACGGCGTGGGTCCCGACGACATCCGCATCCGCGAGCTGATGAGTCGACTGGCGTCGGGGGAGATCAAGGAGGTCGTACTGGCCACCAACCCCGACGTGGAGGGTGAGGCCACCGCGGCCTACATCTCCCGGCTGATCAAGCCCATGGGCGTGAAGGTCACCCGCATCGCCCACGGCGTGCCCATCGGCGGCGAACTGGAATACACCGACGAGGTGACGCTGCTGCGTGCGTTCCAGGGGAGAAGGGAAATATAGATAAGGAGGATACCACCATGAAGGTTCTTGTCACCGGCGGGGCCGGATACATCGGCAGCCATACCTGTGTCGAGCTGCTGAACGCGGGCCACGAGATCGTCGTCGTGGACAACTTTGTCAATTCCAAGCCCGAGGCGCTGGACGCCATTCGCACCATCACCGGCAAGGACTTCGCCTTCCATGAGGTGGATATCCGGGATCGCGCGGCGCTGGACGCGGTGTTCGCCGCCCATGAAATCGATGCCGTGATCCACTTCGCCGGCCTGAAGGCGGTGGGCGAGTCGGTGCAGAAGCCCCTGGAATACTACGACAACAACCTCTATGGCTTCATCGTGCTGGCCGAGGTCATGCGCGAGCATGGCATGAAGAAGATCGTGTTCTCCTCCTCCGCCACGGTGTACGGCATGAACAACCCCGTGCCCTTCAACGAAACCATGCCCACCTCGGCCACCAATCCCTACGGCTATACCAAGGTGGTGATCGAGCAGATGCTGCGGGACCTGGCCGTGGCCGACCCCGAGTGGAGCATCTGCCTGCTGCGCTACTTCAACCCCATCGGCGCTCACGAGAGCGGCCTGATCGGCGAGGACCCCAACGGCATCCCCAACAACCTGCTGCCTTATGTGGCCCAGGTGGCCGCCGGCAAATTGAAGCAGCTGACGGTGTTCGGCGATGATTACGATACCCCTGACGGCACCGGTGTGCGGGACTACATCCACGTGGTGGACCTGGCCCTGGGCCATCTGGCCGCGCTGGATTATGTGAAGGACCACACTGGGGCCGAGGCCGTGAACCTGGGCACCGGCAAGGGCACCAGCGTGCTGGAGATCGTCCACGCCTTCGAGAAGGCCTGCGGCCATCCGATCGCCTATCGCATCGCTGCCCGCCGCCCCGGCGACATCGCCGAGTGCTACGCCGAGACGAAGAAGGCCGCCGAGCTGCTGCACTGGAAGGCCACCCGGAATATCGAGGATATGTGCCGCGACGGCTGGCACTTCGCCGAGAAGCGGTACATGGAAGAATAGCGGGAAAAAAGTAGGTGCATATAGCGGCGGCGTAGACGCCGCCGCTACAAAAGTAATTCATAGTCTTATTGTAAAATTTTAAAACAAGCGCCAAAAGGATGCCCGTGTCATTTCTTTTGATGCTTGTTTTTGCTATAATATAAATGTAATCGAAAATTTACGTCTACAGACGATTGAGGAGGTATTGATGATGCGCAAAATGAAGTGCCTGGCGGCGCTGCTGGCGCTGTGCCTGCTGTCGGGGCTGATCCCGGCGGCGACGATGGAGGACCTGACGATCGACGGCAATGCCGATACACCGATGGAAATCGTGCTCGGCGACGACACAGCGGAGGACGGCCTCGATATCCCGCCGGAGATCGGCGTATCGGAAAATGACGGGCTGACGCTGGAGCCGGATGGCATCGACCTGTCCGGGCTGGAGCTGGCGCTGGAGGAAGAATACAATGATGCCGCCACGCTCAACGGCGACGTGGGCGAGACGCTGGTGCACATCGTCAAGCCCGAGGACGGGTCCACGGTGGGCACGGGCGATGTGGAGATCTGGCTGACATGGACCTTCCCCGGCGGCGATGCCAAAGAGATTGCCGCCAAGCTCCTGCCGACAACCGTGGAGGTACTCAAGGACGGAAACGTTATCGGTACACAGCGGATTCAGGCGCCGGTGAACCTCGTTTTTACAGCAGAAGGCGCGCGTTATCTCAATGTGACGCTCTCCGACCCCGGCGATTATACCATTCGCGCCAGTGTGCCCGGTTCCAGTGGCTTTTCAAAGGTCACGGTGACGGCCGTCGGGTCGGTGACCACGACGACACCCTCGCCTACCGCGACGCCGAAACCCACGCCCGAGCCCATTATCACCACGGACAGCGAAGGCTTCGGCGTAGACCAGACCGGCGTACTGCGGACATATACCGGCAGCGCGAAGGACATCGTCATTCCCAGGAACGCGACGGCCATCGGCGAGAATGTGTTCAAGGGCAGCGATATCACGAGCGTCACCCTGCACGACGGCATAACGCGCATACTGGATTTTGCTTTCTGCGAGACGGATGCCCTTTCAACCGTCAACTTTGCAGATGGCCTGAAGACGATCGGGGAAGGCGCATTTTTCCAATCCGCCTTGAAAAAGCTGACGCTTCCCGGCACTGTGACGACCGTCGGGACGGGCGCGTTTCACCAGTGCGGATCCCTGACCAGCGTGAACGTGCCGGCCAGCGTGACGAGCATGGGCGGCTACATGTTCAGCCTGTCGGAAAAACTGACAACCGTGATATTTGAAGCGGGAAGCAAGCTCAAGACCTTCAATACGGACATGTTTTACGGCGACAAGGCGCTGGAGAAGGTGATTCTTCCCGATTCCCTCGAGACGTTGGGAGAGTTCGCCTTTGCCGGTTGTACGTCGCTAAAGAGCCTGACGCTCCCCAGCAGCCTGACGGCGATCCTGGATTACGCCTTCGAGAACTGCACCGGCCTGACGGAATTGACGATCCCCGCCAGTGTGAACAGTATGGCGTTTCACACTTTCGATGGCTGTTCAAACCTGACGCTGATCGTAGTGGAAGGTTCCTATGGGGAGCAGTACGTCAAAGAGATGGCGAACATCCCCTATAGGGTGATCTCCGAGCCTGCCCCCACGCCCACGTCCGCCCCAACGGCCACGCCCGAGCCGAAGGTGAAGCTGTCCAAGTGCACGGCCAGCGTTAAGAGCCAGGTGTACACCGGCAAGCTCCTGAAGCCCGCGGTCAACGTGAAGTACGGCAAGAAAACACTGAAAAAGGGCACGGACTACACCGTTACCTACAAGAACAACAAGGCCGTCGGCACGGCTACGGCCACGCTGACGGGCAAGGGCAAATATACCGGCACGAAGAAGGTCACCTTTAAGATCCTGCCGCCCAAGGTGGCGCTGAGCAAGCTGAAGGCGGGCACAAAGTCCTTCACCGCCACTTGGAAGAAGGGTAAGGCCAACACCGGCTACCAGCTGCAATACGCCCTGAAGAAAAGCTTCTCCGGGGCGAAGAGCGTCGAGATAAAGAAGTCAAAGGCCGTCTCGACCACCGTCAAGGGGCTTAAAACCGGCAAGACCTACTACGTGCGCGTCCGCGTCTGCAGGACCGTGGGGAAGAACACCTACTATTCCGCCTGGTCGAACGTCAGGAGCGTGAAGGTAAAGTAAGGGCAGCTGTGACGGGTTTGCGTTCATTTGACCTTTTTCCGCCGTCCGGCCATCCACCGGGCGGCGGGTTTTTCGATGAACTGGTGGATCAGCACCGCCAGCAGCAGCGCGGCAGCGAAGCACAGCAGCGTGTAGTGCAGCTGCCAGGGCATTTCCCCGGCCTGGTTGGGGTCGGCGGCGGCCTGGTAGGGTGGTATGCGCCACATTTTCAGCCGCACAGCCAGCCACTGGTGCCAGATGTAGAAGCTGAAGCTGGCTCCGCCCAGGAAGCGGAGCACCCGGTTGGACAGCGCGGCGCGCACCGGTTTGAAGCTGAGGCTGCCCCCCAGCAGGAAGGCCGCCCCGCCCAGACCCAGCGACAGGCGGCGGGTGAGCTGTCCCAGGCGCAGCGACTCGTAGTCGCCGTAGGACATGGACTGCTGCCGGATGATGTGCAGCACCCCCCAGGCGCCCGCAATGGCCAGCAGCGTGCCCAGAGCGGCGATCAGCCCGCGGTGGTCCGTCCGGCGAGCCAACCGGGCGTACAGGTGGGCCGCCAGCATGCCGCTGGCGTACAGGTCCAGCATGTTGGGCAGGCGGTTGACGAACATCGTGGTGTCGGCCATCTGGGCGGTCCACAGGTAGCGGAAGCTCAGCGCGACGCCGGTCATCGCGGCCCAGCAAACCAGCGGGCGGCGGTTGAACACCGGGGCCAGCACCGGCAGCAGCAGGTAGAACTGGACCTCTACCGCCAGGGTCCAGAGCACGGCGTTCAGCCGGGTCTGGGTGTAGCTGAAGCGGAACAGGTTGTGGATGAAGGCCAGGTGGGTCGCCAAGTCCTTCGCCAGCAGCCCGGGCCGGTCGAAATCCGGCGCGGTTACGGTAAAGATCAGCATCACGATGAGGGCCAGCCAGTAGCCGGGCAGGATGCGCTTCGCCCTGCGGCGCAGGTAGTCGCCGGTGGCCGGGGGATTGCCGTTGGCCCAGGGCAGGTACAGCAGGAAGCCGCTGAGCAGCAGCATCAGGTCCACGAACATATAGCCCGCCCGCACCCAGGGGTAGAAATCCAGCCTGATCGGGCCTAACCGCAGCACCGGCGTCAGCCATGACTGTTGCCAGATGTGGTACCAGCCGATCATGAGCACGCAGAATACCCGCAGGAAGTCGCCCGCCGCCGCGTAGTGTGGCGGGGCGGGAGCGGGACGAAGGTTGTCGCTATCCATAGAAGACATCTCCAGTTGGAAGGGTTGGGGTATGGATAAATCAGAATTTACCTCTTACCATTTTACTATCTTGACCCGGACAATGCAAGGGTTTATAATCAGTTCACAGGATTGAAAGAAAATATAGACGGATAAAACGATGCGCGTGAAGCGCTTTGAGGTGGGAGCATGTTTCACATTCTGGTGGTGGAGGACAACGCCAATACCCGCAAGCTGATGGAGGCGGTGCTGACCCAGCACGGCTACCAGCCCATACTGGCCAGGGACGGCGTGGAGGCTCTGGACGTGCTGGACCGCAAGCACGTGGACCTGATCGTGCTGGACATCATGATGCCCCGGATGGACGGCTATGAGTTCACCCGTACCCTGCGGGAATCGGGCTGTGAGCTGCCGATTTTGATGGTGACGGCGAAGGAGAAGCCGGCTGACAAGCATAAGGGCTTCCTGATCGGCACCGACGACTACATGGTCAAGCCCGTGGACGAGGAGGAGATGGTGCTTCGCATCGCCGCGCTGCTGCGCCGAAGCCGCATCGTCAACGAGCACAGGCTCACCGTCGGGAACACGGTGCTGGATTATGACGCCCTGTCGGTGACCACGCCCCAGGGCGAGCGCACCCTGCCGAAGAAGGAGTTCATGCTGCTGTTCAAGCTGCTGAGCTATCCGGGGAAGATCTTCACCCGGCGGCAGCTGATGGACGAGATCTGGGACATGGATTCCGATACTGATGAGCGCACGGTGGACGTGCACATCAACCGGCTGAGGGATCACTTCCGGGAAAACCCGGATTTTGAGATCGTCACCGTGCGCGGCCTGGGCTACAAGGCGGTGAAGAAGGATTGAAGCATCTGTTCAGGCGCAGGGACTGCCCGGAGCCGCCCGTGCGGCAGGAAGATGTCCCGAAGGCCGGCTGGCGGCGGGACCTGCGCCGCCAGTCGCTGTACATGACGCTGTGGACCTTCCTGTTCAGCGTGATCGTGGCGGCGGGAGTGATGGCGGCGGCGGCCTACGGCTTCCTGGTGTTCTTCGGGCTGCTGGCAAACCCGCTGTTCCGGACGCTGGCCATGCCGATGCTGCTGATGGTGTTCATACTGACGCTGGCCGCGGGCATGGGCCGGAGCAAGCTGCGCCCGATGGACGACCTGGTGCGGGCAATGCAGGCGGTGTCCCGGGGGGATTTTTCCGTGCGCGTGGACGCCGAGGACGTGCCCGGCGACATGGGCGAGCTGGCCAGCAGCTTCAACGACATGGCCACCGAGCTGGGCGGCCTGGAGCTGTTCCGGAAGGATTTCATCAACAACTTCAGCCACGAGTTCAAGACGCCCATCGTGTCCATTCGGGGCTTTGCCAAGCAGCTGGAGCGGGACGACCTGACCGACGATCAGCGACGGGAATACCTGGACATCATCGTCACCGAGTCCGACCGGCTGGCGAACATGGCCAGCAACGTGCTGCTGCTTTCAAAGCTGGAAAACCAGACCATCGTCACCGACCGGGAGGATTACCGCCTGGACGAGCAGCTGCGAAGGTGTGTGCTGCTGCTGGAGAAGCAGTGGAGCGAGAAGGACCTGGAGCCGGATATCGAGCTGGAGGAAATCACCTACCGGGGCAACGAGGAGATGATGAACCACGTCTGGGTGAACCTGCTGAACAACGCCATCAAGTTTTCCCCCCGGGGCGGCCTGCTGACCGTGCGACTGGGCCGGGAGGGGGACGCGGCGGTCTGCGCCGTGGGCGACCAGGGCTCCGGCATGGACGCGGACACCCGCCGGCGCATCTTTGAAAAGTTCTACCAGGGCGACACCGCCCATGCCACCGAGGGCAACGGCCTGGGGCTGTCACTGGTGAAGCGCATTGTCGATCTGTGCGGCGGCAGCGTAGATGTGAAGAGCGCGCCCGGCGAGGGCTCCACCTTCACCGTGCGCCTGCCGCTGACTTGATACAAGAGGAGGAATGTCCATGGACGCGCGGAAGCTGATCGACTTTCTGAGGGTGATGGAGCGACTGAAGGACGCGCCGCGCCACTGCTGGACCACCGGCGGGCGGCGGGAGAGCGTAGCCGAGCACAGCTGGCGGGTGGCGCTGATGGCGATGCTGATGGCCGACGAATTCCCGGAGCTGGACATCGACCGGGTGGTCCGCATGTGCCTGGTGCACGACATCGGCGAGGCCATCACCGGCGACATCCCCACCTTCGTCAAGACCGACGCCGACCGGGTCGTGGAGGGCCGGGAGGTGGATGCGCTGATCGGCGGCCTGCCCGAGCCCTGGCCCGAGCGGCTGGGGGCGCTGTTCGCCGAGATGGAGGCGCTGCAGACCCCCGAGGCGAAGCTGTACAAAGCCCTGGACCGCATGGAGGCGATACAGAGCCACAACGAGTCCGCGGTGGAGACCTGGCTGCCGCTGGAATACGAGTTGAACCTGACCTACGGCGAAAAGGACGCCGCCTTCAGCCCCTACCTGACCGCCCTGCGCAATGAAATGCGCCGGGATACCGAGGCGATGATCGAGGACGCGAAGGCGAGGGGCGTCGCGCCGGAGGAGTAAATACTGATTTGTCGCGGGCTTGCGCCCGTTTGAAGGGGGACAGGTCCCCCTTCAATACATCCTCCTCAGATTTGCCTGAAATCGCAGGCGATTTCCGGGCGGCAAATCTGCAAGGAAGCCTTTTTTGCTCTGGTCGA
>JAFWEL010000102.1 GCA_017512905.1 Clostridia bacterium
ACTTACCGGGGGTATCGGGGGCGGTAGCGCCCCGATCTTTAATCGTACGCGGCGGCGTGTACGCCGCGGGCGGGGCCTTTTTTGCGACGCGAAGCTAGTCCTTCAGGGCGGCAGGGAGCCTGTCGACCAGAGCAAAAAAGGTTTCCTTGCAGATTTGCCGCCCGGAAATCGCTTGCGACGCGAAGCTAGTCCTTTAGGACGATTTCAGGCAAATCTGAGGAGGATGTATTGAAGGGGGACCTGTCCCCCTTCAAACGGGCGCAAGCCCGCGACAAATCAGAACTGATCTGACTGAATAGATACATTATTTCTTCGCTTCCTTGGCCCAGCTGTCCTTCAGCGCCACGGTGCGGTTGAACACCGGCAGGGCGTCGGTGGAATCCGGGTCCTTGCAGAAGTAGCCCATGCGCAGGAACTGGAAGGTCGCGCCAACGTCGTGGGCGGCGATCCAAGGCTCGCAGAAGCCCTTGACCACGGTCAGGCTGTTGGGGTTGAGCTTGTCCATGAAGTCGCCGCTGGCTTCCACCGTGTTGCCGTCCTCGTCCACGGTGACCTCGTTGTCGTCATCCTCCTTCAGGATGGGCTCATAGAGCCGGAACTCGGTGGGCACGGCGTCGGCGGCGTTGACCCAGTGGAGCGTACCCTTGACCTTGCGGTTCGCGCCTTCGCTGCCGGAGCGGCTGTCCATATCCACGGTGCAGTGCAACTCGACGATTTCGCCGTTTTCATCCTTGACGAAGTCCACGCACTTGATGATGTACGCACCCTTCAGGCGGACCTCCCTGTCCGGCGCCAGGCGGAAGAACTTCTTCACGGGCTCCTCCATGAAGTCCTCCCGCTCGATGTACAGCTCCCGGCCGAAGGTCACCTCGCGGGTGCCGAACTCGGGGTGATCGGGATGGTTCTCGATGGTCAGGGTGTCAGTCTTGTCCGCGGGCCAGTTGGTCAGCACCACCTTCAGCGGGTTGACGACGGCCATCGCCCTGGGCGCGGTGTCGGCCAGCGCCTCCCGGACGCAGTGGTCCAGCAGATTGCCCTCCACCATGGAATCGGCCTTGGCCACGCCCACGCGCCCCATGAAGTCGTGGATGGCGGCGGCGGTATAGCCCCGGCGGCGCATGGCCACCAGCGTGGGCATGCGGGGATCGTCCCAGCCGTTCACCACATGCTCCTCCACAAGCCTTCTCAGGTGGCGCTTGGACATCACGGTCCGCTCGATGTTCAGGCGGGCGAACTCGATCTGCCGCGGCGGCTGGTCGGTGACGTTCGCGTTGGCCACGAACCAATCGTACAGCGGGCGGTGAATTTCATATTCCAGCGAGCACAGCGAGTGGGAAATGCCCTCGATGGCGTCCTGGACGGGGTGCTGGAAGTCATACATCGGGTAGATGCACCACTTGTCGCCGGTGCGGTGGTGGGTATGGCGGTTGATGCGGTACATGGTGGGGTCGCGCAGCAGCACGTTGGGGTTGGCCATGTCGATCTTGGCCCGCAGCACCCGGCTGCCCTCCTCGAACTCGCCGTTCTTCATCCGCTCGAACAGGTCCAGGTTCTCCTCGACGGGACGGTCCCGGTAGGGGCTGTTCACGCCAGGCTTCGTCAGCGTGCCGCGATTGGCGCGCATCTGCTCGGGGCTCTGGTCATCCACATAAGCCACGCCCCGGCGGATCATGTCCTGGGCGATCTCGTACAGGCGGTCAAAAAAGTCGGAGGCAAAGTAGAGCTTGTCCCACTTGTAGCCCAGCCACTCAATATCCCGCTGGATGCCCTCGACGAAGGCCGTTTCCTCCTTGGTGGGGTTCGTGTCGTCAAAGCGTAGGTTGCACTTGCCGCCGAACTTCTCCGCGATGCCGAAGTCGACGCACAGCGCCTTGCAGTGGCCGATATGCAGATAGCCGTTGGGCTCCGGTGGGAAGCGGGTCTGAACGTGGTCAAACCGGCCGCTGGCCAGGTCCTGCTCGATGAACTCTTCAATAAAATTTGCGGGCTTTCTCGCTTCATTTTCCATGCTGGTTCCTCCCCCTGTCGCCGCGCATCCGGCGGCACGCTGTCATTGTAATGGGATTATTATAGCACTTTTCGGAATGGATGAACAGGGGGGGAAGGTAAATAGTTTTTTTCCAGCGAAATGTAGGCGCAGCGAAGCAAGTCCTTTAGGGCGCCGCCCACCAGGTACAACGAAGCGAAACGTACAAGACGGGCGCCACCAATCGGTATCGCGCGCGCTTCCCGCGCACGAGATGGCGCCCCTACAACGGGGTTTCATCCGCGTGACAAATCAGAATTTATCCGACTTAATAGACACGAAAAAAACAAACGCCTCCCCCACTGGTGTCCTGCATGGCATCCCCGCCTTGGGGGAACGCAAAAAAGGGCCGGTTTCATCGGTCCATTGCCATATGTAGAACGATGAATCCGGTCCCTTTGGAATGGGGGGATATACATCAATGCTGAACAGATATCATAAAAACACCCGCCGCTATCCGCAGCAGGCATATCATTTGTCGCCCCTCCAGGGGCAGGGCCGGTTGGGATAGAGGGGCGTGGGGCGCTTGTCGATGCCGGCGATATAGTTGAGGGAGACATTGTAATAGTTCGCAAGCCAGATGACCAGCGCGAAGGGGATTCCCCGCTTGCCCTGTTCATAGTTGGTATAGGTGGTTTTGTGCATTCCGAGAGCCTCCACAAGCTGCTCCTGCGTCAGGTCGCAGTCCTCCCTCAGGTCCCGCAAGCGTGGGTAATGCATCCGTTCCTCCAGACAACGCTACAACTTGTGTCTACTCTATGACCCCCCTCCGGTTTTGCTTGTGGCAGGCCTACTTTCCTTGAATAGAGAGTCTATCAAGTAGAATAACGCCTACGCTGCCACAGCATCCCGCTTGTTGAACTTTCTGCTACTTATCCGGAATATATTCCAGAATATCCTCCACTCGACAATTCAGGATGCTGCATAGTGTATCCATCGTAGTTGTAGTAATTGGCTTGCCGTGCTTCATTCGATGAATCGTATTCGCTGGCATACCAAACTTGTAAATCAGCGCATATTCCGTCACATTTTTCTTGAACAATGTTTCGTAAAAAGGTTTGTACGAGATCATGATGTTATTATGCCCCTTTGAGGGCTAATTTAACATACTCAACAGCTTGACTATGCCTAATATATTGAGTATAATAACAATATCATTTAAAATTATTTAAAGAATCGGATAAGGGGGTATAAACATGAAAAAGCTGTTGGCTATCTTTCTATCTCTGGTGCTGTTGATGGTGACGCCTTACACGGTTGGAGAGGAGGAAATCCACGTAGACTCTGTCGATGGGGATGCTCAGATCATTGAAACCAGCCAGGAGGTTTTGGAACAGGTAGAACCTATCGAGTTAAATCTTGACGGGATTGAATCTGAACTGATCACGAATGATTTATTTGAACAAAATAGTCTATTGATTGAAGCGAATGAAGTAACCATCGAAGAAACATTGGATGAAGTTGCGCGGGAAGACGCAGCATTGGCAGTCACATGGCTCTGGCCTATTCCTTCTTCCAGTAAGATAAACCAAGCATTTAAATCAGGAACACACAATGGTATTGACATTGGTGCAAATATTGGCGACCCAATATATGCAGTTGCTGATGGGACATTATATAAGGTCTACACAGGATGTAGGCGTTATGGCGGATATGGGACACCATGCAACACCGTGAGTGTCTGTTGGCCAAATCATGGATATTACCAGGGATATTGCAACAATGGGTACGGTAACGGTGTTTGCTTATTGACGACTGACGGCTACTATGTACAGTTTGCGCATATGCAGTCTGTTAATCCTGCCTTACAGGAAAAGCAACAGGTAAAGCGGGGTACATTGCTTGGATATGTCGGCGGCAGCGGAATGGCTACGGGAAAGCATTGTCACTTTGCCGTTGCCACAGGAGGAGAATTCAGCGGATATGTTAATCCGGCGAATTTCACCTACCAATTCGTCGATCCCGGTCAATCTGTCGCAACAACACCAACCGTTACCTTCTCGCCGTGGAGTAATGACAGCTATACATATATCTATTGGACCGACGCGGGAATCGGGCAGGAAATCAATGTATCTGGTGGAACCTGCACAAAGTTAGGAATGTATCTTTACGATAAAAACAAAAATGTAATTGCAGAGGCTTCTCAGACAGAATATTACTATCGGGTATATTTTAAAATCAATGAAGAGTGCAATTATACACTGACGCCTGGCACCTTGTACTATTACAGGTTTTACGCGATAGTGAATGACATACAGTATTTAGGAGATCTATATTCGTTTACAACAGGGGGACCCACACCCACACCAGTCCCGACCGTCGTACCAACGCCAATTTCCACGCCGGTTCCTACCGCAGTCACAACACCTATACCTACGTCGATTTCCACACCGGTCCCTACTGCAATCCCGACACCCATACCGACGCCGGTTCCCACACCGGCCCCTACGCCCGAACCGACGCCGGTTCCCACACCGGCCCCTACGCCCGAACCGACACCGGTCCCCACACCGGCCCCTACGCCCGAACCGACACCGGTCCCCACACCCGATCCAACACCACTTCCGACCCCTGTCCCTACACCTACCCCTGAACCGTCTAACTGGTTCCACATGACCAAGAACACAACAAAAAAGATGAACTTAGGCGACACGATCCAGATCATCATGGACGACAGGGATGTGCGCGGTTACGTCACCAGCGACAAGAAAGTAGCCACTGTTTCCCAAAAAGGCCTGGTGACAGCCAAAAAAGCTGGAAAAGCGGAAATAACCGTCATACTAAACGAAAAGTCGATGGGCGGGTACAAAACGTTGGTGCTAACCGTCAAGATTACTGACCCCAACGCACCGACTAAGATCGCCATCAGGCAGGGCAAGAAAGCCACCTTGAAGGTTGGAAAAAAGCTGACTCTGACCACGTCGCTAACCCCACAGGCTGCCAAGTCCAAGCTGACCTGGACAACAAATAATAAAAAGGTTGCCACGGTATCATCAAAGGGAGTAGTCAAGGCGAAAAAAGCCGGCAAGGCAAAGATTACCGTCACCACCGATAACGGCAAGAAGGCGTCTATTACAATCACAGTAAAAAAGAAATAGAACCAAACCAGGGTTACACAGCGCCTCGCAGTATTGCGAGGCGCTGTGCCGCATCCAGGATACCCTCTCACCACGCTGTTTTCCGAATTCCCTTTGTGTCCTTTGAACAATGTAGCAAGGTGCGACCAATTGGGGAATGTAGAATTCAAGTCTCCAGCACACGTTACCCATGAATTCTCAGACTCCGCCCGTCGGGAAAGGCCTTCGGGTTCACTGACAACAAATCAAAGGGCCGGTTGCACATTCCATCATAATAGCGGATTGTGTAACCAGCCCAAATATCACTTTAGCTTACCGCTCATTCACAAACTTCACGGCCTCGGTCGCGGCCATGGCCCCGTCGGCCGTGGCAGTGACCAGCTGGCGCAGGGTCTTGGCCCGGTTGTCGCCGGCGACGAACACGCCCGGGGTGCGGGTGTGGCAGTCCTCGCCGGAGGCGGCGTAGCCGGAGCTATCCAGGTCGATCAGGTTCGCGAAGTTGTTGTTCTCGGGCACCCGGCCCACGGCCACGAACAGGCCGTTCAACTCGATGGTGCGCACGTCGCCGGTGTTCTTGTCGGTCACCTCGATGGCCTTCAGCTTCTTCTCGGCGATCAGCTTCGTCACGTTGGCGTTGTAGACGATCTCCACGTTCTCCCGGGCTTTCAGGCGCTCGGCGTTGGTGTCGTCGCCCCGGAAGCTGTCGCGGCGGTGGATGAGATACACCTTCTGGCACAGGTCCGCCAGGTACAGCGCGTCCTCCAGCGCGGTGTTGCCGCCGCCCACCACGGCCACGGTCTTCTTGCGATAGAAATTGCCGTCGCAGGTGGCGCAGTAGCTGACGCCACGGCCCACCAGTTTGTCCTCGTCCTCGACGCCCAGCTTGCGGTTGGCGGAGCCGGTGGCCAGTATGACCGCCTTCGCCCGGTGCTCGCCCTTGTTGGTGACGACGACCTTCCCGTCGCCCTCGTCCTTTAATTCAACCGCCTTTTCAAACTTGAACTCCGCTCCCAGGCTCTTCGCCTGCTCGTACACCTTCTGGGAGAAGTCGAAACCGGAGATGTGGGCCTCCACGGGATAGTTTTCGATGTCCGGGGTGTTCAGGATCTGCCCGCCACAGCTCAGCGCCTCCAGCACCAGCACACTCTTGCTGGCGCGGCGGGCGTAGATGGCGGCGGTCATGCCGGCGGGACCTCCGCCGACCACGATGATGTCGTACATATTATCCCTCCACCAGCTCGGCGATGGCGTCCTTGGCGATCAGGCCCACGCTGCGGTTGACCTCCTCGCCGCCCTTGAAGACCACCAGGCAGGGGATCGAAGAGACGTCGTACTCGTCGGCCAGCTCGTCCTGGTCGTCGATATCGATGGAGACGATCTTATAGGCGGCGTTGCCCTCGGCCAGCTCGTCCAGCATGGGCTTCATCGCGCGGCAGGGGCCGCACCAGCCGGCGTTGAAATCGGCCAGCACCGGCACGTCGGACTTCAGAACCTCAGCTTCAAAGTTTTCTTTCGTCACGTTGATGACAGACATGTTCATTTCTCCTTTATATGCATGTGTTGGGGGTAAACGGTGGCGGCAGGCTGCCGCCTCTACAGAGATTATATCAAAGCGGCGATATCCTGCTCGAAGGTCATCGGGTCGCTGGTGGGGTTGAAGCGCTTGACCACGTTGCCCTCCCGGTCCACCAGGAACTTGGTGAAGTTCCACTTGATGTCGTTGGGCTTCTTGCAGGTGGTGCTGATCTTGGCGATCATGGCCATGGCGGCCTTGTTCTTCATGCCCTCCACCTTCTCGTCGGGCTGGGCGGATTTCAGGAAGGTGTACAGCGGCTCCTCGGTCTCGCCGTTCACGTCGATCTTCGCCAGCTGGTCGAACTGGGTCTTGTACTTGGCGGTGCAGAACTCGTGGATCTCGCTCTCGTCGCCGGGGGCCTGGTGGCCGAACTGGTTGCAGGGGAAGTCCAGCACCTCGAGCCCCTGGTCGTGATACTTCTCATACAGCTTCTCCAGCGCCTCATACTGGGGGGTAAAGCCGCAGCCGGTGGCCGTGTTGACGATCAGCAGCACCTTGCCCTTCAGGTCGGCCAGGTTCAGGGTAGCGCCCTTGCGGGCCTTGACGGTATAATCGTAGATGCTCATGAAGTGAACCTCCTTTATTTCGTTTGCAAATCAATTGTATCAAATTAAATTGTGCTTGTCAATAGCTCGGGCTAACGTCAACCGTTAATGTTGTGTTAATCATATTCTCTCCCAGCAGAACGAAAAATATGCGATTTTTCACGAAAAACTGGAGATTCTCTCTCCCAGTCACGACTACGTCGTGCCAGCGCTCCCCCTCAGGCAATGTCATCTATTTTACAATAAGGTGCCCCTCTTCCCAAGAAACCGTGGCGATCCAAAAAAAATCCCCTTTCCCGGCTTAAACCCGGGAAAGGGGGACTGTTTTATGTCGTCGTTCAGTACGCCTCGTGAATCTCGATGTTGGAATAGCGCTTCAGGCCGGTGCCGGCGGGAATCTGCTTGCCGATGATGACGTTTTCCTTCAGGCCCAGCAGCGGGTCGGTCTTGCCCTTGATGGCGGCCTCGGTCAGCACGCGGGTGGTCTCCTGGAAGGAGGCCGCGGACAGGAAGCTCTCGGTGGCCAGCGCGGCCTTGGTGATGCCCAGCAGGGTGCGCTTGGCGGTGGCGGGACGTCCGCCGGCCTCCAGCGTCTTGCGGTTGGCCTGGTCGAAGCGGAAGATGTCCACCAGCGCGCCGGGCAGCAGGTCGGTGTCGTTGGCTTCCTCCACCTTGACCTTGCGCAGCATCTGTCGCACGATGACCTCGATGTGCTTGTCCGCGATTTCCACGCCCTGGCGGCGATAGACGGACTGGACCTCCTTGACCAGGTAGTCCTGCACCGCCTTCACGCCCAGTATGCGCAGCAGGTCGTGGGGGTTGATGGAGCCCTCGATCAGCTCGTCGCCGGCGTTGACGGTGTCGCCGTCCTCCACCTTCAGCTTGGAGCCGTAGTTGATGGGATATTCCTTGGTCTCGGCGTCGCCCTCGTTGGACTGGATGATCAGCTTGCGGCGCTTCTTGGCGTCGGTGGTGATGTGCACGGTGCCGCCGATGTCCGCCAGCGTGGCTTCGCGCTTGGGCTTGCGGGCCTCGAACAGCTCCTCGACGCGGGGAAGACCCTGGGTGATGTCCTCGCCGGTGGCGACGCCGCCGGTGTGGAAGGTACGCATGGTCAGCTGGGTGCCGGGCTCGCCGATGGACTGGGCCGCGATGATGCCCACGGCCTCGCCGACGTCCACCAGCTTGCCGTTGGTCATGTTCGCGCCGTAGCACTTTGCGCACACGCCCACGTTGCTCTGGCAGGTCAGCACGCTGCGGATGGCGACCTCCTCGATGCCGGCCTTGACGATCCTGCGGGCCAGGTCGAAGGTGATCAGCTCGTCGGCCTGCACGATGACCTCGCCGGTGGCCGGGTCCACCACGTCCTCAGCCGCCACGCGGCCGCGGATGCGGTCCTCCAGCTCCTCGATGATGTCGCCGGGCTGGCCGATGGCGCGAACCTTCAGGCCGCGCACACGCTCGCCCCGGGCCGCGAAGCAATCCACCTCGCGCACGATGTTCTCCTGGGACACGTCCACCAAGCGGCGGGTCATGTAGCCCGAGTCGGCGGTCTTCATGGCGGTGTCAGCCAGGGACTTGCGGCTGCCGTGGGAGGACAGGAAGAACTCCAGCACGCTCAGGCCCTCGCGGAAGTTGGCCTTGATGGGCAGCTCGATGATCTTGCCGGTGGGGGACGCCATCAGGCCGCGCATGCCGGCCAGCTGGCGGATCTGGTTGGTGGAACCGCGGGCGCCGGAATCCGCCATCATGTTGATGGGGTTGAACTTCTCCATCTTTTCCAGCACCTGCTTGGTGACGTCGTTGGTGGCCTGCTCCCAGATGCGGATGACGCTGGTGTAGCGCTCGTTCTCGGACATACGGCCGCGCTTGAACTGGCGCTCGATCTGCTGGACTTGCGCGTCGGCGTCGTCCAGGATCTGCTTCTTGGATTCGGGCACGGTGATGTCGGCCACAGAAACGGTCAGCGCGGCGCGGGTGGAATAGCTGTAGCCCAGCGCCTTCACGTCGTCCAGCATGTTGGCGGTGACTGTGACGCCGTGGGTGCGGTAGCAGGTATCGACGATCTTCGCCAGCTGCTTCTTGCCCACGACCTCGTCGATCTCCAGCTTGAACATATCGTCCACGGTCTCCCGCTTCTGCATGCCCATGTCCTGGGGAATGGCCTGGTTGAAGATCACGCGGCCGATGGTGGTCTCGACGATGCGGGTGTGCTCCACGCCGTCGATGGTCTTCTTCATGCGGATCTTGCAGGGGGCCTCCAGGGCCAGCTCGCCGGTGGCGTAGGCCATCAGCGCCTCGTCCACGTCGGTGAACGTCTTGCCGGTGCCCTTCAGGCCCTCGTGGATCATGGTCAGGTAGTAGCAGCCCAGAACCATGTCCTGGGTCGGGCAGATGACGGGCTTGCCGTCCTGGGGCTTCAGGATGTTGTTCGCCGCCAGCATCAGGAAGCGGGCCTCGGCCTGGGCTTCCATGGAAAGCGGAACGTGCACGGCCATCTGGTCGCCGTCGAAGTCGGCGTTGAAGGCGGTGCAGCACAGCGGATGCAGCTTCAGGGCCTTGCCCTCCACCAGCACCGGCTCAAAGGCCTGGATACCCAGGCGGTGCAGCGTGGGGGCGCGGTTCAGCATGACGGGGTGATCCCGGATGACGCTCTCCAGCACGTCCCAAACCTCGGGGCGCAGACGCTCCACGGCGCGCTTGGCGGTCTTGACGTTCACGGCCATACCCTGATTCACCAGGCGCTCGATGACGAAGGGCTTGAACAGCTCCAGGGCCATCTCCTTGGGCAGGCCGCACTGGTACAGCTTCAGGCTCGGGCCGACCACGATGACCGAACGGCCGGAGTAGTCCACGCGCTTGCCCAGCAGGTTCTGGCGGAAGCGGCCCTGCTTGCCCCGCAGCAGGTCGGACAGCGACTTCAGCTGCCGCCCGCCCGCGCCGGTGACGGGGCGTCCCCGGCGGCCATTGTCGATCAGGGCGTCCACGGCCTCCTGGAGCATGCGCTTCTCGTTGCGCACGATGATGTCGGGGGCGTTCATCTCCAGCATCCGCTTCAGGCGGTTGTTGCGGTTGATGACGCGGCGGTACAGGTCGTTCAGGTCGGCGGTGGCGAAGCGGCCGCCGTCCAGCTGGACCATGGGCCTCAGCTCCGGCGGGATGACCGGCACCACGTCCAGGATCATCCACTCGGGCTTGTTGCCGCTCTGGCGGAAGGCCTCCACCACCTCCAGGCGCTTGATGATGCGCTGGCGCTTCTGGCCCTCGGTGTTGCGCTTGGTCTCCTTCTCGGACAGCTCCTGCAGCTCCTTGCGCAGCTGGTCGTTCAGCTCGTCCAGGTTGATGTTCTGCAGCATGCGCTGCACGGCCTCCGCGCCGATGCCCACCAGCACGCCCTGCTGGCCGTGGACGACCTCGTCCGGGCCGATGGTGGGGTCATCCCGGCGGAACAGGCTGAACTTCATGCCCATTTCCTCGGCCTGCTGCTTCTTCTGCTGGTATTCGGTCTCGGTGAGCAGCTGGTTCTGCTGCAGCTTCGAGATGGCGGGATCGCCGGGGTCCAGCACGATGTAGCTGGCGAAGTACAGCACCTGCTCCAGCGCCCTGGGGCTGATGTTCAGCAGGGTGCCGATGCGGCTGGGGATGCCCTTGAAATACCAGATGTGGGACACGGGCGCGGCCAGCTTGATGTGGCCCATGCGCTCGCGGCGCACCTTGGCCTTGGTGACCTCGACGCCGCACTTGTCGCAGATGACACCCTTGAAGCGGGTGCGCTTGTACTTGCCGCAGTTGCACTCCCAGTCCTTGGTGGGCCCGAAGATGCGCTCGCAGAACAGACCGTCGCGCTCCGGCTTCAGCGTGCGATAGTTGATGGTTTCCGCCTTGGTGACCTCGCCGTGGGACCACTTCAGGATCTTCTCCGGCGAAGCCAGGCCGATCTGTATGGAATCAAGATTCGTCAATTCAAACAAGGAGCTCTCTCCTTTCTATCTGTCAGCAAGGGAACAGGGAACAGGGAACAGGGAACAGGAATGGCTTGCATCTCTGTTCACTTTCAATTCCTCATCCCTCATTCCTAATTCCTCATTCATCAAAAGTCGTCGTCCAACAGGTCGTCTTCTCCGCCGAGGTCGAGGTCGTCGAAGTCGAAATCCTCCACCACGGCCTCTTCCTCCTCGGTCATGGCCTCCGGCGGGATCACCGGGCCGAGCTCGTCCTTGAACTCGCTCTCGGTGGCGTAGATGTCGTCCTCGAGCTCGCGAATCTCGATCTCCTGCTTGTCCTCGGAGAGCACCTTGATGTCCAGCGCCAGGGACTGCAGCTCCTTGATCAGCACCTTGAAGGACTCGGGCACTCCCGGATCGGGGATGTTCTCGCCCTTGACAATGGCCTCGTAGGTCTTGACGCGGCCGATGGTATCGTCGGACTTCACCGTCAGGATCTCCTGCAGCACGTGGCTGGCGCCGTAGGCCTCCAGGGCCCACACCTCCATCTCGCCGAAGCGCTGGCCGCCGAACTGGGCCTTGCCGCCCAGGGGCTGCTGGGTCACCAGGCTGTACGGGCCGGTGGAGCGGGCGTGGATCTTGTCGTCCACCAGGTGGTGCAGCTTCAGGTAGTACATATAGCCGACGGTGACGGGGTTGTCGAAGCGGTCGCCGGTGCGGCCGTCATAGACCCACAGCTTGCCGGTGCGGTTGATGCCGATCTTGCTGAACTGGATCGTGGGCCGGCCGAACTCGTCGTACAGCGGGCCGTCCTCCACCTGGGAGGCCTTGTCCAGCATTTCGTCGATGTCCTCCTGGCGCGCGCCGTCGAACACAGGGGTGGCCACATGCCAGCCCAGCGCCTTGGCGGCCAGGCCCAGATGAACCTCGAGCACCTGGCCGATGTTCATACGGGAGGGCACGCCCAGGGGGTTCAGGCAGATGTCCAGCGGCGTGCCGTCGGCCAGGAAGGGCATATCCTCCTCGGGCAGCACGCGGGACACGACGCCCTTGTTGCCGTGGCGGCCGGCCATCTTGTCGCCGACCTGGATCTTGCGCTTCTGGGCGATGTATACGCGCACCATCTGGTTGACGCCGGGAGAGAGCTCGTCCCGGTTTTCACGGGTAAATATCTTGACGTCAACGATGATGCCGAATTCGCCGTGGGGCACCCGCAGCGAGGTGTCGCGCACCTCGCGGGCCTTGTCGCCGAAGATGGCGCGCAGCAGGCGCTCCTCGGCGGTCAGCTCGGTCTCGCCCTTCGGGGTGACCTTGCCCACCAGGATGTCGTTGGCCCGGACCTCGGCGCCGATGCGGATGATGCCGCGCTCGTCCAGATCGCGCAGGGCGTCCTCGCCCACGCCGGGGATGTCCCTGGTGATTTCCTCCGGCCCCAGCTTGGTGTCCCGGGCCTCGGATTCATATTCCTCGATGTGGATCGAGGTGTACATGTCTTCCTTCACGAGGCGCTCGGACAGCAGCACGGCGTCCTCGTAGTTGTAGCCCTCCCAGGTCATGAAGCCGATCAGCGCGTTGCGGCCCAGGGAGATCTCGCCCTGGTCGGTGGAGGGGCCGTCGGCGATGGGCTGGCGGGCCTTGACGACCTCGCCCTCCGCCACGATGGGATGCTGGTTGATGCAGGTGCCCTGGTTGGAGCGGGCGAACTTCTGCAGGCGGTAGGTCTGGTCCTGTCCGTCCTCGCCGCGAATGACGATCTCGTCGGCGGTCACGCGGGTGACCACGCCACCCTCCCGGGCCAGCAGCACCACGCCGGAGTCGCAGGCGGCCTTGTATTCGATGCCGGTGGCGACCAGCGGGGCCTCGGGCTTGAGCAGGGGCACCGCCTGGCGCTGCATGTTGGAGCCCATCAGCGCGCGGTTGGCGTCGTCGTTCTCCAGGAAGGGGATCATGCCGGTGGCCACGGAGATCAGCTGGCGGGGGGACACGTCCACGTAGTCCACCTTGGCGGCCTCCACCTGGATGATCTCATCCCTGCGGCGCACAGTCACGCGGGGATTGACGAAGCGGTTTTCGTCGTCCAGCGGCTCGTTGGCCTGGGCGATGACGTATTTGTCCTCTTCATCGGCGGTCATGTAGTCGATCTGCTCGGTCACCTTGCCGGTGGCCTTGTCGATCTTGCGGTACGGGGCCTCGATGAAGCCGTATTCGTTGATGCGCGCATAGGTGGCCAGCGAGCCGATCAGGCCGATGTTCGGGCCTTCAGGGGTCTCGATGGGGCAGATGCGGCTGTAATGACTGTAGTGCACGTCGCGAACGGCGAAGGACGCGCGCTCGCGGTTCAGGCCGCCGGGGCCCAGGGCCGACAGGCGGCGCTTGTGGGTCAGCTCGGCCAGCGGATTGGGCTGGTCCATGAACTGGGACAGCTGGGAGGAACCGAAGAATTCCTTGATGGCGGCGGACACGGGCCGGATGTTGATCAGGTCCTGGGGCCGCACCTTGTCGATGTCCTGGATGGCCATGCGCTCCTTGACCACGCGCTCCAGGCGGGACATGCCCACGCGGATCTGGTTTTGCAGCAGCTCGCCCACGCTGCGCAGGCGGCGGTTGCCCAGGTGGTCGATGTCGTCCACCTCGCCCAGGTTGTGGAACAGGCCAAACTGATAGGAGACGGAGGCCACGATGTCGTCCACCAGCACATGCTTGGGCATCAGGTCCTTCTGGGCCTCCTTGAGCGCGCCGTTCAGGGGCGCGCCGTCCGCCTTCACCCGCTCCAGCAGCTTGATGAGGGTGGGCACGTGCACCCGCTCGGAGAAGCGGATCACGTTTTCGTCGTACTGGGCCAGCAGCTCGGGATCATAGCCCTCCATGAAGGGCTTGATGAAGGCGAAGTTGTTGCCGATGACGTTGAACTCCTCCTCGCCCACACGCACGCGCACCATGTTCACGCCCGCGTTCTGGATGGCCTCGGCGACCTCCCGGGAGATGGCCTCGCCGGCGGGGGCGATGATCTCGCCGGTGAAGGGGTGCACGACGTCCTCCACGGGGATCTGGTTGAAGATGCGCAGCGCCAGCGCCAGCTTCTTGTTGTATTTATAGCGGCCGACATGGGCCAGGTCATAGCGCTTGGGGTCGAAGAAGAGGGAGTTGATCAGGTTCGTAGCGGATTCCACCGACGGCGGCTCGCCGGGACGCAGCTTGTTGTAGATCTCGATCAGCGCCTGGTCCTTGCGGGACTTGTAGCGCAGCTCACCCTTGTCGTTCACCGAGGGCGCGTCGCGGGTGATGGTGCTGCGCACGCGCTCGTCGTCACCGAACAGGCGGGTGATCTCCTCGTCGCTCTCCACGCCCATGGC
Source organism: Clostridia bacterium (assembly GCA_017512905.1). Classification (GTDB taxonomy): domain Bacteria; phylum Bacillota; class Clostridia; order Christensenellales; family Aristaeellaceae; genus UBA2862. Next base: position 14,522 of record JAFWEL010000102.1, read on the forward strand.
GCGCAGCAGCACCGTCACCGGCAGCTTGCGGGCCCGGTCGATGCGGGCGAACACCACGCCGTTGGCATCGGTTTCATACTCGATCCACGCGCCGCGGTTGGGGATCATCTGGGCGGAAAACAGGTTCGCGCCGGTCTTGTCGATGGCCTTGGAAAAGTACACGCCGGGGGAGCGCACCAGCTGGGACACGATGACGCGCTCGGCGCCGTTGATGATGAACGTGCCGTGCTCGGTCATCAGCGGGAAATCGCCCATGAAGACCTCGGATTCCTTGATCTCATGGGTATCCCGGTTGGTCAGGCGCACCGTCACCTTCAGCGGCGCGGCATAGGTGGTGTCGCGCTCCTTGCACTTGTCCACGGTATACTTCGGCTTGTCGTCCAGCGAATAATCCGTGAACTCCAGGATCAGGCTCTCGCTGTAGTCGGTGATCGGCGAAACGTCCGCCAGCACCTCGCGAAGGCCCTCCTTCAGGAAATTGTTGTAGGATTTCTTTTGAACCTCGATCAGGTCAGGTACTGCCAGCGCCTCTTCAATGCGCGCAAAGCACATGCGCGTGCGTTTGCCCATCTGCACCGGATATGCCATACCCAAAATCACCCCTTACTTCTTCGTCATGCCGCGCTCACTGACGGCAGCCCTCGCTCTGAAAACCTTCGTTATTTTTCGGTTAAAGCGTAATTTCAATGTGAATTTTCAGCATTGAAGGGAACACGCCCCTTCCCGAAAACTCCGTTGGATTCGGCATTTTGGCTGCGAAAGCGGCTTTTTGGCCATACTAACGTAATATAAAACTATATCATACAGGATTTTGATTGTCAAGACCAGCCGAACCCGATTTCGGGGTCTGCGCCGCCTTTTTTTCCATTGAATTTTAAAATTTAACAGGAATCCCGGAAGGAATTCACAAAAATGAGAATCCCCGGTCAGATTTATAACATGAATGAATAATTGCAATCCATTGGATTGTCAGCATGTTTTAATTCATAAATGTCGTTGGGCGTTGGTTCCGTCGCTGCGAGGCGGATGAGGTCCCTTAACGCGGTGTATCGTGTCTTCGTTCCAGCAGACGTCGTCCCGGCGACAGGAACCTCATCCGCCTCCCGGTAAAAGGCAGGCATTTTCACCGGAATCCACCTTTCACAAAGGGAAGGGTTATTTATAACGCCTCGTCCGCTCAATCAACTCCCCCATCCTGCGATTGCATTCGCCGAGCTCCACCCCGGCGTTGATGACCCGGGGGCAGCGGTCCAGCCAGTACAGCGCGCGGTTGAAGGCAGCGTCGGTGATGGGCATGAAGGGCTTGGCCTCGACGACCTCCATGGCCAGCACCCGGGCCAGGCGATAGTCGATGTCGTTGGTGTACAGTATACCCGCCACGAAGGGGATCCCCTGCTTTTGCAGGCTGCGGAACACCGGTATGCCCGTGCCGCAGGCGGACAGCACGAATACCTGGGGCTCGCCCTCGGGCCGGGGCAGCTCGATGCTGCCAAACACCGGGTCGAAGCTGCCCTGGTCGATCTGGTACAGGTCGCGGATAGCCTCCTCCTCGAACACTGTCTCCGGCGTACCGGCGCGGGCAACGTGGTCGCCCTGAACGCAGATGATCTTGTCGGAGACCTTCTGGGCCAGGTCGATCTCGTGCAGCGACATGATGACGGTGATGCCCTTCTGCTTGGCCATGCCCCGCAGTATGCTCAGCAGCTGCAATTTATGCCGGATGTCCAGGAACGAGGTCGGCTCGTCCAGTATGATGATCTCCGGCTCCTGGCAGATGGCTCTCGCCAGCAGCACCCGCTGGCGCTGGCCGTCGCTGATGGCGTTGAAGTCCCGGTCGCGCAGGTCCAGCGCGTGGACGGCGGCCATGGCCTCCTCCACCTTGGCCTCGTCCCGGGCTGAGAGCAGGCCCAGCCGCCCGGTGTAGGGATAGCGGCCCGTGGCCACGATGTCCCGGCAGGTCATCAGCTCCGGCTTCATTCGCTCGGTCAGCACCACGGCCATCCTGGTGGACAGGTCCTTATAGGTCAGACTGCGCAGCTCCTCGGAAGCGATGAACACCTGGCCGCCGATCATCTTCAGCTGGCGGGTGATGCTCTTGAGGATGGTGGACTTGCCCGAACCGTTGGGCCCGATGAGCGTGACGATCTCGCCCCGGGCGATGTCGATGGTGATGTCCCTGATCAGCGGCGTCCCGTCATAGCCGACGGTCAGCTGCTTCGTGGAAAAGTAAAAATCACTCACGCCGCTCACCTCCCGCTCTGCCTTTTGAGCATCATCGCGATGACCACCGGCGCGCCGAACACGCTGGTGACGGTGCTGATGTTCAGCTCGGTGGGCGCGAAGGCGGTGCGGGCGATCAGGTCGCAGCCCATGCAGAACACCGCGCCGCCCAGGAACACCGCCGGAATGACGATCAGCGGCTTCGACGTGTTCAACGCCCGCTTCACCAGGTGGGGCACCGCGATGCCCACGAAGGAAATCGGCCCGGCGAAGGCGGTCACCGTGGCGGACAGCAGGCTGGACACCACGATCAGCGCCACCCGGAAGGCTTTGATGTTCACGCCCATGCTCTGGGCATAGGCCTCGCCCAGCTGGTAGGCCCCGATGGGCTTGGCCATCGTGAAGGTCACCGCCGCCGTGATACCCACCACCACGGCCGCCACGGCCACGTTGTCCCAGCCCATGCCGGAGAAGCTGCCCAGGCTCCAGCCCCGCAGGTTCACGATGTCGGCGTCCTCGGCGAAGGTGACCACGAAATCCGTCACCGCCGAGCAGATATAGCCGATCATGATGCCCGCCACCAGCAGTATCGCCATGTGCTTCAGCTTCCGGGACAGCAGCAGTATGAAGCCCACGGACATCAGCGAGCCCGCGAAGGCCGCCACGATCAGCGCCCAGGAGGAGACCCGGCTGAAGAAGTGGAGCGCGTAGATCATCGTCAGCGCCACCACCATCTTCGCCCCGGAGGAGATGCCCAGCACGAAGGGTCCGGCGATGGGATTGCCGAAGAAGGTTTGCAGCAAAAAGCCGGACAGCGACAGCCCGCCGCCCAGCAGCGCCGCCATCAGGATCCGGGGCAGGCGGATCTTCCAGATGATGCTGTACTGGGCCGAATCCTTCGCCTGGCCCAGCAGGATGCGGAGGATCTCCCCCACCGGAATGGCCACGCTGCCGGCGTTGATGTTCAGCACCGTGATCACCACCAGCGCCGCCGCCAGCAGCAGGAACACCAGCTGGTAGCGCGCCCGGCGGCGCAGGTTTTCGCTGAGAAAGGCGCTGCGCTGCGCCTGTTCGGTCTGGTTTGGCATAATACCCTCCAACTTGTCCGTGTGATTCAGCGGCATCCACGCAGCCATGGCGGCAGCTCGGAACCCGACGCCACATCACCGAAATGGCTCGCAATGCGTAAGCATGCCCGCCTCCGCAGGGAGGCGGGCATGGCAAAGCCAACCGGCGCGTCGCCGGGGCAAGCCGCCTTCATCGGAAGCGCTTCACCCACGCGGCAGCAGGTTTCCTGGCTCGCGGATCACGGCGGCGCCGCGCCTTCTCACACCGATGCCGTGGCAAGGATCCAAAAGGTCCTTCGACTCCGCTGCGCTGCGCTCAGGATGGCATAGCTGTCGTCGTTTTTCTGAACTCAGCGAAGAATCTTGCGGCATGGCATCCAATGCAATGGCGTCTGCGGCCCGCTCCCCGCTCACAGTGACCGGATCGCCCGGGATTTCCACCCGGTTCCCTATTATCCCCGCAAGGGCGGGGCACTGCGGCGTTTAAAACATTATATAAAGCGGAGCTCTGTTTGTCAACGATATCTGATTGACAACATTGCGCTTTTCAAACTATCAACGATATAGTATAATTGAATCGAAAGGAGATGGGCATATGGTATGCAATACAGAATGTAGCAAACTTTCGACATCAGAATCTATAAAATCAAAAACCATTGATTATCTCCGAAAACATGGGTTTGATGAATCATATATCGCAGTGTGCTGGCAAGCCTATGCAGATATCTATATTGAATCCTATTTGGAAGGATTCAAGGAATGCCGCGAGGAATTGTTCATCGAGGATATTCGTCATCTATCACAAACCCTACAAATTACCCCCCAGCAAGTCATGAACGGGTTGGACATTCCTTATGACATGCAGAAGCGTTTCATGGAAAAACTGTAACATCTCTTCAAAAAAGTGTCGCCGGGTTCAAAACCCGGCGACCTGTTTGTGCATTTCTGTCACCTTTCCCGCTTCTTCGACAGGATGTCGAACACCACGGCGGCCAGCAGCACGAAGCCCTTGATGACGCGCTGCCAGTTGGCGTCCAGGCTGATCAGGGTCATGCCCTTGTTGATGACGCCGATCAGCGTCGCGCCGATCACCATGCCCAGCACGGTGCCCGCGCCGCCGCTGGCGGACACGCCGCCCACCACGCAGGCGGAGATGGCGTCCATCTCGAAGTTTTTGCCGGCGTCGGCGTTGGCCGCGGTAAAGCGGGCCAGCATGATCATCGCGGAAATCGAGGTCAGTATCGCCATGTTCAGGTAGGCGATGAACATGATCCGCTTGGTATTCACGCCGGAGAGGCGGGCCGCCTCGATGTTGCCGCCGACCACGTAGAAATGACGGCCGATGGTGGTCTTGCTGGTGATGAAGCTGTAGAACAGCACCACCGCCGCGACCCACACCAGCACGGTGGGGATGCCGCCGGCATAGGCCAGCTTGCCCATGATCAGCAGGATCACCGCCGCGCCCAGGCCGCTCTTCACGGCTGCCGCGCCGAAGGAATCCGCCTCATAGCCCTTGCGCAGACGGGAGGCGCGGGTGCTGAACACGACGAGCACGACGACCAGCGCGGCCACCACGCCCACGGCCAGGCACGGCACATTCAGCGTGTTTTCCGGGGTTTCAAACAGCGTCCTGGAGAAGATGTTCAAAAACGCGTCCTTGGAGGCGACGGAGATCGAACCCGTGGAGGAGTTCTTGGTCAGGATCGAGGTGCCCAACCCGCGGAAGGCCAGGTAGCCCGCCAGGGTGGCGATCCACGGCGGCACGTTCACGTAGGCCACCAGGAAGCCCAGGCCGCAGCCGTAAACGACGCCGATCAGCAGCATGATGGCGACGGATACGCCCACCGACATGCCCTTGATCATCATCAACACGCCGCCGATGGCGCCCAGCAGGCACACGAACGCGCCGCAGGACAGGTCGATATTGCCGCCGGTGAGCATGCACATCAGCATGCCGCAGCCGAGGATGTAGACGTAGGCGTTCTCGTTGAACAGCGCCCTGAAGGTCGAGGGCTTGAAGATGCTCCCCTGCGTCCGAATCATGAAAAAGAGATAGACCAGGATCAGGACGACGAGCATGGCGTTCTTTTTGAGTGTGGAAACAATTGAATTCTTATCCATCGTTGTCATCCTCCTTCACTATCGCTTTTGCCGCTTGGACAGCACGTCGAACATGACGGCCACCAGCAGCACGATGCCCTTGACGACCTTCTGGTAGTTGGTGTCCACCGACATGATGCGCATGCCCTGGTTGATGACGCCCATCAACGTGGCGCCGATGATCATGCCGGACACCTTGCCGGTGCCGCCGTAGGCCGAAGCGCCGCCAATGAAGCAGGAGGCGATGGCGTCCATCTCATAGCCCTCGCCGTAGGTGGGGTCGATGCCCTTGGCGCGGGCCGCGGTCAGTATGCCCGCCAGGCCGGCCAGCATGCCGATGTTGGCGTAGGCGAACCAGTAGACGTTGCGGGTATTGACGCCGGAGAGGGCCGTAGCCTTCTCGTTGCCGCCCACGGCGTACAGGTGGCGACCCATGGCGGTGCGGTTGGTGATGTAGTTGTAGATCAGCAGCACCAGCGCAATCCAGATCAGCACCGTGGGAATGCCCTTCAGCTTCGCCAGCTGCATCGTCAGCCAGACCACCACCGCGCAGATGATCGCCGTGGTGATGACCTGGGTGAGTATGGACTGGCTGATGCCCAGCCGCTTCTGGACCAGGATCCTGCGCAGGGTCAGCAGGGCGAATATGGCCGCCGCCGCGATGCCCACCACCATGCAGGTCAGGTTCAGCTTGCCCTCAAAGTGCACCCAGTTGGCGATGAAATCGGGCACATAGCAGTCCGCGCCGCCGCCGAAGGTGTTCAGGAAGGCGGTGTTGCTGATGGCGACGGTCTCGCCCTGGAGCACGATGTTGGAAAAGCCGCGGAAGGCATACATGCCCGACAGCGTGGCGATAAACGGCGGCACATGGATCCTGGCGATCCAGAAGCCCTGGAACGCGCCGATCAGCAGGCCCGCCAGCAGCATCACCAGCACGGTGGGCGCCATGGCCCAGCCGGCCTTCATCAGCTTACAGCCGATGGCGGCGGTAAAGCAGACCACCGAGCCGACGGACAGGTCGATGTTGCCGCCGGTGAGGATGCAGCACAGCATGCCGGTGGCCAGCACGAACACGTAGCCGTTCTGGGCGATCAGGTTGTTCAGGTTCGCGGGCAGCAGGGTCTTGCCGCCGGTCCTCCAGGCAAAGAAGACCGTCACCAGGACCAGGGCCAGAACCATGGTGTATTTCTGGAAAAATGCGCCAACCTTATTTGCCTTCATCGTCACGCACCCCTTCCCGATCTGAGGATCGCGGCCATGATGCTCTCCTGAGTGGCCTCGCTGGCCTTCATCTCGCCCACAATCTTACCCTCGTTCATGATGTAAATGCGGTCGCTCATGCCCAGCACCTCGGGAAGCTCCGAGGAGATCATGATGACGGACTTGCCCGCGGCCGCCAGGTCGTTGATAATGCAGTAGATTTCGTACTTCGCGCCGACGTCGATGCCGCGGGTGGGCTCGTCCAGGATCATGATGTCCGGTCCCGCGAACATCCACTTGGCCAGCAGCACCTTCTGCTGGTTGCCGCCGGAGAGGTTGCCCACCAGCTGCTCCACCGAGGGTGTCTTGATCTTCAGCTTGCCGCGATATTCCTCGGCCACCGCGTATTCCTTGTCCTGGTCGATGACGGTGTTGGTGGAGATATCGTCCAGGTTCGCCAGGGAGGTGTTCACGCGGATGGACTGGGAAAGCACCAGGCCATTGCCCTTGCGGTCCTCGGTGACGTAGGCGATCTTGTGCTTGATGGCGTCGGTGACGCTCTTCTTCATCTTCACCGGCTTGCCGTCGATCTTCAGCGTCCCGGAGAAGTTCACGCCGTAGCTCTGGCCGAAGATGGACATGGCCAGCTCGGTGCGGCCCGCGCCCATCAGGCCGTAGATACCCACGACCTCGCCCTTGCGCACGTTGATGGACACGTTGTCCACCACCTTGCGCTCGGGATACAGCGGGTGGTGCACGGTCCAGTTGTCCACCTCCAGCTGGATGTCGCCGACTTTAACGCCCTGCCGCGGCGGGAAGCGGTTGGTCATCTCGCGGCCCACCATGCCCTTGATGATGCGCTCCTCGCTGACCGGCTCTGCGCCGTGGTTGTCGATGGTCTCGATGGTGCTGCCATCGCGCACAACGGTGATCTTGTCGGCGACGTAGGAGACCTCGTTGAGCTTGTGGGTGATGATGATCATCGTCATCCCCTGCTTTTTGAAGCCCAGCATCAGGTCCAGCAGCGCCCTTGAATCCTCCTCGTTCAGGGAGGAGGTCGGCTCGTCCAGAATCAGCAGTTTCGCCTTTTTGGCCAGGGCCTTGGCGATCTCGACCAGCTGCTGCTTGCCGGTGCCGATGGTCTTGACCTGCACTTTGCTGCTCTCTGTGAGGCCCACCATCTTCAGGTATTTGTCCGCCTCGGCATAGGTGGTATTCCAGTCGATGGCGTATTTATGGCCGACCTCGTTTCCCAGGTACATGTTCTCGCCGATGGTCATCTCGGGAACCAGCGCCAGCTCCTGGTGGATGATGACGATGCCCAGCTTCTCGGAATCCTTGATGTTCGAGAACTTGCAGACCTGGCCGTTGTAGATGATGTCGCCCTCGTAGGTGCCATAGGGATAGATGCCGCTGAGCACGTTCATCAACGTGGACTTGCCCGCGCCGTTTTCACCCACCAGGGCGTGGATCTCGCCCTCCTCCACCTGGAGGTTGACGTTGTCCAGGGCCTTTACGCCGGGGAAGGTCTTGGTGATGTTCTTCATTTCCAGCAATATCTTTGCCATTGCTCTCCTCCCGCTTTCCAAGTGGATTACAATCCTTCAGCTGCCGTCAAAACCATGGCCTGTCAATCGCAACGCACAGGTTCTTCGCTTCGCTCACAAGGGCGCTGTCGCGCCCTCCTGGACGAAGCGAAGGACCTGTACGCAGCGGCGTGTCCGCTCGCCTGTGCGATGGGATTGCCATGGTCCAAATGATGCAGGCGGGGCATGCCCGCCTGCATCTTGGCTTGGTGACTGTAGCGATTAGTCAGCCAGCTGATCCGCGGTGTAGTAACCGGAATCCACCAGCAGCTCCTGATAGTTGTCGGCATTGGCGAACACCGGCGCGCACAGGAAGGAGGGCACGACGATGACGTTGTTGTTGTAGGTCTCGGTGTCGTTCACTTCAACCTCTTCGCCCTTCAGGATCTGACCGACCATCTTCACGACCTGGGCAGCCAGGGTGCGGGTGTCCTTGAACACGGACATGGCCTGCTTGCCGGCGATCATGTTCTTGGTGTTCTGGATGTCGCAGTCCTGACCGGTGATGATGGGCCACTTGCCGACATAGTTGGCTTCCAGAGCGTTGGTCACGCCCAGGGCGGTGGAGTCGTTGGAGCACAGCCAGGCGTCCAGCTCGGTGCCGTCGGCATAGTTGGAGGCCAGGATGTCCTCAGCGCGGGCCTGGGCGACGTCGGTCTTCCAGGTGGGGGTGGCAACCTGCTCGAACTCGGTCTGGCCGGAGGGCACAACCAGCTTGCCGGACTCGATGTAGGGCTTCAGCACGTCCATCGCGCCGTTGAAGAAGAAGCCGGCATTGTTGTCGCCGGGATCGCCAGCGGTGAACTCGATGTTGAAGGGGCCTTCAGCGTTGTCCAGATCCAGCGCGTCGCGGACGAACTCGCCCTGCACGGTGCCGACCTTGTAGTTGTCGAAGGTGGCATAATAGGAAACGGCGTCGGAGTCCATCAGCAGGCGGTCATAGGCGATGACGGGGATGTTCTTCGCCTTGGCGCTCTCCAGGGCGGAGCCCAGGGAGGAGCCTTCGATGGCGGCGATCACGATGACGTCGCAGTCGTTGTCGACCATGGTCTGAACCTGGGTCAGCTGGGTGTTGACGTCGTTGTTGGCGTACTGCAGGTCCACTTCGTAGCCGGCTTCCTTCAGCATGGCTTCCATGTTGGCGCCATCCTGGTTCCAGCGCTGCAGGTCCTTGGTGGGCATGGCCACGCCGACCTTCTCGGCCAGGGCGGCGGTGCAGCTCAGCAGCATCATCGCGCACAGCAGTACAGCAAGAATCTTCTTCATAATCCGGTACACTCCTTTGATTATATTGTGCAAGCCGCGAACGGCTTAGCAACCGCTCTTGTGTGGCCGACGCGCCCTTGGGGCCGCGTTTTCGGGCGATGACGCGCCCGGCATTCATGCCCCAAAAGATTACACCGCATCAACCAACGCATAATATTATAGCACAACCCCGTGGGATTGTCTACTGTTTTTCCCACTTTTTCTTCTCATACGTTGCGAAGGCCGGTCATTGATCGCGATGACTTTTCCACTGTAACGCAATCACCCCCGGAACACATTCCGGGGGTGATTGCATGGTATCCTTCGGATATTACTTGCTCTGCAGGAAGTTGTAGGTGAACGCCGCCAGGGCCGCGCCCAGGAACGGGCCCACGATGAACACCCACAGGCAGGCCAGGGGCGCCAGGTTGCCGCTGAAGGCGGCGAACACCGCGGGGCCGAGGCTGCGGGCGGGGTTGACGGAGGTGCCCGTCAGGCCGATGCCCAGGATGTGCACCACCACCAGGGTCAGGCCGATCACCAGGCCGCCGAAGCTGCCGTGGCCCGCCCGCTTGCTGGTGACGCCCAGTATGGCGATGACGAAGATGAAGGTCAGCACGATCTCCACCAGCAGGCCGCCCAGCACGTTGCCGTTCACACCCGCCAGGCCGTTCGCGCCGAAGCCGCCGGTCATGTCGGTGACGTGGCCCAGGCCGAAGATGGCCGCCAGCACCGCGGAGCCGCAGAACGCGCCGATGCACTGGGCGCAGATGTAGCCGATGAACTCGCTCACGCTCATGCCGCCGCTGAGCATCACGCCCAGGGACACCGCCGGGTTGATGTGGCAGCCGGAGATGTTGCCGATGGAATAGGCCATGGCCACGATGGTCAGGCCGAAGGCCAGCGCCGTCAGTATGTACCCGCCGCCCGCCGCGGCGTCGCAGCCCACCAGCATCGCCGTGCCGCAGCCCAGTATGACCAGGGTCGCCGTGCCGATGGCCTCCGCGATCAGTTTATTACTCATGTTTTTCTCCCTCCTTGTCTTTGGACGGTGATTTTCACCGGCCAAGATTATACCGCTACAAAAATGGGAATACAAGCGATTGTCACAGTTGTTAATCACTTCGTCGAAACGAGGTCAAGATTGGTCGCCCCGCTCAGGACGACAGGCCCGCAAGGTCTGCGTTCACGACGCAGCGGCGGCGCTGTAAAACACTATTTATTTCCCAGAGAATACCCTTCCTTTTCGTACACGGCCAGCCAGCCCTTCAGCTTGTGGAAGAACTCGGCGTTGGTGGCGGTCTTGGACATCAGGTCGATCAGCTGCTCGTACATCTCCTGCTGCCGGCCGCCCAGCATTTTGCGCACCTGGTATTCGCCGTTCATCTCATCCTCGCTGAGCAGCAGCTCCTCCCGGCGGGTGCCCGATTTCAACAGGTCGATGGCCGGGAACACCCGGCGGTCCGACAGCTTGCGGTCCAGATGCAGCTCCATGTTGCCGGTGCCCTTGAATTCCTCGAAGATGATGTCGTCCATGCGGCTGCCGGTCTCCACCAGGGCGGTGGCGATGATGGTCAGGCTGCCCCCGTTTTCGATGTTCCGGGCCGCGCCGAAGAAGCGCTTGGGCCGGAACAGGGCTCCCGGGTCCAGGCCGCCGGACAGGGACCGGCCCGTGGGGGCGATGGTCAGGTTGTACGCCCGGGCCAGGCGGGTGATGGAATCCAGCAGCACCACCACGTCCTTGCCCATCTCCACCAGGCGCTGGGCCCGGGCCAGCACCATCTCCGACACGCGGGTGTGGTGCTCGGGCTCCTCGTCGAAGGTGGAATAGATCACCTCGCCCTTGATGGAGCGCTGCATGTCGGTGACCTCCTCGGGCCGCTCGTCGATGAGCAGCACGATCAGGTGCACGTCCGGATACTGGTCGGTGATGGCGTTGGCCACCTTCTTCAGCAGCGTGGTCTTGCCCGCCTTGGGCTGGGACACGATCATGCCCCTCTGCCCCTTGCCGATGGGGGCCAGCATGTCGATCAGCCGCAGGGACAGGTCGCCCCGGCCCTCCGGCGGCTCCAGCCTGAGCCGCTGGTCGGGGTAGACGGGCACCAGGTCCTCGAACCGCAGGCGCTCGGCGGCCTTCTCGGGGCTTTCGCCGTTCACCTCGGTGATGTACATCATGGCGCTGTAGCGGTCGCCCTCCCGCTGGGCGCGGGTCTTGCCCACCACGTGGTCGCCGTTGCGCAGATTGAAGCGGCGGATCTGGGCGATAGAAATATACACGTCGTTGGGCCCCGGCAGGCAGTTCTCGGCCCGCAGGAAGCCGTAGCCGTCGGGCTGGAGCTCCAACACGCCCGCGCCGTCGCCACACTCGCCGGAGGCCAGCATCTCCGGCACCGCCGGGTTGGAGGTCTTCAGCTCGGCGTTGTAATAGCCCTCGGGGCGCTGGCGCTCCGGACGCTCCTGGGGCTCCGCCGCCGGGACGGCCTGCGCCGGAGCGTCCTGGGCCGGCGTGATCGAGGCAGGGGCGGACGCCGCCGGAGCGCTCTGTGGCGCGCGGCGCTGGAAGTCCCGGTTGTCCCAGGCCTGGTTGGGCATCCGCCCGTCCCCCGGCCTGCCAAAGCGGTTGTTCGCGGGGCGGGACATGCCGCCCATGCCGGTCTGCTGGGGCCGCTGCCCACGCCCGTCGCCCTGGGGCATGCGCCCGTTGTTCCAGTTCTGATAGCGGCCCTGGCGCTGCATGCCGTCGCCCATCGGCCGGCCGACTGTGCGTGGCTGGGGCATCGTCCTGCCCCGGGCATTGAATCGGCCGTCGCCGCCCTCCCCGGACTGGGGCTCCTGGCCCTCGGGCCTGGCAGGGGCGGGCGTCGGCTTGATTTCAGCGGGCTTCGGCGCTTCCGCAGCGGGTTTTTCCGCCTCCGCCTCCACGGGCCCGGGCGCTTCCACCGCCGACTTTATCTCCATGGGCTTCGGTGCTTCCGCCGGCTTTGCCTCCACGGGCTTCGGCGCTTCCGCCGCCGGCTTTGATTCTATCGGTTTTTCAGTTTTCGCCCGGGCAGCGGAAGCGGCATTCTTGGGAGGCCGCCCCCGGTGGAGCTGGGGCTTTGGCGCTTCACCCTCCGGCTTTGCCGCGGGAGCCCGACCGGCCTTTTCCGCCTCCAGCAGCATATCGATCAGCGTATTCTTTTTGGTGCCCGCCGGGATCCGAACGCCCATTTCCTTCGCCAGGTTGCGCAGCTCGACGACGGTCTTTAGATTCAGGGATTGATAATCCATGCATTACCTCCAAAAGGATGTTAAAAGGGGATTTACAGCGGCTTCCGGCAAACGGCGATGTCCCGGGTGATGGCCTGCTCGACCCAGTGGGCAAAGCCGTCATAGGGGCCGCCCTCCAGCACCTCAAGGCCCGCCGCCGCCATCAGCGCCCGCAGGCGCTCCAGCTTCAGGTTCTGGGCGTTGAAGGAGAGGGCCATCGCGCCGCCGGGCTTCAGGGCCGCCCGCCAGTCGGGCAGCGCCCGCTCGACGAGGGCCTCCAGCCAGTTGCCCCTCGCCCTCTGGCCCCGTCCCAGCTGGGCGTCGTGGCGCACACCGTAGGGCAGGTCACAGGCGATGACGTGAAAGGCATTGCGGCCCAGGGCCCCGCAGGAGGCCGAGGCGTCCAGGTTCAAAAGGCTCAGGGTCCGCCGCCGGGCGTGGGCCTCGGGGGCAAACTCGAAGCGGCATTCCGCCGCGCTGCCGCCCTGCTTCAGGGTACGCGACAGGCGGGTGACGGTATGCTTGAAGCGGTGATATTCCAGGTAGCGCCTGAAATACTGCTCCGCCTCCTTCAGGTCGCCCCGGTCCACGTCCGCGCCGACGGTGTCCCAACCATAGTTGGCCGCGACGAACAGCCCGGTGGCCCGGCCGCACATGGGATCGAGCATCGCCAGCGGCCCGTCGCTGTTCCAGAACGCGCCGGAGTACAGCGCCGCGTTCACCAGCATCTGGAGGAACAGCTCGTTCGTCTTGCCCTTGTATTTCAAGATCGCGGGCAAATCCCATCCGACGGCGGCCTCCGCGCGCCCCACCAGCGGCAGCAGCGGCCCGCCCTGATCCTCAAACAGCCCGTACAGCAGCGAATGGCGGCGCAACGCCGACAGCACGGCGTCCCCCAGCGGTTCATCCACGCGGATATCGATGCAGGGCATGCCAAGCCGCTCGTCCACGGCCATTTCAGCGCCGGGGGCGAGTCGCGCCAGCATGAGTTCAAGCTCCGCCGTCGCCAGCCTCAGCGCCTCGGTCTGATAGCGCGCGTTGGCATGGGGCCAGAGCAGCATCTTATAATGCATATGCAGTTCTCCGATATTTTATATAGCGTTCACCAAAGAGCGAACCGGTCCCGTCAAAAACTGTGATTTCAATTTAATGTATATGCGGATTGGTTGTAAAATAACACAAAGGGCATCTATTCTGCCAAGCAAGTAAACAGTTGCCACAAAGGATTGAAAACAGCCCCTCCGGGGAGACCAGAGGGGCTTTCATTGGTTTAATATTTGCGCTTACGAGCAGCTTCAGCCTTCTTTTTACGCTTTACGCTGGGCTTTTCGTAATGTTCCCTTTTCCGTGCTTCTGCGAGAATGCCATCACGAGCCGTCTTGCGTTTGAAACGACGCAGCGCGCTTTCCAATGATTCATTTTCCCGAATGCGTACCTCGGACATGTGCTTTCCCTCCCCTCGCGTTTGAATGGCATAGCCAATGTAGCATGGGGTCCGCCACGTTGGTTATTATACCGCATAAACCGTGTACTCGTCAACCCTTGTAGGGAATTGACCCAATTATTTAACCTGCCCGGCGGGTTACCCCATCCGCTCGGGCAGCTGCTTGCCGCCCATCAGGTGGATGTGCAGGTGGTTCACCGACTGAGCGCCGTCCCTGCCGCAGTTGCTGACGAGGCGGAAGCCGCTCCCGGCCACGCCCTCGCTGGCGGCGATCTGCTGCACCGCGTCGGTCAGGGCCGCGGCGGTCTCGCCGTCGCACTCCAGGATGTTGTCCATGTGCTTCTTCGGCACCACCAGCACGTGCACCGGGGCCTGGGGGTTGATGTCGCGGAAGGCGTACACCCTGTCATTTTCAAATACGGCGTTTCCGGGAATTTCCCCCGCGATGATCTTGCAAAACAGACAGTCACTCATCGGTATCTTCCTCCTGTTCATGTTCGATGACGGTGCCGAGGGCCAGCGTGCCCTCCGCTCCGTCGATGCGCACCCGGCACAGCTCGCCGGGACGGGCCGCCGCCCGCACGCGAACGTACTGGCCGGTATAGCCCTCGCTCAGCCCCTCGCCCGCCGGCTGTTCAAACAGCACCTGCTGGCAGGTGCCCACCAGCCCTTGGACGAAGCGCGCCTCCAATTGGTTCCCCACCGCGATCAGTTTTTTTGCCCGGGCGCGGCGCTCGGCCTCGTCCACCTGGTCCGGCATGGCGTCGGCCACGGTGCCCTTGCGCCGGGAATAGGGAAACACGTGGATGCGGGCCAGCCGGATTTCCCGGACGAAATCCAGGGTCTCGGCAAACTCCGCCTCCGTCTCGCCGGGAAAGCCGGTGATCACGTCGGTGGTCACGGCGCAGTCGGGCATATGCCGGCGCAGCGTCTCCACCGCGGCGCGGTATTCCTCCGGCGTGTAGCGGCGGCGCATCCGCTTCAGCACCCCGGCGCTGCCGGATTGCAGCGACAGGTGGAACTGGCGCATCAGCCCCGGCAGTTGGGAAGCCTCCCGGGCGAAATCCTCCGTCACCGTCACCGGCTCCAGGGAGCCCAGACGCACCCGGCACACCCCGGGGGCGTCGTGCACGGCGCGGACGGCGTCCATCAGCGTATCGTCCGTGCCCCGGCCATAGCTGGCCAGGTGGATGCCCGTGACCACGATCTCCCGGTATCCGGCCCGGCCCAGCCGCGCCGCCTCGGCGGCCACGGCGTCCAGCGGCATCGAGCGAACCGGCCCCCTCACGCTGGGGATGATGCAATAGCTGCAATACCGGTCGCAGCCCTCCTGGATCTTCATGGTGGCCCGGGTCCTGCCCTCGTGTCGGGAGACGAACAGGCTCTCGAAGGCCGCGCCCTTCAGCGGCCCCACGGCGTTCACCGTCTTCCCTGCCCCCAGCGCCGATTCCAGCAGCTCAACCACCTCGCCCCGGCGCTGGACGCCCACCACGAGGGCCACGTTGTCCATGGCGGCCAGGCGCTCCGCCTCCCGCTGGGCCAGGCAGCCGCAGACCACGATGGCGCTGTCCGGATGCTCCCGGGCCACGCGGCGGATGGTCTTCAGCGATTTCTGGTCGCCGGTGCCGGTGACGGTGCAGGTGTTGATCAGGTAGACGTCCGCCGCCTCCTGAAAGCCGACGGCACGGTACCCCGCGGCCTCGAAGCGCTCCAGCATGGCCTCGGTATCGTACTGGTTCACCTTGCAGCCCAATGTATAGGCCGCGATGGTCTTCTCTCGCTCCACGCTTCACGCTCCCATTCATTTTCTGTTTGGTAGGGGATCAAATTCTGATTTATCGAGCTGATGAGGAACTCCCCTTTGGCTAACTTACCGGGGGTATCGGGGGCGGTAGCGCCCCGATCTTTAATCGTACGCGGCGGCGTGTACGCCGCGGGCGGGGCCTTTTTTGCGGCAGGGAGCCTG
>JAFWEL010000103.1 GCA_017512905.1 Clostridia bacterium
AGGGCGGCAGGGAGCCTGTCGACCAGAGCAAAAAAGGCTTCCTTGCAGATTTGCCGCCCGGAAATCGCTTGCGACGCGAAGCTAGTCCTTTAGGACGATTTCAGGCAAATCTGAGGAGGATGTATTGAAGGGGGACCTGTCCCCCTTCAAACGGGCGTAAGCCCGCGATAAATCAGAATTTACAGGGGCCGCTTCTCCGCCGCCCCTGCGCGCCTCGGGTACTTCTCCGGGGTGGGGGCGGCCTTTTTGATCCAGGCGGCCTGGTGGTTCCAGTCGCGGCCGGGGATGGCCAGGGGCTGGGTGCGCTCGATTGCGCCGCCCAGCAGGGACAGGGCGTTTCCGGCCTGCGTCAGCTCGTCGTCCAGGCCCGGGCCCTTCAGCGCCAGCATGTGCCCGCCCACCTTCACCAGGGGCAGCAGGTATTCGCACAGCACGTTCATCGGGGCCACCGCCCGGGCGACGGCCAGGTCGAAGCCCTCCCGAAGGTCCTCCCGCCGGGCGGCGTCCTCGGCCCGCAGGTGCAGCGCCACGGCGTTCAGGCCCAGGCGGTCGATGACCTCTCGCAGGAAGTCCACCCGCTTGCCCAGCGCGTCGATCAGCGTAAAGCGGGTGTCCGGCAGCATGATGGCCAGCGGTATGCCGGGAAAGCCCGCGCCGGAGCCCACGTCCACCGCGGTGGCGGCATCGGGAAAGCCCCCCGCCAGCGGCGCGACGCAGTCCAGGTAGTTGCGGTCCACGGCCTCGGCGGGGTCGTACGGCACCCGGGTCAGGTTCATCCGGGCGTTGGCCTCCACCAGCATTTCGTGGTAGAGATTGAATTGTTCAGCCTGCCCCGCCGTCATGGGAATGCCCATGGCGGCGGCGCGGTCCAGCAAAAATGTTTTGAGCATGGGCTTATCCCCAGAACACCGACAGGGACGGTATGACCTGCTTCTTGCGGGAGAGTATGCCCGGCAGGAAGGCGCGGTTGCCCTTCGGGCGCACGTTGAAGGCCTGGGCGATCACATCCGGCGCGCCCAGGAACAGCAGCTCGCTGCCCTCCCGGAGCATGTCGGTGACCAGGAACAGCATCAGGTCGTACTTGCGCTCGTCCATGCGCTTTTGCATGGCGGACAGGAACGCCTTCTGGCGCTTGAGCACCCGGGCGGAATCCAGCGTCACCACCTGGCCCACGCCCAGCGTGTGGCCGGAGATCATGAACTCCTTGTAGTCCTGGAACAGGATGTCGTCGGGGCTCTTGTCGTCGCTGGTGGAGGCGGAGAAGATCATCTGGCCAAGGTCGTCCAGGGATTCGTGGGCGATGGAGGCCATGCGCTCGGCCATCTGCCGGTCCCGGGGGGTGCAGGTGGGGGATTTGAACATCAGCGTGTCGGAGATGATGGCGCAGGTGATCAGACCGGCCATGCGGGCCGTGGGCATCAGGCCCCGCTCCATGAACATGCCGGCGATGATGGTGGCGGTGCTGCCCACGGGCTCGTTGCGCATGTAGATGGGGTTGCCGGTCTGCACGTCGGCCAGGCGGTGGTGGTCGATGATCTCCAGGATCTCGGCCTGCTCCAGACCGGGCACGGACTGGGAGACCTCGTTGTGGTCCACTAGCACCACCCGCTTGCGCCGGGGCTTGAGCAGGTGGATGCGGCTGAGCATGCCCACCACGCGGTTGTCGTCGTCCACCACGGGGAAGGCCCGGTGCTTGTTGTCCTGGGCCATCTGGCGCACGTCGTCCACGTAGTCGGTCAGCCGCGCCGGGCACAGCTCGGCGGTGCGGCACACCCGCCACACCGGCACCGACTGGAAGATCATCCGGGCGGCGCGGTAGGGCTCCTGGGGCGTGGAGATGACCAGGCTGGCGCAGGGCAGCTCCCGGGCCTCCTCGGGCACCGCGGCCTGGCAGACCACCACGCAGGGCACCTTCGCCCTCAGCGCGTCCAGGATCACGTCGGGCTGGTTGCCGCAGACCAGCACCGTGTCGGGGGAGAGGTTGATGGCCTCCTCGCCGTTGGCCGGCAGGGCGATGGTCACCCGGCCGGACACGCTGTTGGTGGGGGCCTGGGCGTCCAGCACGATGCTGCCCTCCAGGGCGCTGACCAGGTTGAAAACGGGGATATCCTCGATCACCGGCCGCAGCACCGATTTCATGTCCTGGGCGGCGATGGTGTTGGTGGACAGCATGCCGAACAGCGTGCCGTCGTCCTCCACCACGGGCAGGGCCACGGTGTTCTCGTCCCGGTGCAGCAGCTGCCAGGCCCGGTCCACCGTGGCGGCCTTGTTCAGGGCCGGGGGCGTGTCGAAGTTCAGGTCGCTGACCTGGGTGCGCAGGTCGTGGATCAGCGTGGGAGGCTCGAAGCCGAAGCGGTCCAGCACCAGCTGGGTCTCGTCGCTGATGCGCCCGAGGCGCGCGGCCACATAGTCCGGGTCGCCCAGGGATGTGCGCAGCTGGGCGTAGGCCATGGCCGATACGATGGAATCGGTATCGGGGTTGCGGTGGCCTGTGACATAGATGGGTTCCATGGCGTTACCTCCTGTGTCAGATGCCTGTATTATACCATATTTCCGGGCCCGCGAGAAGGGGGAGAAGGGAAATGTCCGTGATATTTTCCAGCGGCGGCGCCCACGGCGCGGGGGCCCGAAATATGACGGCAATATGTGGAAAAAGCAACGGTGACACCATATGTTTTGATTTGTGGATTAACAGACCGAAGTTTATTAACCGTAATCGGGCAGGCCGGGACTCCGGCAGGGGTGGCCGTTCCAGGGCATCAGCCGGATCGGCGGTGGAGGGCGGCAGATGGGGTCAAAAATCAATTGTTAAGCCGACCGGAGTCGTTTGTTAAATGGGCTGTGAGCCGGTGGCTGCGGGGATTATGACGGCATTGTGACGCGCCGGGCGGGCGGGTGCGAGCCCCCTGCCAGGGGGGCGGATCGGGGCTGTGTATACCCCGTTCAATTAAAAATACAGACCGAAGTCTGTATTAATAAATGGAGGGTTTAATTATCAGGTCAACGGAAAAAGACGCATTTTCACCGTTTTTCGGGGACCTGATATCGGCCTATCCCTTGAACAGCTTCGGCCTCAGCTTCCTGACGTACAGCACCGCCATGATGTTCAGCAGCCGGTCGTACAGCACCAGCGTCACGTTGGCCAGCAATATGAACACCACCAGCATGGCGCGGCTCATCTCCCGGTACTCGGCGATGACCTGGTCCATGCGGAATACGAAGAAGATCATCGCCGCCATCGCGCCGGCGCAGGCGTTCCACAGCAGCAGCTTCACCGGCAGTCCGCGCCACCCGGGGAGCTTCGCGTCCAGGGTCCACTTCATGGCGGGATACCAGCCCAGGAACGCGAACAGCAGCGCCGCCTCCTTGTCCGCGCACAGCATCAGGCCCAGGGCGCTGACCGCCAGCCAGGCCCCCAGGGCCATGCGCCGCCCGCCCTCCACCAGCACGGGGATCATGATGATTCCCGCCAGCGCCGGGCTGACAAAGGTGGCGGCGGGGATCACCCCGCCCATCAGCAGTACCGCCGTGGCCAGCGCCACCATCATGCCGCTGATGGCGACGCGGCGGGTTTGTCTGTTCATCGGGTTCACTCCCCTTCCCTGATCCCTCATTTCCCGTACAGCTGGTACAGCAGCCAGCGCACCGCCCGGCAGGGCAGCAGGTGGTCCAGCAGCACCAGGCATTTGTAGGACAGGCCGATGGTGTAAAAGGGCTTGACCCGGCCCTTCATCAGCGCCACCCTCGCGATGGCCCTGGCGGCGGCCTCGGGGGCCATGCCGCCCTGCTCGTCCTTTTCCATCTTCGCCACCGAGGCGCTGATGCGCCCGCCGTAGACGTCGTCCCCGGCGGCGCTCTTCTTTCGGGCGGCGGTGAAACCGGTGCGGATGTCCCCGGGCATCACGCTGGTCACCTGGATGCCGAAGGGCGCGACCTCGTTGTACAGCGCCAGGGTCAGCGAGCGCACCGCCGCCTTGGAGATGGAGTACCAGGCCTGGAAGGGGATGGCGAACACCCCCGCCACGCTGCTGATGTTTACGATGCGGCCGGAGCCGGCCCTGCGCATGTGGGGCAGCGCGGCGCGGATGGCGTTGTCCATGCCGAACAGGTTGACCTCCATCAGCCGGTGGGCGTCGGCGGGGTCGGTGAATTCCATCGCGCCGGAGATGCCAAAGCCGGCGTTGTTGATGAGGATGTCGATGCGCCCCTCCCGTTCGGCCACCGCGTCCACGGCGGCCTTCACCGCCGTGCCGTCGGTCACGTCCACGGACCTGTGCCAGGAATCCGCCGGGGCGGGGCGGCGGCTGAATTCATACACCGTGCAGTCCTGCTTTCGCAACAATTCGACCGTGGCCCGGCCGATGCCGCTGGTGCCGCCGGTGAGTATGACGACCTTGTTCATATCTGTAGCCTCCAATGGCTGTGCCCGTTCATACCCTCCATTATACACGAAACCGGGGGCAAAGTGAACCGCCATTTGTCATTATTTAGTCAATTTTTCTACGCACGGAGAATGGAATGTGATGCTATACTGGTATCTGAATAAGTATGCTTGGGAGGCTTGGGCCCGGGGCGACATGGCGTAATGGCGACTGTCACGCGCCGCGTGGCGGCAGGTTGCCGCCGCTGCGGGCCACGGGACCCTCCCCCCATTGACAGGATTTGGAACCGCCGGGGCGCGCCTTGCGTCCAAGGGCGGACGAACTCTGGCGCAGGCGCGTTGATATGAAACCGCCCGCCCGATCCGGAGGTGTGCCTATGAACTTTTTTCAGTCATTCTTTTCAAATAACGCTCTGAGCAACGTGTCCAACCTGGTGGTATACGCCGCCATCGTGGTGCTGTTCGTGGTGGGACTGGTGCGCTGCATCGCGCCGGTGGTGCACACCCGGGGCACCCTGCGCCGGGCCATCCGCAGCATCCGCTCCCAGGGGGACAAGAAATACGCCTGGCAGCAGGATGATTTCCTGGGCAAGGGCGCGCTGTATCCCCACTGGAGCGAATACCTGAACAACCTGTTCTTCGCCGACGGCGTGTATCACAACGCCAGCAACGTGGAGGACTACATCAACGAGGAGACCGTCATGTACGGCCCCGGCCGGGCCTCCTTCGCCGAGTCGCTGCCCGGGCTGATGACCTCGCTGGGCTTCCTGGGCACGCTGATCGGCCTGGCCCAGGGCCTGTCCGGCTTCAACATGACCGATTCCGCCGCGGTGCAGCAGTCCATCGTCACGCTGATCCCCGGCATGCGCTACGCCTTCACCACGTCCATTTTCGGCGTGGTGGGCAGCGTGCTGTTCACGCTGATCACCCGGGCGGTGTATGGCTCCAGCGAGCATACGCTGAAGGAGTTCTACGGGGCCATGAGCCGCCATGCCGGCGTGCTGAGCGTGGACCCGATGACCCAGATCGCCATCTACCAGCAGGAGCAGACCGCCCTGATCCAGACCATGGCCAAGGACCTGAACGGCGCCTTCACCGAGAACATCGCCGCCGCCGTCCACGACGCCATCGACCCGCTGAACCAGTCCTTCAAGAGCTTCGTCAACGTCTCCACCAAGGAGCAGATGCGCTTCATGGACGCGGTGATGCAGCGCTTCGCCGACCGGCTGGACGAGAGCATGCGGGGCCGGCTGCAGCGCTTCGGCGAGGTGCTGGACGAGACCAGCCGCCAGCAGCAGGAGAGCTGCGTGGTGGTGCGGGCGTCCCTGGCCGGGGCGAAGGACGCCCTGGAGGACCTGCAGAAGATGCAGCAGCTCTCCCGGGAGACCCTCACCGGTATGTCCGAATACATGCGCCAGCTCAACGGCGCCAGCCAGCGGGCCAACGACACCCTCGGGCGCATGTCCGAAACCGTGGAGCAGATGGAGCTGGTGTCCCGCCAGCAGAGCAATTACCTGAAGACGGTCAGCTCCATGCAGGCGGATTTGAACCGCATCGTGGACGCCATGCAGAAGGCCACCGGCGACCTGCGCTCCTCCGCCGCCAGCATCGAAAAGGTGCATATGCAGGCCAACCGGGCCCTGCAGGACGAGTTCAACAGCACCATGGACGCCTACCGTGACTATGTCAACCAGTTCACCCAGCGGGTGGACTACCTGGCCTCGAACATCTCCTCCGCGCTGCAGGGGCTGCCCGACGCGGTGTCCGACGTGAACAACCGCTTCCTGGACCAGGTGGACCGCCTGACCGACGCCATGGTCCAGGCCCAGCAGGCCCTGGAGGACACGGCGGACCGGCTTTACCGGCAGTAATACCTGATGAAAGAAAGGGGGATTGCCCATGCGCAGCGCCCGCGCCCATACCCATCGCCGGGTGAGCAACAACGGCGTGCAATGGCTCAGCTTTTCGGACCTGATGAGCGCCCTTTTGCTGATATTCATACTGATCATGTTCTACATCATGTACCAGTATTTCGATATGTATGAGATCAACATGGCGGAGATCGCCCGCCAGCAGTACGACCTGGACCAGGCCAACGCCAGCCTGGAGGAACAGAAGACGAAGCTGACCGAGTCGGAGACCCAGCTGATCGCCCAGCAGATCCGCCTGGAGGCGGCCCAGCGGGGGCTGGAGGACGCCCAGAGCGTGTTGGCCAGCCAGCAGGAGGAGCTGACGAAGGCCCAGTCGCTGGTGCAGGAGAAGGAGGACGAGATCGCCGCCCAGAAGGAACAGCTGGACGCGCTGAGCGTGCAGCTGGGCAACCAGCAGACCCAGATCGACCAGCAGCAGCGGGTCCTGGAGGACCAGCAGATGCAGATCGAGGCGCTGGTGGGCATGCGCACGCGGATCATCTCGTCGCTGTCCAGCGCCCTGAGGGACGCCAGCATATCGGCCCAGGTGGACCCGGCCAACGGCTCCATCGCCCTGGAATCCGACGTGATGTTCGAGCTGGGCAGCTACGACCTGTCCGAGCGGGGCGAGCGGTTCATCGACCGCTTCCTGCCGGTGTATCTGGACGTGCTGTTTTCCGAGGAATACCAGAGCTACGTCTCCGAGATCATCATCGAGGGCCACACCGATTCCCTGGGCACCTACCTGGACAACCTGGCCCTGTCCCAGCAGCGCGCGCTGGCCGTAGCCGCCTATGTGCTGGACGACGACTATCGCGGCATCAGCGCTGCCCAGAAGCGCCAGCTGCGCACGGTGGTGACCGCCAACGGACGCTCCTTCAGCGACCCGGTGCTCGACGCCTTCGGCCAGGAGGACATGGACGCCTCCCGGCGGGTGGTGTTCAAGTTCCGCCTGACCGACGAGCAGATGATCCAGCAGCTCAAGTCGATCCTGGAGGAAAACGATACCTAAGGAACAGGAGTAATGTTACCGTGCTGTACTTCCGAAGACTGATCTGGTTTATCGCCTCGCGGCTGCTGCTGGTCTGCGTGCTCCTCGGCATGCTGGTGTGCGGCTTCTTCATGGCCATGAACGGCGCGAACATCTATGTGGTGCTCAACGAGGGCATGGAAAAGCGGGTGGACGTCATACTCACCCGCCAGCAGGCCGAGGAGCTGAACAAGTACTTCCACGCCGACTTCCTGATCGCCGACGCGGCGCTGGAGGGCGCCCTGAACGGCAACAGCGTCTATTCGGATTACAACATCACGGGCTTTGAATACGACCTGACCATCGAAAAGCTGTGGGCCTGGCCCTGGGACGCCTTCGCCAACTGTACCGTGGTCGAGCGCGTGCCCACCATCACGGGCAGCGTCATCTCCAGCCGGCGCAACGAGGTTTCCGAGCGCATCCCCCGCTGGCAGGGCGGCCGCTACGACATCACCCTGGTGAAGGTCGCCGGCCAGTGGAAGATCGTGGGCATGCAGCAAAAGACCGTGCTGGTCGAGCCCGAGGAGGAGAACGAAGGGCTGGAGACGGAGGTTTTGGTGCAGTAAAGGGCTGACGCCCTTTGGCGGGGGAACTGCTTCCCCCGCCAATACCTCCAGGGGCCTGCCGGCCCGTTCTCGCTGAAAACAGTCCACTGGACTGTTTTCCGGGCGCTCGAACCCCCTTTGACAGATTTGCCTGAAATCGTCCTAAAGGACTAGCTTCGCGTCGCAAAAAAAGCCCCGCCCGCGGCGTACACGCCGCCCTAAAGGACTAGCTGTGCGTCGCCGCGTACGATTGAAGATCGGGGGCGCTCCGCCCCCCGATACCCCCAGGTAAGACGGTTGCCTTTCAGAATAACGAATCAAGGAGAATCGACACCATGCGCGTAGTCGTGGGTATGTCCGGCGGCGTGGACAGTTCGGTTGCCGCGCTGCTGATGAAACGCGCCGGTCACGAGGTGATCGGCGTGTTTATGAAAAACTGGGAGGAAAAGGACGAAAACGGCGTGTGCACCAGCGAGCGCGACTGGGCGGACGTCCGTTCGGTGTGCGAGGCGCTGGATATTCCCTATTATTCCGTCAACTTCGCCAAACAGTATTACGAGCGGGTGTTCGAACACTTCCTGTCGGAATACCGCAAGGGCCGCACCCCCAACCCGGACGTGCTGTGCAACCGGGAGATCAAGTTCAACGTGTTCCTGGATTTCGCCGAGCGGCTGGGCGCGGAAAAGCTGGTCACCGGCCACTTCGCCAACATCGACCGGGTGGACGGGGAATACCGGCTGCTGCGGGCAAAGGACGAGAACAAGGACCAGACCTACTTTCTGTACATGCTGGGCCAGCGGGCGCTGTCGAAGGCGCTGTTTCCGGTGGGGAATCTGACCAAGGCCGAGATCCGGGATATCGCGAGGGAGGCCGGCCTGCCCGTCAGCGAAAAGAAGGATTCCACCGGCGTGTGCTTCATCGGCGAGCGGAATTTCAAGCAGTTCCTGTCCGGCTTCCTGCCCGCCCAGCCGGGGGACATGGTCACTCCGGAGGGCAAGGTGGTGGGCCGCCACGACGGGCTGATGTACTACACCCTCGGCCAGCGCCGGGGCCTGGGCATCGGCGGCGGGGGCAACGGCCAGCGCTGGTTCGTGCTGGGCAAGGACCTGGAGCACAACCGGCTGATCGTCAGCCAGGGGGAGGACGACGCCCTGTTCAGCCGCAGCGCCACAGGCTCGGAGCTGACCTGGCTGGCGGAGCGCCCGCCGGTGGCCGAGGGCGAGCCCCTGGATTGCCAGGTGCGGCTGCGCCACCGCCAGCCGCTGCAGGATTGCCGGCTGACCCTCTGGGGCGGAAAGGCCCACATGGCCTTCACCACGCCCCAGCGGGCGGTGACGCCGGGACAGTCCGCGGTGTTTTACCAGGGCCAGGTGTGCCTGGGCGGCGCGATTGTGGACTGAATTATCATATTAATTCGACAAAATACTGCAAATGCCTTGTTAAGCACAGTCGGTTCATGCTATAATAAAATCAGAGAATTGTACACAGGGAGGCCGTGTTATGAATTCCAAAGGCAAAGTCTGGCAAATCGTGCTGCTGGCGCTGCTGGTGCTCGCCATCATCGCGATACTGCTGTTCAACAACAAGCTGAACGCCAGCAAGGAATCCCTCTCCGCCACGCAGGCCCAATTGACGGAAGCGCAGAGCAATTCCGAGGCGCTGAAGGCGGACCTGGAGGCGGCCAAGACCGAGTATGACAACATCAGCGCCGAGCTGGAGAAGGCAAGGGCCGAGGTTGAGGACCTGAACGCCCGGGTGGAGAGCGGCGAGGCCACCGCCCAGCAGCTGCAGGCGGACCTGACCGCCGCCAATGCCCAGGTGACCGCGCTGGAGGCCGAGGCGGCCGAGACGAAGGCCCGGGTGACCGAGCTGGAGGGCCTGGTCAGCCAGAAGAGCGCCACCATCGCGACGCTGAGCGGGCTGGTTTCCAGGAAGAACGCGGCCATTCGGGACCTGAACGCCACGGTTTCCGAAAAGGACACGGCCATCGAGGACCTGAACGCCACGGTTTCCGAGAAGAACGCGGCCATCGAGGACCTGAACGCCACGGTTTCCGAGAAGAACGCGGCCATCGAGGACCTGAACGCCACGGTTTCCGAAAAGACCGTGGCCATCGAGGGCCTGAACGCCACGGTTTCCGAGAAGAACGCGGCCATCGAGGGCCTGAACGCCGTGGTTTCCGATAAGGACGCGATCATTGAGAGCCTGAGGGAGGAGGAAGCGGACGTTGCGCCCGTGCCGACTCCGGAAGCCGAAGCGCAGCCCGGAGCCGAAGCGACCGAAGCGGATGCGCAAACCGCGCACACCACTGAGGAAGCCGGCGACGCCCGGACCCTGACGGAGGCGGTCGTCGATCTGGAGCAGGCCATCGTGACGGTTGCCGGATTGCAGGCCGATGGAGGCGAAGTGCCCGAAGCGATTGCCGACATCGACCTGGACGCCGTCAGGAATGAGATGATGGCCGTCGTGGAGGACGCCGGCAGCGAAAGACCGGAGGAGGAGCGCATCGCGGCCCTGAACACCCTGCGGGAGAGCCTTGAGGCGGCGATCCCCGAGGCCGAGAAGGCCGTGGAGGACGCCCGGACCCGGCTGGACGCGGCCAACGGGGAGCTGGAAACGCTCACCGCCCAGCTGCTGGAAAAGGTGGACGACATCGCCACGCTGAACGAGGTCATGGAGGCGCTGGACGCCCAGGCCACCAGCGATGCCGCGAAGGTGATGGAGCTGGGCGAACAGCTGGCCCAGGCGGAGGCCGACCTCGCGGCCCGTCAGCAGGCGCTGGAGGAAGTCCAGGCCAAGGCCGAGGCCGATGAAAAGGCCCATCAGGCGGCGCTGGAGCAGGCCCAGGCCCAGGCGGAAGCCGATGAAAAGGCCCATCAGGAGGCGCTGGCCGAGGTCGAGGACAACCTGGCCCAGGCCCAGGCCGAGGCCCAGAGCAGCAAGGAAGCGCTGGCGGACGCCCAGGCCGAGATCGAAAGCCAGAAGGAAGCGCTGGCGGACGCCCAGGCCGAGTATGAGAGCAGCCTGGCCGAAGCCGAGGCCTACAAGCTGGATCGGGAGCCCGAGAGCGGCGAGGCCCACTTGGCCACCGCCGTGGACGCCGACATCCAGGTGGCCGCCGACGGCGTCACCGCCGCATGCCAGTACACCAACAGCGACACCAGCGGCAATACCGTCAGCGTGGCGCTGGTGGTGGACGACGAGACGGTCTACACCGGGACGCTGAAGCCGGGCGAGTCCATCGACGGCATCACCCTCGAAAAGGCCCTCGCGGCGGGCAGCTATGAGGCGATGGTCGTCACCACCGTCGTGGATGCCGCCGGCGAAACCGTAATGACCACCCGCGTGCCCGTGTCCATCAGCGTGGCAGCGGAATGATTCACCGATTCAGCAGCCCTTCGCACCAGATGCGAAGGGCTGCTGTGCTTCTCAAAGCGGTGTGATATTGGTCAAATTCTGATTTGCCTCCCTATTCCCCAAAAAAACCGCCCCGCACGGCAATTGCCGTGCGGGGCGATGCTGTCTGTGATTCAATACGTCCCCGGGGCCACGTTTTCGGCCTTCAGGAGCTTGATGATGCGGCTGGTGCCCAGGCGGGTGGCGCCC
This sequence comes from Clostridia bacterium, assembly GCA_017512905.1. Taxonomy (GTDB): domain Bacteria; phylum Bacillota; class Clostridia; order Christensenellales; family Aristaeellaceae; genus UBA2862. The sequence goes on from JAFWEL010000103.1 coordinate 11,473, forward strand.
AGCTCCACGAATTTCTCGGCGTCCGCGATGGAGGAGATGCCGCCGGCGGCCTTGATGCGCACGTCGGGGCCGACGTTTTTGGCGAACAGGGCCACGTCGTCGAAGGTCGCGCCGCCCTTGGAAAAGCCGGTGGAGGTCTTGATGAAGTCCGCGCCGGCCTCGGTGACCAGATGGCACATGGTAATCTTTTCCTCGTCGGTGAGCAGGCAGGTTTCGATGATGACCTTCAGCACCAGCGGGCCGCAGGCGGCCTTCAGGGCCCTGATCTCCTCCAGCACATAGCCGGTGTTCCCGGCCTTGAGCATGCCGATGTTGATGACCATGTCGATCTCCTTCGCGCCGTTGGCGATGGCCTCCTTCGCCTCAAAGACCTTGGCGGCGGTGGTGGTGTTGCCGTTGGGGAAGCCGATGACGGTACAGATGGCCAGCCGGCCCTGCACATAGTCCGCCGCCTGCTTCACATAGCAGGGGGGGATGCACACCGACGCGGTCCTGTAGGCCATCGCGTCGTCGCAGAGCTTTTGAATGTCCTCCCAGGTGGCGGTCTGCGCCAAGAGGGTGTGGTCAACCATGGAACAGAGCTTTTCAGTGGTCATGGGTCATTCCTCCCGATGCGTTGTTTGACGTGTTTATTGTACCTTTCAAAGGGCCGTTTGTCAATCCGGCAGGCGTTTTCAGCAGTTTTCAATTCGTTCACAAATCATCGAAGGTTTGTTTATTGACTTTGACCTTGTTCGATCTTATAATAATCCCAGCAAGCGGGAAGAAAAACCGATTTGCCGGAAATAATAACGATCATCTGCGAGAGGAGACGATAGATTATGAAGACTACAAGCAATCGCAACCGCAGGCGCGCCCGGAAGAACAACGGCGTGATGCTGCTGATGTCCCTGGTGCTGGTATCGGTGCTGGCGCTGGGCGGCCTGTTCACCCTGGGCAATGCCACCCTGAACCGCGCCGCCTCGGCCGAGGCCGGCGAAGCGCCGGTGTCCGTGCCCACGTCGGATGAGAGCCCGGCCATCTACGTGGCCCAGAAGAACGCCAATTCCGTGGTGGGCATCATCACCAACACCGAGGGCTGGAGCCGCAGCAGCGGCGTCCAGAACACGATGATCGCCCAGGGCAGCGGCGTGGTGATCGCCGAGGGCGGCTACGTGCTGACCAACAACCACGTCATCGAGGACGGCAGCGCCTTCCAGGTGCTGATGCCCAACGGCGACAAGGTGGACGCCACGCTGGTGGGCGCGGATTCCGCCATGGACCTGGCGGTCCTGAAGGTTGAATCCCAGGCCGACAAGCTGGTGCCCGTCACCATCGGTTCCTCCGAGACCCTGCCCGTGGGCAGCACCGTCATCGCCATCGGCAATCCCGGCGGCGAGATCCTGGCCAACACCGTCACCCGCGGCATCATCTCCGCGCTGGAGCGCACCAGCATGTCCACCGGGAACACCACCCGCAACGTCAACTACATCCAGCACGACGCCCCCATCAACAGCGGCAACTCCGGCGGCGGCCTGTTCGACTACCAGGGCAACCTGATCGGCATCAACACCCTGAAATACCGGGGCAGCTACTATTCCTCCGGCAGCTATGAGGGCCTGGGCTTCGCCATCCCCGTGGAGACGGCCTACCCCATCGCCCAGCAGCTGATCGAGCACGGCAAGGTCATCCGTCCTCAGATCGGCGTGATGGTGAAGGACCAGGAGGGCCCGGACGAGCCCATGAACGACTATGCCCCCGCCAGCGTGTGCGTCACCGCTGTCAACGATGGCAGCCCTGCCCAGAAGGCCGGCCTGAAGGCCTATGACTTCATCACCGCCGTCAACGGCGAGCGCGTCACCTCCAGCCGCGAGCTGACCACCATCCTGGACACCTTCAAGCCCGGCGACACCGTGACGCTGACCATCGTGCGCTACAACAACGCCGGCGTCATGAACAACAACAATAACGGCTATGACAACTACTACAACAGCCCCTTCGGCTTTGGCTTCGGCTTCCCCTTCGGCGGCTACAGCTACGGCTACGGCAACAATGGCAACGGCAACAACGGCAATGGCAATGGCAATGACTACTACTATTATGGCGACGTCGTGACCGTCAGCGGCGGCTACGAAACCTTCGATGTCCAGGTTACCCTGGAGGAGAAGGAATAATCCCGAACTTCATACTCCCTCCTAATAAAGCCCCCTTCGCAAGAAGGGGGCGTCCCTTTGCCATGATTATTCAGAATCCCTCCGCCTCGCTGGGGAGGCAAAACAGCGGGAGGCATTCCAAAAGCCTCCCCCTGAAAGGGCAAAGTCATCAACTTAGCGAGAAGGATTCTTGACGCTTCGCTAAGGAACTGTGCAGAAATAATTCGTACAGAATGCGAAGTATGAATTCGTCAGTGCAAGGCGGAGGAGGGAGGCGTGCCGGGGCACGTCGACCGACGACAACGCAGCAATGGCGGATTCAGGCAAGCATAATGTATGAATAAT
>JAFWEL010000007.1 GCA_017512905.1 Clostridia bacterium
TCCGCGTGGCCGGGGCAGTCCACGTGGGCATAGTGACGCTTCTCGGTCTGATACTCGACGTGGGCGGTGTTGATCGTGATGCCACGGGCCTTCTCTTCGGGCGCCTTGTCGATCTGGTCATAGCGCATGGCCTCCGCGCCGCCAACCTGGGCCAGAGCCATCGTGATGGCCGCGGTCAGCGTCGTCTTGCCATGGTCTACGTGTCCGATCGTTCCAATGTTTACGTGCGGCTTTGTTCTCTCGAATTTTGCCTTTGCCATGGATTATTATCCTCCTACATGGTTGTTCTAGTATGGAGCGGGTGATGGGAATCGAACCCACGTGATCAGCTTGGGAAGCTGGAGCTCTGCCATTGAGCTACACCCGCGCGTTCCCGCACCATCAGGCGATCCGGCGAAACCCCGATTCTTCCAAATCGCCGCCTGCAGGGCGTCAAAAAGATCCACGTACTTCTTGACCTGCAAAGTTTATTTTACTTTAGATATGCCCGTTTGTCAACAATATTTTGCCGAATTCCCCGTAAATTCACCTGAATGGCATAGTTTGTCCACAGGGATTATTCAAAAATTAACGTATCCACGCCATCTTGCATTTTCCCATAGCTTTTTTCGCCGTTTCATGTTATGATAATGATATCGGAATGAACTCCAACAGAGAGGAGCGGAATATATGAAGGAATGGACCCGCGAGGAGCGGTATCGCGTTTTGAAGAGCCCCGACGAGATCCGTCAGCTGTACGATCGCATACAGTCCTCGGCCTACCGCCAGCGCTACCATGTGCAGCCCATCACCGGGCTGAGCAGCGACCCCAACGGCTTCGCGCTGCACAAGGGCACCTGGCACCTGTGCTATCAGTGGTGCCCCTGGGGGGCGGTGCACGGGCTGAAATACTGGTATCACGTCACCAGTCCCGACCTGGTGCATTGGCAGAACGCGGGCATCGGCCTGGCGCCGGACTGCTTCTACGACAACCGGGGCACCCACTCCGGCAGCGCCATCTCCCGGGACAGCGAGCTGGTGTTCTTCTACACCGGCAACCACCGGGACGAGGACTGGACCCGCACCCCCTACACCTGCGCGGCGGTGCTGGATGAGAACGGTCGGCCCCGCAAGCTGGAAAAGCCGCTGTTCGGCCCCCGGGACGACCACAGCGAGCACCAGCGCGACCCGAAGGTGGTCTGGAACGAGGCCAAGGGAAAGTATTACATCTTCATCGGCGCCCAGACGCTGGACAAGCGGGGCTGTGTGCTGATCTACGAATCCGAACAGCTGCTGTCGGGCTGGCGGTTCGCCGGCGAATTGAAGGTGCCGGGCTACGAGGCCTTCGGCGGCATGTGGGAATGTCCCTACATCGTGAACATCAGCGGCAGGGACGTGCTGATCTTCTCCCCCCAATACACGAAGCTGCCGGGGCGCGGCGAGAGTACCAACCACAACGTCTACCTGATCGGCCATATGGATTACGACACGCTGACCTTCACCCCCGACGGCCCCTACCGCCACCTGGACTACGGTTTCGACTTCTACGCGGCCCAGGGCGCGGCGTCCATCGGCGACCCTGACAAAGCCATACTGATCGCCTGGATCGGCCTGCCGGACAATCACTATCCCACCGAGGAGGAGGACTGGGAGGGCAGCCTTTCCCTGCCCAGGGAGCTGCGCATCCGAAACGGCAGGCTCATTCAGACGCCCCTGCCCCGCCTGGAGGACCTGCGGAACGGAGAGATCGCCCCGGAGGGCAAGCTGCCCGCGGTATGCGAACTGGAGCTGACCGCTTCCGGCGACGAGGACCTGGACTTCAACCTGTTCACCCGGGCGGACGGCACCGGCGGCCTGCGGCTGCACTACGACAGCAGGACCACGCGCTGCACCGTCGACCGCAGCGGCATGGACAAGCGCTTCAACCAGGCGGTGGGCGAGGTGCTGGATATGCCCCTGGACACGCCGCTTAAAAAGCTGCGGGTGTTCATCGACCGCTGCTCGGTGGAGATCTTCGCCAACGACGGCGAGGCCACGTTCACGACCCATGTGTACCCGACGGAGCGGGAGTTCAATTATACGCTCAGCGGCGGAACCCTGCGCGGCTGGACGCTGAAGACGGCGGTGACGGATGAATTTATTGTATAAATTCTGATTTGTCGGGGAGACGAGGGAACAGGGAACAGGGAACAGGGAACAGGAATGGCGGCTGCCGCGAACATTTCGATAACGTATGAGTTGTAGAGGCCCTAAAGGACTAACTTCGTGTCGCCCTAAAGGACTAACTTCATGTCGCGGCAACCTGCCGCTACCGTTCCCAGCCGATAAGAATGCCGTGGCGGCAGATTGCCGCCGCTACAGGGCTTTCAGGGATTCTATACTTCATTTTCGTCGCGGGAACGTTCCCTTCGTTCTGGCTGCAACATTCCGTGCGCGGCTTTTCCTGTCCCCTGTTCTTTGGGCCTGCCGGCCCCATCTCGCTAAAAACAGTCCACAGGACTGTTTTCCGGGCGCTCGATGTCCCTGTTCCCTTTGTACTACCCTCTGCTTTTCCACCAACAGCTCGATAAATCAGAAATTGTCAACAAGGAGGTTCATACATTGAAAAAGAAGGTCTTCGCCAGCGATTTCGACGGAACGCTGTATTTCTACAAGGCGGATGTGAAGCTGCCGCCGGAGAACGTGGAGAAGATCCGCCAGTACCAGGCGGCGGGCCACCTGTTCGGGCTGTGCACGGGACGGCAGGTGGGGGGACTGACGCCCTTTATCACCGGGCTGGTGAAGCCGGATTTCTACATCACCAGCAGCGGGGCCAACATCGTGGACGGCGAGATGAAACCGATCCTGAAGCGGGGCGTTGACCGGGACGTGGCCGACGCCCTGGTGCGGGAGCTGAACCCGAAGGGTTACCGGCTGACGCTGGACGTGGAAGGCGACATCTGCGTGTTCACCCCGATGGACTACCCCGGCAAGTACTATGTGATCACCGGGGTGGACGACGCGCCGAAGGGCCTGATCCACCAGGTGAGCGTACACACCGAGAGCCTGGAGGATGCCGCGAGGCTCTCAGCCGCCATCAACGAGCGCTACGGCGACAAGGTCGAGGCGTTCCAGAACGTCATCGAGATCGACATCGCCCCCCGGGGCTGCTCGAAGGGCAAGGGCGTGATGGCCCTGCGGGAGCACATGAAGGACACCTACGGCGATTTCACGCTGTTCGGCATCGGCGATTCCATCAACGACCTGCCCCTGCTGGAGGCCTCCGACGTGTCCTACACCTTCCCCTACGCCCCCGAGATCTGTCAGCGGAAGGCCACAAAGGTGGTGGACACCATCGTGGACGCGCTGGAGGACAGCATGGAATACTGAGATCAGTATGCCGGAATTCAGAGTTTAGATAAGGAAGTATACGACCATGAGCCAATCCCTGCGCGACGCGCGTCGGTATGAGGAGGAGCGGGAGCGCCTCATTCCGCCTCAGAACCGCCCCGCGTTCCACCTGTCCGCCCGTGTGGGCTGGATGAACGACCCCAACGGCTTCAGCTGGCACGACGGACAGTACCACCTGTTCTACCAATACCATCCCTACGATTCCCACTGGGGCCCGATGCACTGGGGCCACGCGGTATCCCCGGACCTGTTGCGCTGGCGCTACCTTCCCGCGGCGCTGGCCCCGGACATGCCCTACGACCGGGAGGGCTGCTTTTCCGGCAGCGCCGTCACGCTGAAGGACGGCCGGCACCTGCTGATGTACACCGGCGTGGCTGAGGAGACCGGCCCCGACGGCACATCCCGCAGTGTCCAGACCCAGAACCTGGCCTTCGGGGACGGCGCCGATTATGTCAAATTTGAAGGCAACCCGGTGATCAACGCCGCGGACCTGCCCGAGGGCGGCAGCCGCTACGACTTCCGCGATCCGAAGCTGCTGCAATGCGAGGACGGCTGGCGCGCCATCGTGGCCAACGATCAAGCCGGCAGGGGCGGCAGGATGCTGCTGTACAAAAGCGACGACCTGGCCCACTGGCAGCTGGAGCGGATAGTCGCCGAGAACAATAATCGTCTGGGCCTGATGTGGGAATGCCCGGACCTGTTCACGCTGGACGGCCACGAGGTGCTGCTGGCCAGCGCCCAGGACATGCTGCCCAAGGGCTTTGAGTACCACAACGGCAACGGCACCTTCTGCCTGCTGGGCCACCGGGACGGGGATGGAAACTACATTTGGGAAAACGACCACGCCATCGACTACGGCATCGACTTCTACGCGCCCCAGAGCCTGCTGACGCCGGACGGGCGGCGGATGATGATCGGCTGGATGCAAAACTGGGACACCTGCAACCTGCACGTGAAGTCCACCCCCTGGTTCGGCCAGATGTCGCTGCCGAGGGAGCTTAGCATAAAAAACGGGCGGCTCTGTCAAAAGCCACTGAAGGAGCTGGAAACGCTGCGGGGACCCCTGGTGGAATATACAAACGTGGAAATCGGGGACGGCGAGATCGAACTGCCCGGCATAAAGGGCCGCATGGTGGATATGGAAATCGAGATCGGGCCCGCCGAAGGCGAGCTGTTCAACCGCTTTGCCGTGCGCTTCGCGAAGGACGGGGAGCACCACACCGGCTTCAGCTTCCGTCCCCGGGAATCGGTGGTCAAGGTGGACCGCAAGTTTTCCGGCTCCCGCCGGGCCATCATTCACCAACGCCGCACCAAGGTGGACCACGACAACGGCCGGTTGAAGCTGCGCCTGATCCTGGACCGCTTCAGCGCGGAGGCGTTCATAGGCGACGGCGAAAAGGTGATGAGCGCTACCGTGGGCACGGATACGAGCGCCCAGGGCATTTCGTTCTTCTGCGACGGAAGGGCGCGGTTCAGCGTGCGGGCATATGAATTGAAGGTGTGACCGGCTTCGGTCGCACCTTCAATCTCTGTAATGTCCGCCGCATTGGAGCAGCTCCAGTTCTTCCCGGGAGACGCGATAGACGATTCCGTTGGAGCTGTCGATTCGCCTGGACCACCAGCCCGCAAGCTCTCCCCTCAGTGGCTCGGGCTTGCCGATGCCCTCAAAGGGACAGCGCTCAATGTCCCGGATGAGCATGTTGATGCGTTTGAGCATTGAACGGCTCTCCTGCTGCCAGTACAGATAATCCTCCCAGGCCTGGTCGTGCCATACCTTAATCATCGCCGTCATCCTCGATCAGATCGTGAACGGCAATATTCCGCCGGGCATCCATGTCCGCGGCAGCTTCGCACAGGCGGCGCTGGTTGACCTCGCTGAAAAAAGGATCGACGCGAATTTCAAAGGGAATGCGGTTTTCCCGGACCACCGTCTTGATAAACAGCGTGATCGCCGCCGTCATGCTCAGGCCCATTTCCTCAAACAGCGCTTCGGAACGCTTCTTCAAGCCTTCGTCCATGCGGATGGTTACATTGGTCATGGTGCTCACCTCCACATACATTATAGTGCATTGTATGTGCGATGTCAATACAGAATACCATTAATTACAGTGACGCCTGTCGTCCATCACCGCATCTCATTCCACCTTCCGTCCATGGATAATCATGGAAAGGGGAAAGCCGCTGTGGTCGAGGGTGCTGAAGCCGCCGCTGATATCGTGATCGTACTCCTCGAGTCCGGTCACGACGATCCCGTTGCCGCACATGCCCGAAATGATTTCCGACATCGGATGTGTGAAGTCGGTAAAGGTCTTTGAGCGATACCTCTTCTGCGTCATGTAATACATGCCCTCATTCCCCGTCCATTCATGCTCAAAGTAGGAATAATGGCAGGCTGTTCTGTGTTCAGGATCGAACAGTTTTTCGCCTTCCGTGGCAAGCATATTCGTGCAGGGATGCTGTTCGTTAATCAAAATGACAGCGCCGGCCTTCATACACTTTGCGACGACGGCAAAGAAGCGATCCAGGTCGGCGAACCAGCAGAGGGCCCCGATGGTAATGATCACCAGATCAAACTGTTCCCGATAGCGGTCATCCAGATCGTAGATATTCACCGCCTCAAACGCGCAGGGAAGATCCAGTTCCTTAGCTTTTTCGTTGGCGAACGCCACCTGGTTTTCAGCGATGTCAAATCCGACGCCCTTCTTCGCCCTGCCGCATTTGACCAGGGAAAGCAGCTCCCGCCCGTTATTGCAGCAGAACTGACCGATCACGGCCCCTTCTGTAGGGAGCTTCTTCAACGCGCTCTTCGTTTCCTCGTTGAAGAAGGGATAATCCTCTGTTCGGATGCGCTCCGCGATATCTGCGCCCCAGGAAGCGTCCCTGTTCTCAAACGCCTCTTCCCAGGCGGCCTTATTTCCTTCGATATATTTATCCATTGTGCCTCCTCAGTAAGACTCGGGGACAGGTACACTGACTCATTTCGCATGAGTCAGTGTACCTGTCCCCGTGGCTCACTTTTTATTGCACTTCGCGTATTCCTCGAACCCATAGTGATCCAGTTCTCCCTCATAGGCGCATACGCCCATGCGGGGGGAGTTTGTGATGGGCAGGGCCATGTCCAGGTCAACCTCTGCCTTCTTCGCGCAGGCCTCGCAATAACACGAAGGCTCTTCCCCAAACATATCCTCCGTATCCACCAGCTCCGCGGGCTTTCCGCACTTGGCGCACTTCCATTCGATGGGCTTGTTGCGGGCCAACAGGCGCACGGCCTCGCGCTGCTTTTTGCGGCGGGTCCGCCCTATGAAGCTGATCAGCAGCTCAGTGGTATCGCCGAAGTCGTATTCATAGCCGATCCGCGCGCCCTCGGTGAAGGCGCTCAGCCTGCGGCTCATCGGAAATTCCTGATAACCGGAGCCCATGAAGGCGCTCATGTGGCCGCAGCACTCCAGCCAGATCCTGCGCAGGAAGTCGTCGAGGTTCTTCAGTGACGCTGTCGTCGGCGCGTCCAGCAGAAGCCAGTAGCGCTTGTCCATGCCCTCCACCTTGATCAGGCAGCATTCCTGCTCCCCGGCGGGATCGCTGTGCTGCTTGAGGATGTGGTTCTTCATCGCCACCTTGCCCAGCTCGACGCCGCAGAGATAGCAGTTTCCCTTCTGTTGGTTCGTCGCCATGTGAAACACTCCTTATTGCTGTTCTTCCTCCCGCGCCACTGCCAGCATCAGCTTCAGGCGGTTCTCCTGGTTGACGCGGGTAGCGCCGGGATCGTAGTCGATGGGAACGATGTTGGCCTTGGGATACTTTTCCCGGAGGGCGCGGATGGTGCCCTTGCCGGCGATGTGGTTGGGCAGGCAGCCAAAGGGCTGTACGCACACGATGTTGGGAACGCCGCTGTCGATCAGCTCGCACATCTCGGCGGTCAGCAGCCAGCCCTCGCCCATCTTGCAGCCCACGCCCAGCGTGTCGCCCAGCTCCTTCCGGGTGACCCTGTAGGGGGTCGGGGGATTGAAGCGGCTGTTGCCGCGAATAGCCCTGGCAATGGTCTGCTCCACGTGGTTCACGTAGCGCATCACCAGCTTGAAGGCGAACTGCCTGACCTTGTTGCCGCCGTAGAGGTCCACGTCGTCGATGCTGTGGTCCAGGGCGTTGAGCAAGAAGCCCATCAGCCCCGGCACGTTCACCTGGCAGCCCTGGTCCAGCAGGAACTGCTCCAGGTGGTTGTTGGCCATGTGGGAATACTTGACGTAGATCTCGCCCACGATGCCCACCTGGATCTTCCCGGCGGGGGTGTGGGGCACGGCGTCGAAATCACGGGCAATCCGGGCCACGTTCCTCTTGAAGCGCAGCGCCGCCGCCCGGGGGTTGCGCCGGAACTGCCCGGTCAGCCGTTCGGCCCAGGCGTCCACCAGCGCCGCGCAGGCGCCCTTTTCATTCTCATAGGGCTCCACCTGGTTCTTCAGGCACATCAGCACATCGGCATAGAGGATCATCATCAGCGCCTGCAGCAGCACCGTCAGCGTCAGCCTGAAGCCGCTGTTCTTCTCCAGGCCCACGGGATTCAGCGATATGACGGGCACGAAGCCCAGCCCCGCCTTGACCAGCGCCTTGCGCAGCAGGAAGATATAGTTCGAAGCCCGGCAGCCGCCGCCGGTCTGGGTGATGATCAGGGCGGTCTTGTGCACGTCGTATTTGCCGCTCTGCAGCGCGTCGATAAACTGGCCGATGCACAGCAGCGCGGGATAGCAGGTGTCGTTGTGCACGTATTTCAGGCCCGTCTCCACCACGGAGGGGCCTTCGTTCTGCAGCAGCTCCATGTGATAGCCGTGCAGCTCAAACACGTCGCGCACCAGCTTCAGGTGCACCGGCAGCATGTTCGGGATCAGTATGGTGTAATCCCGCTTCATCTCCCGGGTAAATTCGATTCGGTCTTGCATGGGTTTATTGCTCTTTCGTCTTGGGTTTGGGAAACCATGGCGGCGCAGGCGCCGCCGCTACAGGGGATCGTGGCGGCAGGTTGCCGCCGCTACGACGGGCGCAGCGGCATCCTGTAGCGGCGACTATCAGTCGCCACGCCATTATCGGGAGGACGATGGCAGCAGGTCGCTAACGCTACTGCTCCAGCGCGGCGAACAGGCTGCGCAGGCGAATGCGCACCGCGCCGGGATTGGAGATTTCGTCGATCTTCAGCTGGGTGTACAGCCGGCCACCGGATTGGAGGATGCTGCGCACCTCGTCGGTGGTGATAGCGTCCACGCCGCAGCCGAAGGACACCAGCTGCACTAAGTTTACCTTTGGATCCCCGCATTCGGCCACATACTTCGCCGCCGAATAAAGCCGGGAATGGTAGGTCCACTGATTCAGCACGTTCACGCTGAACTTCTGCGCGTTCAGGTTCACCGAATCCTCGGTGACCACCACCGCGCCCAGCTGGGCGATCTGCTGGTCGATGCCGTGGCTGATCTCCGGGTCGATGTGGTAGGGCCGGCCGCAGAGCACCACCACCGGCAGGCCCTTTGCCTTCGCCTCCGCCAGCAGCTCAGCGCCCCGGGCGCGCACCCGGGCCATGTGGGCCTCGTAGGCCCCGTAAGCCTCCCGCACCGCGGCCTTCACCTCCCGGGCGGGGATGCCGGGGAAGTACTTGTCCAATATGGCCGGAAACTTCTTTTCAAAATCCTTCGGGCGATGGATGCCCAGATAGTCGCTGATGAACCTCGTCTGCTTCAGTCCCGGCACGTTCAGCCGCAGCACCTCAGGATAGTAGGCCACCACCGGGCAGTTGTAGTGGTTGTCGCCCCGGTGCTCGTCCAGGTTGTAGCTCATGCAGGGGTAGAATATGGCGTCCACATTCTGCCGCAGCAGCCATTCCACGTGGCCGTGCATCAGCTTGGCGGGATAGCAGGCGGTGTCCGAGGGGATGGTGCGCTGGCCCGAGGCGTACAGCGCGTGGTCGGATTCCGGGGACTGGATGACCTGGAAGCCCAGCTTCGTGAACAGCGCGTGCCAGAAGGGGAACAGCTCGTACATGTTCAGCCCCATGGGGATGCCGATGCGGCCCCGCTTGCGCTCGCCGGGCTTGTATTCCCGGAGCATGCGCCGCTTTTCCTCATACAGGTTCGGCATGGGGGTCTTGCCGCCGCCGGTCATCTTTTCACAGCGATTGCCGGAGATGAAGCGCCTCGGCGCACCGCCGTCCTCCCCATCGAAGCGTATGATGGTCAGCATACAGTGGTTCTGGCAGCCCTGGCAGCGGGTGTTGGTGGTCTTCTGGGCGAAGCTTTCCAGCTCCCTGGCGGAGAGTATGCCGCTGTGCCCGCCGGGGGTGTGGGTGGCACTCCACAGCGCCACGCCGTAGGCCCCCATCAGGCCGGCGATGTTGGGCCGCACCACGTCCCGGCCGATCTCCCGCTCGAAGGCCCGGAGCACGGCGTCGTTCAGGAACGTACCCCCCTGCACCACGATGCGCTCGCCCAGCTGGGAGGCGTCGGCGGTGCGGATGACCTTGTACAGCGCGTTCTTCACGATGGATATGGACAGCCCGGCGGAGATGTCCTCCAGGGTCGCGCCGTCCTTCTGGGCCTGCTTCACCGAGGAATTCATGAACACGGTGCAGCGGGAGCCCAGATCCACCGGGTGTTTGGCCAGCAGGCCGCGACGGGCGAACTCGTCCACGGGCAGGCCCCCCGCCGCCTGGGCGAAGGTCTGTATGAACGATCCGCAGCCCGACGAGCAGGCCTCGTTCAGGAAGATGTCATCGATGGCGTCGTCCTTGATCTTGAAGCACTTGATGTCCTGGCCGCCGATGTCGATGATGAAATCCACCCCGGGCTGCAGCTTCCGGGCGGCGATCAGGTGGGCCATGGTCTCCACGACGCCGCAATCCAGCCGGAAGGCGGTCTTGACCAGGTCCTCGCCGTAGCCGGTGGAGCCGGCTCCGGCCACGGTGGCCTTCGGATATTCGGCGTAGAACTGGCGCAGGAATTCCCGCACGGCGGGCAGGGGATTGCCCTTGTTGGACATATAGGCGGTCTTGAGCAGGTTGAAGTCCTCGTCCACGGCCACGGCCTTGATGGTGGTGGAGCCGGAATCGATGCCGATATACACCCTGCCGTCATAGCCGGGGCGGGAGACGGTGTCCACCCGCGCCCGGGCGTGGCGCTCCCGGAAGGCGTCGTACTCCGCCTGACTTTCAAACAGCGGCGGACAGGCGGCGTAGCGGGCCTCTTTGGATCGGGCGCGCACCCGGGCGATCATCGATTCCAGGTCCACCTCGCGCCCGGCCTGCAGGGCCGCGCCCATGGCCACAGAATACAGCGCGTCCGCAGGATGGATGCCCTTGATGCCCAGGGCCTTGTCGAAGCAGTCCCGCAGCTCGGAAAAGAAGGTCAGCGGGCCGCCCAGGTACACCACGTTCCCGGCGATCTCCCGGCCCTGGGCCAGGCCGGCGATGGTCTGGCCCGCCACGGCCTCGAAGATGCTGCGGGCGATGTCCTCCTTGCGGGCCCCCTGGTTCAGCAGCGGCTGGATGTCCGACTTGGCGAACACGCCGCAGCGGCTGGCGATGGCATAGCTGCGCTCGTGGTCCCTGGAAAGGCTCTCCAGCTGCTCCACGGGCACGTCCATCAGGGTGGCCATCTGGTCGATGAACGCGCCGGTGCCGCCGGCACAGGTGCCGTTCATGCGCACCTCGAGCCCGCCCGCGCCGGTCAGAAAGAGTATCTTCGCGTCCTCGCCGCCCAGCTCCACGGCCACGTCGGCATTGGGCGCCATCTGCCGAAGGGCCACGCGGGTGGCGTAGACCTCCTGCAAAAAGTCGATGTCCAGCTCCTCCGCCAGGCCCATGCCCGCCGAACCGGATATGCCCAGCTGGAATTTCACGCCGGGAAACTGGGCCATGATGGCGTGCAGGAGCACCTCGCAGAGCATGGCGATCTGGGCGCGGTGGCGCTCATAGCGGCGAAACACGATTTCCCCCGCGTCGTTGAGCACCACGGCCTTGATCGTCGTCGATCCAATGTCCAATCCTATCTTCATAAACCATCTCCGGGCTGTGACGCCCCTGGTTATCGTAATTTGTGAAACATACAAATCCAATATAAAGCATAAACCCGGAGTGTGAAGTGAACATGAATTGGAGTTGAAGTTGAAATGAAATAACGGGAGGCGGGACAAATTCTGATTTGTCGGGCTGATGCTGAGCACACGGAACCCCTCCGACCCCGCCTTTGGCGGGGCCACCTCCCCACTAGCTTCGCGTCGCAGGGGAGGCTATTGACTAACTTACCGGGGGTATCGGGGGGCGGAGCGCCCCGATCATTAATCGTACGCGGCGGCGTGTACGCCGCGGGCGGGGCGATTTTTGCGGCAGGGAGCCTGTCGACCAGAGCAAAAATCGTTTCCTTGCAGATTTGCCGCCCGGAAATCGCTTGCGATTTCAGGCAAATCTGAGGAGGATGTATTGAAGGGGGACCTGTCCCCCTTCAAACGGGCGTCAGCCCGACAAATCAGAATTTTGCCCCTTCAATCGCCTCGATCACCTTATCGCACCATGCGTCGAACTCGGGGTCGGGGATCTGGCGCTCGGGGTGGGAGAGGACGTAATCAATGGCGATGCGTACGCCCTGGTCGAAGCGCACGTTGGTGCGCATGTCGGGCACGGCCTGCTTGAGCTTGCGGTTGTCGAACACCACCGAAACCGACTTGTCGCCGATGAGGCTGCCCTCGAAGTCATAGCCGTATTTGTCACCCACGGCGGCCAGGAAGTCGCTGGCCACGTAATAGGGCTTCAGCTCGACACCCAGGGCGTCAGCGATGGTGGCGTAAATCTGGTTCCAGGTCAGCGTCTCGTCCCCGGTAATCTGGAAGGCCTCGCCGATGGCGTGGCGGTTGCCCATCAGGCCGGTGTAGCCGATGGCGAAGTCGGTGTTGAAGGTCATGGTCCACAGCGAGGTGCCGTCGCCCTGGATGATCACCGGCTTGCCCTCCAGCATGCGCCGGATCACCTGCCAGGAACCGTTCTTGCCGTGAACGCCCAGGGGCACGCTGCGCTCGTCATAGGTGTGACTGGGGCGCACGATGGTCACCGGGAAGCCCTCCTCGCGATAGACCTTCATCAGGAATTCCTCGCAGGCGATCTTGTTGCGGGAATATTCCCAGTGGGGGTTGGCCAGGGTCGTGCCTTCGGTGACGATGTAGCTTGCCGCCGGCTTGTGGTAAGCCGACGCGGAGCTGGTGTAGATGTACTGGCGGGTCCTCCCCCTGAACAGGCGGTAGTCCCGCTCCACCTGGTCCGGAGTGAAGCCGATGAACTCACAGACGCAGTCAAAGGTCATGTCCCCCAGCTTCGCGATCACGTCAGCCTCGTCGTTGATGTCGGCGACGATGGTATGTGCCCCCTCGGGCACGGCCTCGGGACGGTTGCCCCGGTTCAACAGCCAGACCTGCCAGCCCAGCTCGTTCACCAACCTGCGGACGATGGCGGCGCTGATGGTGCCGGTGCCGCCGATAAACAGTGCCTTCTTCACAGTCAATGACCTCCTAAATCGGTATTTTCAAGCCAATCGGCCAGTTCGTCGGCCTGGGGATGCCCAATTGTCCGCAGGGCGGCCCCCAGGGCCCGGTTTTCATAACGCGCGCCGGTCAGCGCCGGGGCGATTCGGGCGATCATGGCCTCGTCCATGGCGTCGGAAAACACCCTTGCCGAGGCAATCACGCCGCCCTTCAGGCTGATTTCCAGCGTCACGCCGCCCCATTCAAAGCGATGCTCCAGCGTGGCGTCGAAGGGCAGCGCCTTGCCCAGCCGGAAATCCCAGGAGGCGTATTCCGCCTCCAGCGCCCTGAGCCGGTCCCTGTCCAGCGCGTTCACAGTCAGCCCTTCGACGGGGCCGTATTCCTCTTCAAAGGCCGCCTCCAGCGCGCGGGCCAGCCCGGGAATGGTGATACCGGGGCTGAGCTCTGACAGGTTCACCACCCTGGCGCGCACGCTGTCGATGCCCTTGGCCCTCAGCTTGCCGTCGTCCGGCGCCAGATAGCGCCCCAGTTTTTCCTTGTCCACGTTCACCATGACCGTGCCGTGGTGCAGGGCGACATCCCCGGAAAAGCGGAAGGCATTGCCGGAGAACTTCGCACCGGTGCCCTCGACCACCAGATCATTGCGGCCGGTAAACCCGGCGCTGATGCCGAATTGGGCCACCGCCCGACGCACCACCTCCAGCTGGCGGCGCACATCGTATTCCGTCCGGGGCAGCACGAAGCTGAAATTCAGGTTACCCATGTCGTGATACACCGCGCCGCCGCCGCTGCTCCGCCGGACCAGCCGGCCGCCCTCGTCCTCCAGCAGCTTCACCCGGCATTCCTTCCAGGCGTTCTGGTGGCGACCGATGACCACGGTATTCCGGTTTTGCCACAGATACAGCACCCGGTCGCGCCTGCCCGGGCCTTCAAACAGCAACGCCTCCACCGCCAGGTTGTGCCAGGCGTTGTCGGAATCGCCCATGAGCACCCAATTGCGCACGTTATCACCCCCGGCAGAATTATACCACACTCCGGCGCATAAGTACAATAAAAAGCGGACGCTTTCGCGTCCGCTTTCCCTTTTCAGTGAAATAGACCGATTAGCGGGACCACCTCAGATAGCTGAGGGAAGACCAGCCCTGCAGCCTACCCCACTTGACATAGGCCCAGTTGCCGTTGATCTTGGTAACGGTGACATGCGTGGTGCCATGAGGAATGCTGCCTTTGATGTTCTTCTTGTTGCTGGCATTGCGGGAACTGCGCACGTTCAGGCCGTCGCGCTGGGTGGCAACATCTGCGTAAGCATCCTTTTTAACGTACTGGGAAGAGGCATAACCACTCATACCGTTCATGGTCCTGACCCTGCACCAGCCGTTGGAATCGCCGGACAGCTTGATCAGAGCGCTGTTCTTGCCCAGCCTGGCCAGAATACTATAATTTGTGCCGGGACCGGAGCGCAGCCTCAGGTCGTCACGCTGGGTGGCGACGTGATAGACGGTCGTATCCCCGTTGCTGACAGCGCCTGCAGCGAGGGAGGTTGCGGGCATGACCGCGACAAACAGCATGACCATAAGTAATACCGCGAGGATCCTTTTCATGGATTTCCCCTCCTTTAATTTGGATTGTGCACACATTATACATCAAATACCGGATGACAGATATTACAAGTTTATCACATTTTTAAGCGCCGCCGTCCCATTATATATGATATAATCGGAATCGGACCGATATGCGTCCAAGGGGGGAAATTTGCCATGCGCATCTTTACCGGCCACAGCCGCCTGATGGAGCCGGCCATGACCGATCTGCTGCGCCGGAGCATGGCGCAGGGCGACAAGGACCACATCATCGTGGTGCCCAAACAGCTGACGCTACAGACCGAGCGCACGCTGCTCGCGGCGCTCTCGCTGAAGGGCTCCTTCCGGCTGCAGGTGCTGAGCCCCGAGCGGCTGTGCGGCCGCATCTTCGAGGCGGCGGGCCAGCCAGACGGCACTCGGGTGGATGAGCGGGGCCGCATCATGCTGGTGCGCGCGGCCGTGCACAGCGTGGATGACCGGCTGAAGCTGTACCACGGCGCGGCGCGGCGACGGGGCTTTGCCGAGCGCTGCGCCCGTCAGCTGGAGCTGATCCGCCAGGCCGGGCTGACCCCCGAGAGGCTGTTTGCCTGCGCCGAACAGGCGGACGGCCTGCTGGGCATGAAGCTGGACGACCTGGGCGTGATACTGGAGGCCTACGAGGCGCTGCTGGAGGGCCGCTTTCAGGACGGCGAATCTGAATTTGCCGAGGCCGTCAGCCGCGCCGGGGAGGCGTCTTTCCTGCGGAACGCCTGCGTATTTTTTTACGGCTTTGACCTGACCCCGCCCACGCTCCACCAGCTGATCGGCGCGGTGGGCGCGGCCTGCCCCGACACCCACGTGTTCCTGCCGCTGGCCAATGACGAAAAGGCCCGGGATTTCGACGCCTATCTGTCGCTGAAGGGCTGCCTGGAGCGCATGATCGTGGCGGCGCGGCGGGCGGATGTATGGCCCGAGCGAGTGCTGGTCGAGGCCGACGGCCCGGCGGATGAGCACCGAATGGTGGTCGATGCCGGCCGGCAGACGCCGGAGCTGGCGCGGCTGTCCGGCGAGCTGTTCGCTTTTCCCGTTTCCCCCGCCGCAAGTGAACGACCACCGAAGCGGGTACAGGCCGTCACGCTGCGCGACCCGGTGGAGGAATGCCGGTTCGCCGCGGCCCTGTGCCGCAGGCTGGCCATCAAAAACGGCTGGCGCTGGAACGACATGCTGATCCTCTGCCGGGACATCGACGGCTACCGGCAGCCCTTGAAGGATGCCTTCCGGGCCTACGACGTGCCGCTGTTTCTGTCCGCCAGTCGCGCCTCCTCCCGCCATCCCCTGGCCGAGGGCCTGATGGACGCCCTTCGGCTCGCGGAAGCGGCTCCCCGCACCGAGGACGCGCTGGCGCTGCTGCGCACCGGCGTCCTGCCCCTGGAGGCGGACGAGGCGGACCGGCTGGCCAATTATATTGAGAAATACGCCCTGAAGCCCTGGGCGCTGCTGCGGCCGCTGCGCCGGGGCAGCGAGGCCGAGCGCGAGGCGCTGGAGCCGGTGCGGGCGCGCTTCGCCGCGCCCATCGATGCCCTGAAGCGCCGCCTGAAGGGATCAAAGACCCTGGTGGACCAGCTGGCGGCGGTCTATGGCTTCATGGAGGATACCGGCGCGGCGGACCGGCTTCGGGACCGGCTGAACGCCCTGTCAGACAGCGGCCTGAGGGAACAGGCCGGCGAGGAGGGACAGGTGTGGAACCGCGTCGTCGGCGCGCTGGACCAGATGGCCGCTTTGATGGGCGAAAAGCCGCTGCCCATCCCCGAGCTGCGCCAGACCCTGACGGAGTCCCTGGACGCCGCCATCATCAAGCCCCTGCCCCAATCCGGAGACGCCGTCTACGCCCAGACCACCGACCGCATCACCGCCCAGCGGGCAAAGGCGCTGCTGATCCTGGGCGAGACGGACCGGACCATGACTGACATCGACGGCCTGCTGAATCCCGACCAGACCCAAACCCTATCCCGCCTGACCCGGACCTGGCTGGGTTCGGACGGCACGGAGCTGTCCCGGATGCGGCGCTTCTACCTGAAGGCCTCGGTGGAAATGACGGACGAATACCTGTGCGTCAGCGCGCCCCTCAGCGGCCTGGACGGCGGGGCCCAGCACCCCGGCGCGCTGCTGACGCTGCTGAAGGGCGTGTTTCCGGCGCTGTCGGTGCGCGGCGGCGTAACGGACGACGGCGGCGTGCAGTGGATGCTGCGAAGCGCGCCGGCGGCGGCATCCGCCTGGGCGGCCATATCCCTGTCCGAACTGGCCGAGGGCGCGCCTGTCCGCCCCTGGGACTCCGCCGCCCTGGCGGGACTCAAACAGCTATCAGTCCAGCCGGATGCCACAAGCATTCGGCGCGCCCTCGAGCAGATCGGCATGGCGTTGAACCGAGACAGGAGCGCCGACGCGCTGAACCCCGATACCGCCGGCGCGCTGTACGGGGCCCTGCGCCGCCAAAGCATTTCCCGGCTGGAGCTGTATGCCCGGTGTCCCTTCGCCTATTTCACCCGCTACGGCCTGCGCCCGGAGCGCATCGAGCCCTTCCAGCTGAACGTGCGGGACGAGGGCACCTTCTTTCACAGCGCCGTACACGAATTCCTGCTGGCCAGCATGGACGACCTGAACCGCTTGGATGACGCCGAGGCCGGGCAGCGCATGGACGGCATCGCCGACAGGCTGCTGGACACCATGGCCAGCGAGGGCCCCCTGGGCGACAGCGCCGTATCGCTGGCCGAGCGACGGCGGCTGAAGGCCACGGCGCGGACCTGTGCCGCCGTGCTGGCCAGGCACATGCGGGGCAGCCGGTTCGCCCCGGCGGCGCTGGAGACGGACTTCGGCGTCGAGGATGGCATGGCCCGGCTGACCGTAAACGCGGTGAGCGGCGAATGTACGCTGGAAGGGCGGATCGACCGCATCGACGAGTGGGCCGAGGGCGGCTACCTCCGGGTAATCGACTACAAGCGGGGCGGCAAGCCCCTGGCCCTGGACGAGGCCTGGCACGGGCTGAGCCTCCAGCTGCCGGTCTACCTGGCCGCGGCCATCAAAAAGCGGGGGGAGCAAAGCGCCGGCGTATACTATTTCGGCCTGGACGAGGGCATACTCGCCACGCAGAGCACCGACCCCGGCGATGTGGAAAAGGCCCGCCTGGACAGCTTCCGGCTGAATGGGCTGGCCCCGGACGACCTGGCGCTGCTGGAAGCCCAGTCGCCCAACTTCACCCAGGTGCTGAACGTGAAGGTCAATGCCGACGGCGGCCTGCGAAAGGGCACGCTGGTCACCGACGCCAACGGCTTTTCCGCGCTGATGAAAAAGACCCTCCGGCGGGCCGGAGAGCACCTGGACGCCATCCGCGCGGGACTGGCGCAGGTGGCCCCGGCGACCCTGCGCCAGCAGAACGCCTGCCAATACTGCGACTGGCGGCCCATCTGCCTGTTCGACGAGCGCCTGGACGGAGGCTGTGTGCGCCGCTTTGAAACCATGCGGGCGGACGAGGTTTTGGAAAGGCTGAAACTGGAGGAATAACATAAGACAAGGGGTAACGGTTCAGTCACAGGATATATTCTGATTTATCGCAGCGCGACAAATCAGAATTTTACTTATCTTTTTCCAGTCTGTTCCCCCGTGTACGTCTCCCGCAGGCTGTTTCCGCTCGCGGTGGCTTTGAATCTGTTCATATGGCCATTGACCCGCATGCTGTAGTTTTCTTCACTATTCACCAGCAGGCAATCCACCAGGTCCAGGTCGGCGGCGCACAGCACCGAGGCGATGGCATTCAGCCGGGCGGTTTCGGTATCGTCCATGCCCTGATCGGGCCGATCCTTCCACAGCACCATGTAGACGTAGCGCGCGCCATGGCCGATGGCGTCCATCACCATCCGCCGGATGTTTTCCGCCGCCCACCAGACTTCGGATTCCCGCAGATCCGTGATGGTGATCAGGTTGAAGTTGTAATCGGAATAGAGCACCCACAGCCCCGCCTCCCGCTTCTGCGGCAGCATAGGCTTTAAAAATGCCATCACCTTTTGATAGCAGTCCAGTCGGATATCGCTGACATTGTGCAGCTGGCGATAAGCCAGGATCAACTCACCGGTCAGCCTTATCCATTCCGCCATGCCGGAAGTCACGCCGGGCACCGTCAGCAGCGCCTCCCGGGAGGCGCTGAACACGCCGCCCACCGTGCCGAAGCGATCCACCAGCAGCCGGGATACCGCCGACAGGTCCTGGCGGGGCATCGCGTGGCAGAGGACAACCTCCACCATCTCGAAGGGCCTCAGGGCATCCCAGCCTTCCCGTTCCAAACGGGTCCTCAGGCGGCTCCGGTGTCCCTCGTACAGGGGCTTCCCCTTTTTATCCTTCAAGTCTTCAATCTTCAATGCTGGTATTCTCCCGTCCGAAAACATCATAGGCCTGATTGATGACGTCCCTGGCCGTGTCGGAAACCTTCTTTTCCGCCTGTACGCTGCCCTCGATGTTCATGGCGATGCCTACCGGCTGGCCAAAGGCCTCTGACAGCGCCTCCTGGATCATCTTTTTCTTGCGCTCCAGCAGCATCTTGTCCATCATGGCCTTCTTCGCAAATTCCACCACGACCTGGTTGCCATCGAAGCGTATAAAGCGCATGGCGTCGAGGGGTTTGCGGATAGAAGGGTTTTCCGCCTTCAGCGTGGAGATGACGTCTGTATAGGCCTGGGGTGGTTCCTCGGCGGGCGTGACCCTCGGCGCGGGCGTCGGGACCTCCGCCTTTTTTTCCTCCGCCTTCGGCGCGGCGGCGCGGGCCCTTGCCCTGGGGGCGGCCACCGCACCCTGCTCCACCAGCTTCTCCACCCGGTCCAGACGCTCCCACACCGTGGCGTCCGCCTCTTTTTCCGGGTGGCAGGCGCGCACGGCGGCGAGCTCCAGGATCGTGCGGGGACGGGAAGCCCACTTGGTGTCGGGCTCTGCCTTCATGAACAGGCCGAGCATGCGGTCCAGGGCGTCGGCATGGATGCGTTTGGACTGTTCGACAAAGCGCTCCGCGTCCTCCGGCGTGATCTCCAGCAGCCCCTCCAGGTCGTCCGCTACCGCGCCGGCCAGCATGACGCCCCTCAGGTGGGCCACGGTGTCCCGGATAAACACCTGGGGATCGCTGCCCTGGCGCATCACCTGGTCGATCTGACCCAGGGCCGAGGCCGCGTCGCCGTCGATCAAGGCGTCCACAAACTCAAACATCGCCCCGCGCCCCGCCGTGCCCAGCACGTCCCGGGCCAGCTGGCCCGATACCTCGCCGTCGGTATAGGACAGGCACACGTCCAGCAGGCTCAGGGCGTCGCGCATCGCGCCCTCGGCGGCCCGGGCGATTTCGGCCAGGGCCTCCTCCGAGGCGCTCCTGCCAATGCCCGCGAGCACCACCTTCAGCCTTTCGATGATCACGTCAAGGGAGATCCGGTGGAAATCGAAGCGCTGGCAGCGGGAGAGTATCGTGGCGGGCAGGCGCTGAGGCTCGGTGGTGGCCAGTATGAACACCGCGTGCTTCGGTGGCTCCTCCAGCGTCTTGAGCAGGGCGTTGAAGGCCCCGGTGGAGAGCATGTGCACCTCGTCGATGATATAGACCTTGTAGCGGGTCAGCGCCGGTGGATACTTGATCTTTTCCCGCAGGTCGCGGATCTCGTCCACGCCGTTGTTGCTGGCCGCGTCGATCTCCAGCACATCCATGCTGCTCTCCTGCTTCAGCGCGAGGCATATCTCACATTCGCCGCACGGGTCGCCATCCCGGGGATTCAGGCAGTTGATGGCCCTGGACAACACCTTCGCCGCCGTGGTCTTGCCCGTTCCGCGGGTGCCGCAAAACAGATAGGCGTGGGCGATGTGTCCCGTCATCACCTGACGCTTCAACGTGCGGGTGATGGCCTCCTGGCCGCAGATTTCGGAAAAGGTCTCCGGCCGCCATGCGCGGTACAGTGCCTGATAGCTCATTGATACAACCTCCAAAGGACATGCCTGTTGCCTCTATTTTAACTTATTTCGCTGAAAAACAAAAGGGGGAGGCCGGAAAAAGTTTTGAACAGAGAAAACGTTTCAGTCCCCGCCTTTACCCCGTTTTTTAACAGCGAGGTAAAGGCGATTACACCTGGGACCGCTATAATGCATATTAGCGAGGGTTTCCTCTTATAATTATGCATCCTGAATAAGGGGGAACGAATGTTGAAAAAGATCGTTCTCACCGGCGGCGGAACCGCCGGGCATGTCACGCCCAATCTGGCGCTGATTCCCCGCCTGAAGGCTGACGGATGGGAGATCCATTACATCGGCGCGGCCAACAGCGCCGAGGAAACGCTGATTTCCCAGGTGGAGGGCGTTCGCTTTTACGCCGTATCGGTGGGAAAGCTGCGCCGCTATTTTGACCTCAAGAACTTTTCCGACCCCTTCCGCGTGATTAGGGGCGTGGGTCAGGCGACGGGGATCATCCACAAAATCAAACCCAACGTGGTATTTTCCAAGGGCGGCTTCGTTTCGGTGCCCGTGGTCTACGGGGCGAAGCTGAACGGCGTACCCGTGGTGAGCCACGAATCCGACATGACCCCCGGGCTGGCCAACAAGCTGTGCCTGCCCTTTACAATGGTCCAGTGCTGCACCTTTCCCGAGGCCGTGAAGTACGCCCGGGGCAAGGGCGTGCACACCGGATCCCCCATACGGCCGGAGATCCTGCGGGGCAGCAAGGAGGGCGGACTGAAGCGCTTCGGCCTGAATCACAGCCGTCCGGTGCTGATGGTGATGGGCGGCTCCAGCGGCGCCCAGGCCATCAACCAGGTGGTATGGCAGTGCCTGCCGAAGTTGACCGAAAACTTCCAAGTGCTGCACCTGTGCGGCAGGGGCAACCTCTCCCCGGCGCTGGAGGGTACGGACAACTACACTCAGGTGGAATACCTGAACGACGACCGGGAGATGGCGGACGCTTACGCCTGCGCCGACATACTGGTCTCCCGCGCCGGCAGCAATTCGCTTTGCGAGATCCTGGCCGTGCGCAAGCCGGCGCTGCTGATTCCCTATCCCAAGGGTGCCAGCCGGGGCGACCAGATCCTGAACGCCGAATCCTTCCGGGCCCAGGGCTTCAGCCACGTGCTGCAGCAGGAGGACATGACCCCGGAAACCTTGATCAAGGCCATAGAGATGCTCTATCACGACCGCGGCGTCCTCTACGAGACTATGGCCACCGAGCCCACCGCCAACGGCATCGACAATGTACTCGGGCAAATCTACAAATACGCCAAATAAAAAGCGCAAATGCGCTTTTTATTTGACTTTTTTACACAGATAAGTCACAATTCCTGTGGATAATTGATTTTGACAAAACCCGCGAAAAAAACGCGCTTTCTGTGGCCTTCTATGGACTTTTTTTTCCCATGATGCTACAATAAACTCGGTATGTTATCCACAAGCTGTTTATTAATCCGCCTGTGTTATCCACACCGCGGACGGAGGAAGATTACGCCATGAATTACACGCCTGAAGACAAGGCGAAATGGGAAAAGGTCATCACGATGATGGAGGAGACGCTGGCCAAATCCGCCCAGCGCCCCTTCTTTGACACTTTTATCAAGCCCCTGAAGCTGTATGCCGTCACGTCGGATACGCTGTACATCAGCGGCGACACCGCCTTCAATATCCGCCACGTGCGCAGCCGCTTCGCCACGATGATCTACAGCACCGTGCCCCTGGTGTTCGGCCGCCGCTACGAGCTTGAATACTACACCGAGGCGGAAATCGCCCGTGTGGTGGGCCAGATCCACCAGAATACGCTGAACCCACTGTACACCTTTGACAATTTCATCATAGGCGCTTCCAACAACTTCGCCTTTGCGGCATCCCTGGCCGTAGCCCAGACCCCCGGCGAGGTTTACAATCCGCTGTTCATCTACGGCGGGGTTGGCCTGGGAAAGACCCACCTGATGAATGCCATCGGCAACTACATCTCCGGCCGGGACAGCAAACTGAACGTGCTGCTGATGACCAGCGAGACCATGACCAACGAGCTGATCGAGGGCATCGCCAGAAAGCGCACCTCCGAGCTGCGCAACCGACTGCGGAACGTGGACGTGCTGATGGTGGACGACATACAATTCCTGTCCCGCACCAAGGCCACCCAGGAGGAATTCTTCCATACCTTCAACAGCCTGCACGACAACAAGAAGCAGATCATCATTGCCTCGGACCGCCCGCCCAAGGAGCTGCCCGAGATCGAGGAACGCCTGCGCTCCCGCTTTGAGTGGGGCCTGATCGTGGACATTCAAAAGCCGGATTACGAGACCCGCGTGGCCATACTGATGCAAAAGGCCAACGAGATGGCCATCGACGTACCCTACGACGTGGTGGAATATATCGCCCAGAGCGTCAGTTCCAACATCCGCGAGCTGGAGGGCTGCCTGAACAGCCTGAACGCCCATGCCGAGCTGATGCAGACGCCCATCACCCTGGAGATGGCCCGCGCCACACTGTCGGGCCGCATCGGCTCCCAGGCTGCCCGGACGGTAACTCCGGAGCTGATCATCGATATGGTCGCCCGCCAGTACGACACCACCCCCGAGGACATCACCGGCAAAAACCGCAGCCAGCAGATCGCGCTGCCCCGACAGGTGGCCATGTACATATGCCGCAGGATGACCACCCTATCGACCACCAATATCGGCAAGGCCTTCGGCGGCCGCGACCACACCACCGTCATGCACGGCTGCGACAAGATCACCGCCTCCATGAACGCCGACTTCTCCTTTAAGAAGAAGGTGGAAGACATCATCGGCCTGATTGAGGGCCGTTGACGCCGCCTGTGGAAAAACCCTGCCTTTTCCACACGCCATCCACAACCGTTGTGGATGGGAAAAGCCCTGTGCGCCAGTGCTTCCGATGGGATTTCCACAGTTTGCACAGGACTACTTCTACGACTGTATATAAATATATATAATACCGTACATATCTCCGGTGTCCCTGGTGGGGGACCCGTCGGAAACATCATCACAGGGGAGGAACAAACGCCATGAAATTCACCTGTTCGGCCAATACATTGACTGAAGCGCTTCAAATCGTGACCAAAGCGCTGCCCGGGCGCACCACCAACCAAATTCTCGAAGGCATACTGGTGGAGACCGACATGAACGAGGTGATACTCACCTGCTCTGACGAGCGCATCACCATCGTCACCCGCATGGAGGCCTACGTCACCGAGCCGGGGCGCGGCGTGGTGCCGGGCAAGCTCTTCAATGAGATCGTCCGCCGCCTTTCCGAGGGCGATATCGACATCTCCATGAACGACCGCTTTGTGTTCACCATTCGTGGCGCGGGCAATCGCACCAATATATCCGGACAGGACGCCGACCTCTACCCTGCCCTGCCGGTGATCACCGGCGAAAAGGAGGTTTCGCTGCCCCAGGACATGCTCAAGGACATGATCCAGAAGACTGAATTCGCCATTGCCGTGGAGGATACGAGGGAGGTGCTCACCGGCTGCCTGCTGGAGATCACGGGCGGCGATGTGAACATGGTGGCACTGGACGGCTTCCGGCTGGCCCTGAAGCGGGCGAAATGCGGCGACGTGCTGGAGAAGCTGTCGGCTATCATTCCGGGTCGGGCCGTGGGCGATATCGGCAAGCTGCTGTCCGACGATCCGGAGGCCTTCGCCACGCTGTCCTTCGGTGGCAACAAGCTGCACATCAAGCTGGAAAAGACGGAGATATTCGTCATCCTGGTAAAGGGCGAATACATACAGTACCGCCAGATTCTGCCCAACCGCTTTGCCACCCGGGTGGTGGTGGACCTGGAGCCCTTCCGCCGGGGCATCGACCGCGCCGCGCTGATCGCCCGGGAGGGAAACAACAACCTGCTGGTGCTGAAGATCGCCGACGGGGAGATGGCCATCGAAGCCCACTCTCAGATCGGGGATGTGTATGAAAAGCTGGATATCCAGCAGGAGGGTGCGAATCTGAACATCGCCTTTAATGTGAAATACCTGACGGACGTGGTGCGCTTCATCGACGCCGAGCAGATCGAGATCAACCTGAACAACGCCATCAGCCCCTGCGTCATCACGCCCCTGGGCAACCAGGATTACCTGCATCTGGTGCTGCCGGTGCGCACCGGCGCGACGAACTGATCCTATGAAAATGAATGAGGATACCATCGCCGCCATCGCCACGGCGGGCGGCACGGGAGGCATCGCCATCGTGCGCGTCAGCGGCGGCGAAGCCGGTACCATATTGAAAAAGATATTTATTCCCGCTGTCAAGCGGGAATATTTTGAGTCTCACCGGCTGATGTACGGCCGGGCAGTGGACGCGGACGGCGAGGCGCTGGACGAGGTGATGGCGGTGCTGATGCGCGCGCCTTCCACCTACACCCGGGAGGACGTGGCGGAGATCCACTGCCACGGTGGTAGCGCCAGCGCCAACGCGGTGCTGGTCCGCGCCCTTTCCCTGGGGGCGCGGATGGCCGGGCCTGGGGAATTCACCCGGCGGGCGTTCATGAACGGGCGCATTGACCTGGCCCGGGCAGAAGCGGTGATGCAGCTGATCAGCGCGAACAGCGAGGCCGCGGCGAGGGCCTCCCTCAGGCAGCTGGAGGGGGGCGTATCGGGCTTTGTCAGACAGGTTTCGGACCGTTTGAAGGACGTGCTGGCCCTGCTGGAGGCCTCTACGGACTTCCCTGAGGAGGTCGAGGAGGAGGCCGCCTCGGAGGCGGTGGCGGCGAGCCTGCGGGAAATCGCCAGGGAGATCAGGCGGCACGGCGACCGGCGCAGCGCGAGGATGCTCCGGGAGGGCGCTTCCATCGTGCTGGCGGGTCGACCCAACGTGGGCAAGTCCTCGCTGATGAACGCGCTGTTGAACCAGGAGCGGGCAATCGTCACCAGTATCCCCGGCACCACACGGGACGTGCTTACCGAGCGGATCAGCATCGGCGGCGTGATGGCCGAGATTTCAGATACTGCCGGTCGCCGGGATACCCAGGACCCCATCGAGCGCATCGGCGTGGACCGGGCGCGCCGGGCCGCGGAGGGCGCGGATGTGGTGCTGATCGTGCTGGACGCCGCCGTTGAGATGGATGAAGAGGACTCCGGGCTGGTGAAGTCTGCCGACGATCGGGCGATCATCTGCCTGAACAAGAGCGACCTGCCGCCTGTGGTGACAGCACAGCAGTTAAATTCCATGACTGACGCCAAAATACTGGAAATATCCGCCCAGACGGGAAAAGGCATTGAAGAATTGGTGGAAGAATTGGGGCGCAGGATTGCTGTGGGTGAAGAAAACAACGGCCAGCTCACGGCGCAAAGGCACATCGAGCTGGCACACAGTGCGGCTGACAGCCTGACACAGGCCGTCAAAGCCATTGAAATGGGAATGCCGCTGGACACTGCCGCCATCGACATAAGGGAGGCGATGGCAAAGCTTTCGGAGATCACCGGCGAAAACGCCACCGAAGCGGTCATCGACCGGGTGTTTGAATCCTTCTGCGTGGGAAAATAATAGCTATTGGTAACTGTTCAGTCCCGGATGTATATTTTGCTCCTGCGAAGCAAGTCCTTTAGGACTTCGTCATGGCTGTTCACGGCGAGGGATACTGCCATACAGCGCAAGGGCGCACAGTGCGGCGATCAGCAGCGCGGCGCAGGTCATGGAGATGACCCCTGACTGACGGATTTTCACCAGAAATTGAAAGACAACCAGACAGAGCGTGGCCATGCCGCCCACGGCCAGCAGCAGCAGGTTCATGCCCCTGGATTCCAGCGGCGAGCGTCGAAAGGGCGTCCGACAGGCCTCGTAGAGCATCAGCCCGACAAATAAGGGGGCCGGGTTGAAACGACCGGGCCAAAGCAGCGCCAGCGCGGCGATGGCCAGCGCGGGATAGAGCGTCGCCTGGAGCATCGACAGGGGAGCGCGCCGGAGGACCTCGCCATTGGGCACGGGATGGCATTTTCCGCCCAGGGCATAGCTGAGGAAAAGCCCGATCAGCGCCGAAAGTCCGCAGGTGATCAGCGGCCATGCGGGATCGACGGCGACAAACGTCAATGGACCACGATGGGGAGACATGCACAGCATAAGGCCCAACAGCGCCAGCACGGCGGTGATGCACCGACTGAAGCTGGCGCTGTTCCTGTCTCCAACTGCGTATAAATATTCATAGAACACATGTTCTATATTCAGAAGCATGCCGCAGGGAACCAGCGGCAGCAGCACCTTTGTGTCGGGGATGAACCACAGGGCCAGGAGGGCCAGGGCCGCGCCGGGAAGCTGGGCGATCAGCGCCACGAGGGCGCTGCCCTGGACGTATTTCATCGAAGGCTGTGTCGCGAAGGCGGCGCGAAGGCCGTCAGCGGTGGCCAGGGAACCGATTTTTGTGGCGCAGAGGGCCACAAAAAGCCCAAAGGCTGCTTCGCCGCGTCCCAGAAGGGACGCGAGGAGGAAGGCTACAGGCAGAAACAAATCGGACACGCGCATCAGACGGGGTCCGCGCATATTCATGATATTCATTCAAAGCTTCCTTTTCAGTATATTTATAGATTGTATGTAACTGTTGAGTCGTAGGCAAATTCTGATTTGGCGAGCTGATGACGAACTCCCCTTTGGCTAACTTACCGGGGGTATCGGGGGCGGTAGCGCCCCGATCTTTAATCGTACGCGGCGGCGTGTACGCCGCGGGCGGGGCCTTTTTTGCGGCAGGGAGCCTGTCGACCAGAGCAA
>JAFWEL010000104.1 GCA_017512905.1 Clostridia bacterium
GGCGCCGCCGCTACATGGGACTTTGAATTCCGTACATCGTTTTCTCGCGGGAACGTATGTTTTATCCTGGCTGTAACGTTCCGTGCGCGGCTTTTCCTGTTCCCTGTTCCCTGTTCCCTGTTCCCTGTTCCCTGTTCCCTCATCTCCCCGACAAATCAAAATTTGCCTTCGCCCGAACAACTCTCTCCTCATTATACAGTATGCGTATATGAACCAAAAGCCTTCCTCTGAACCGCGTCAGGCTGCCGGGGAAGGCTTTGTGTGTGTGGGTTTTTCGCTCTTACGGCATCAGCAGCCGGGCGCGGAACACCGTGTCCAGGGCCAGCAGCTTGGTGCGCAGCAGCACACTGGGCTTCGCGTCCACGTCCAGCACGGTGTAGGCGTAGGCGCCGCGGGACTGGTTGACCATGTTTTCGATGTTCAGGCCCTCCGCGGACAGCACCTGGGTGATCGCGCCCAGCACGTTGGGCACGTTCTTGTGCAGTATGGAGATCCGGGGCATTGCCGGCCTGCCCAGGGGGCAGTTGGGATAGTTGACGCTGTTCACGATGGAGCCGTACTTGATGTAATCGTTCATCTGCCGGGCCACCATGCGCACGCAGTTGTCCTCGCTCTCGGGGGTGGAAGCGCCCAGGTGGGGCGTGAGGATCACGTTCTTCGCGCCGATCAGGGCCTCCTCCGGAAAGTCGGTGACGTAGACCCGCAGGTCGCCGTTCTCCAGCGCCTGCTTCACGTCGGCGATGTTCACCAGGCCGCCGCGGGAGAAGTTCAGCAGCGCGGCGCTCTTCTTCATGTGAGAGATGGCCCCGGCGTCGATCATGTTGCGGTTGCTGTCCATCAGCGGCACGTGCAGGGTGATGTAATCGCTCTTGCTGATCACCTCGTCCAGGCTCATGGCGTGGCGCACGGACCGGGACAGCCGCCAGGCGTTGTCCACCGAGATGTAGGGGTCATAGCCCAGCACGTCCATGCCCAGGGCCACGCCCGCGTTGGCCACCTGCAGGCCGATGGCGCCCAGGCCGATGACGCCCAGGGTCTTGCCCGCCAGCTCGGGGCCGATGAACTGCTTCTTGCCGGCCTCCACCTGCTTTTCGATGGTCTGCTCGCCGGGGGTCAGGCCCTGGCACCACTGGATGCCCTGGGCGATCTTGCGGCTGGCCAGCAGCAGCGCCGCCAGCACCAGTTCCTTGACTGCGTTGGCGTTGGCGCCGGGGGAATTGAAGACCACCACGCCGTGCTCGGCCATTTTTTCCAGGGGGATGTTGTTCACGCCCGCGCCGGCGCGGCCCACGCACAGCAGGTTTTCATTGATCTCCATGTCGTGCATGTCGGCGCTGCGCACCATGATGGCGTCCGGATGCTCCACATCCGCGCTGACGGCGAATTCGGAATCGGCCAGTATGCCGTGGTACACCGGGGAAATGGCGTTCAGCTTTTTGATGTTATACATATTATTTGTGCTCCGTTTCAAAGTCTTTCATAAACGACACCAGCGCCTGCACGCCCTCGATGGGCATGGCGTTGTAGATGCTGGCCCGGATGCCGCCCACCACGCGGTGGCCCTTCAGGTTCACCAGGTCCCGGGCCGCGGCGGCCTTGACGAACTCGGCGTCCAGCTCGGGGCTGGGGGTGGTGAAGGTGACGTTCATGCGGCTGCGGGATTCCGGACGGGCGGTGGGACGGTAGAAGGCGCTGTCGTCCAGCGCGCCATAGAGCAGCTTCGCCTTTTCGATGTTGACCTTTTCGATGGCCTCGACGCCACCCTGCTTCTTGAGCCACTTCATGCACAGGCCCGCCATGTAGATGGCATAGGTGGGCGGGGTGTTGAGCATGCTGCCCTTCTCGTCCATGATCTTCCAGTCCATGATCTTGGGGGTGGTGGGCATGGCGCGGCCCAGCAGGTCACGGCGCACGATCACGATGGTCAGGCCCGCGGGGCCCACGTTCTTCTGGGCGCCGGCGTAGATCACGCCGAAGCGGCTGACGTCATAGACCTCGCTGAGGATGTTGGAGGACATGTCCGCCACCAGGGGCACCTTGCCGGTCTCGGGGAGCTTGGCGTAGCGGGTACCGTAGATGGTATTGTTGGTGGTGATGTAGAAATAGTCCGCGTCGGGATTGAATTTGGAGGCGTCCAGCTCGGGAATGTAGGCGTATTTATCCTCCTTGGAGGACGCCACCACGTTCACCTTGCCGTACTTGCCGGCCTCGACCAGCGCGCCGTGGGCGAAATTGCCGCTGTCCACGTAGTCGGCCGTGCCGCTGCCGGTCATCAGGTTCATGGGGATGGCCGCGAACTGGCCCGTCGCGCCGCCCTGGAGGAACAGCACCGCGTAGTCCTGGGGGATGTGCATCAGCTCGCGCAGGGTGGCCTCGGTCTCGTCAAAGATGGCCTGGTACTGCTTGGAGCGGTGGCTCATCTCCATGACGTTCATGCCGGTGTCGCCGTAGCAAAGCATTTCCCGCGCCGCCTGCTCCAGAACCTCCTGGGGCATGGTGGACGGACCTGGGGCAAAGTTATAAACGCGCTTCATGGTCATA
Organism: Clostridia bacterium; assembly: GCA_017512905.1. GTDB lineage: Bacteria > Bacillota > Clostridia > Christensenellales > Aristaeellaceae > UBA2862. Next base: position 2,542 of record JAFWEL010000104.1, read on the forward strand.
CCGTCCTTCCGAGATGGTTTTTACCCGACCCACTGCCGGGTATGATCGTACTTTATTATAGTACCTTATTGTTGGGAATGAGGGAAAGGGGGGTTAACAAATACTGATGGCCGTGCCGTAACAGGCCACTTCGCCCGTTGCCAGCACCGCCGATTCGTGCTATGATAGAACCGACGAATGAGGGAGGGGTGATGAAATGTCCGAACGACAGGTGAAATCCAGGGAACGGGTGGCGGACCACGGCGAGGTGTTCACGGCCCAGCGGGAGGTGAACGCCATGCTGGACCTGGTGAAGCAGGAGACGGAGCGCATCGACAGCCGCTTCCTGGAGCCGGCCTGCGGCGACGGCAACTTCCTGGCGGAGATCCTGCGGCGCAAGCTGGCGGCGGTCAAGGCCCGCTACAAAAAGAGCCCCGCCGACTTCGAAAAATACGCGGTAGTGGCCGTGACCAGCCTCTACGGCGTGGACATATTGGGGGACAACGTGGAGGCCTGCCGGGCGCGGCTGTTCGACATCTGGGACGGGGAATATTCAGAAAACTGCAAGGGCGAATGCCGGGAGGAATGCCGGGACGCGGTGCGCTACATCCTCACCCGCAACATACTCTGCGGCAACGCGCTGACCATGCGTCGGGTGGACGCCGAGGGCAACGACACCGGTGAGCCCATCGTATTTTCCGAGTGGAACATGGTGACCGGCAGCCTGATCAAGCGCCGGGACTACCGGCTGGACGTGCTGATGGGCGAGGTCAACAGCCCAAAGACCGACGGACAGCTGTCGATGTTTGACGCCGCCGCCAATGCCGCCGACAGCCTCCAACTCGACCCCGAGACCAAGGCCTGGATCCCCAAGCCCCTGAGGGAATACCCGCTGGTGGCGTATTGGCAGGTACAGGAGGTATAAAATGCGACATGGGGAGTGTTATCACAGCGCATATACAATGGCTGTGATAACACTCCCAATGTCGCGATATGCTTTGAAAACCGCAGGCATTACCAGATGACTTCGACGCCATACCGGTTCATTTTTCCATCCGAGGTGATGAGCGGCAGCTTTTCTGAGAGTGCCTGGCAGATGATCAGGCGATCGAAGGGGTCGCCGTGATCCTTGTAACGGGGCAAGCTGCGAATCAGGTCAATTTTATCCCATGTACTCCTTGAAAGCCTCCAGAGGCGCATCAAAATCATCGGCAATAAACTCAAATCGATCCGCCAACAATCCGAGCTTGCGCTTCTCATTCTTCGGTGCCATCAGGGCATCGCCCTGCCGCGAGAGCAAGAATTTCATGTAATCGGCGATTTGCTTCTGATTGTCTTCGTTCAAACGGTTCCACGCTTCCGGAATCCATGCCGGCATCGCCATGCGACTCACCTCCATTGATACATTTCTGCTACCCGATTTTATCATGAATACGGGCGCATTGCAAGGCCGGATCTTTTCATAGAGGACTGAGGGATTTGCTTGACAGAATGCTCTATTCCGTATTATAATGAATCCGAACGGAGGTGACGAAGTATGAATTATACCGTTCCAGACAACCGTCCATTTATTACAAGAGGGCCAATAAAAACAAAAGTCACGTTGCCAGAGAAGTGCAAGGCGATGAATGAATATATTGATTCTCACTGCTTCTCTGTCTCAGTGGATTCAGATACCCATACTCCGATTGTCAGAATTACGCAAAAGAGCGATGAGAGATGAGTTTTTAACGGTACAGCTTGATGCTGCGTTGCAAAATGCGGCATCAACTTTTAATTGTGGCAGTGCGCCGGTATTCAACAGCTTCATCCGCAGCTACAACGCCATCGATTCATTCTATGGAAAAACCTTTGTGTTTCCTTTAGGAAATACAGGATCAATTATCGGATACTATAATATCGGCATCGGCGAAGTATTGCGTGTTGAAGAATCCCGTATTCTGAAATGCGGTGGAGCAATACATATTAATTATCTGGCTCTGGACAAGCGTTATCGCGGATAGCCAATTTTCGCAAACAAACCAGAGATTGATCTTAGATGGTCAGACCTTTTATTGCGTGACTGTTTGCGCCGAATCGATTGGATTCGGCAAGACCATGTTGGGTTTGGCTTTGTCACGCTGTCAGCTTCAAAAGAAGGATATAATCTTTATAAGCGTCATGGATTTCTGGAATTGGCTGAAGATGAAATGTATTTTGTCAACAGTGATGATGAGATGTCCTGCAAAGGTATACAGATGTATTTACCGCTTGATATCGAATAACGGGAAATAGTTCAACAACCGCCAATCAGGGCATGGGCCTGGTTGGCGGTTATTTTTTCGTCTGGCGCTGCTGGTCCAGCAGCAGGAGGTTTTCGAGCTTGATGATAAACCTTTGATTATCCTCTGTCAGGGCGTCGAACCGACGCATTCTCAATGCCCGATCATCTATCCGCCGTCCCAACAGATAATCCGCGCTGACATCGTATAAATTGCATATCTCACAAAGCTGGTGAAAGTCAGGTTCACATTTACCCTGTTCCCAGTTGCTGACTGTGGTTTTTGAAACAGCCAGTTTTTCAGCGAGTGTTGATTGTGTATCGTTGTGGATATCACGCAATTCCTTTAACACCAGCCTGAACAAGTGAATCACCCCACCGCCAATATACAAAAAAATTACTATTTCTGCCGTAAAAAACGGTAGAAATATTGAAATTAATCTCCAAAAGTAGTAATATATTGGTATTTCATACGACATAGTAATAATTTGTTGGGAGTGAAGAACATGGCCGTCAATCCCAATCTCTACAACACCATTTACAACCCCGATGTCCTCTCCTGCATAGCGAACCTGTCCAACGACGAGGTGTTCACCCCGCCCGAGGTGGCGAACGCCATGCTGGACATGCTGCCGCAGGAATTGTTCAGCGACCCGGACGCGAAGTTTCTGGACCCGGCGTGCAAGAGCGGGGTGTTTTTGCGGGAGATGCCCTTGACAGATTGGCTCATCTCCGCCCCTCAACCCACCCGATGATCTACGCCTACTCCGACATCGCCTATCCGGGCTGCCTGAAGGTGGGCTTTACCGCGGTGGACGTGGACAGGCGGGTGGCCCAGCAGTACCCCACCAAGCGCCCGGACGGCAAGCTCCCCTACCGCATACTGCTCCGGGAGAGCGCCATGTACCCGGACGGCGGCTCCTTCACCGACCATGACGTCCACGCCATGCTCCGGCGCAAGGGCGTGAAGTCCGCGGGCGGCGAGTGGTTCCGCTGCGGGGTGGACGACGTGCGCGCCGCGGTGATCGCCGTGCGCAACCGCACGCTGAACGCGGAAAACCGCACCCGGACCTTCAAAATGCGCCCCGAGCAGCAGCAGGCCGTGGACCTGACCGCCGCCTACTACCGCTCGATGGACGCCGAGGGCAAGGGCCGGGTGCCCAAGTTCCTGTGGAACTGCAAGATGCGCTTCGGCAAGACCTTCGCCGCCTACCAGCTGGCGAAGAAGCTGGGCTTTCGCCGGGTGCTGATACTGACCTTCAAGCCCGCGGTGGAGACCGCCTGGCGGGAGGACATGCTCACCCACGTGGACTTCAAGGGCTGGCAGTTCATATCCCGCCCCCAGAATCCCGGCGAGCCGGGCATGGACGCCCAGTACCGCGCCGCGGACAAGTCCCGCCCCATCGTGTGCTTCGGCTCCTTCCAGGATTTCATGGGCGTCAACAGGGAGACCGGCGGCATCAAGGCCAACAACGAGTGGGTCCACCTGACCAACTGGGACCTGGTGATCTTCGACGAATACCACTTCGGCGCGTGGCGGGACAGCGCCAAGAAGCTGTTCGAGAGCGACGAGGACACCTACGAGGAGGACCTGACCGGCTACAGCCGGGGCGACGCCGTGGACGAGACCTGGCTGCCCATCACCGCAGACCACTACCTGTACCTCAGCGGCACCCCCTTCCGGGCGCTGAACAGCGGCGAATTCATCGAGGAGCAGATCTACAACTGGACCTATTCCGACGAGCAGCGGGCCAAGGCCGCCTGGGCCGGCGCGGACAACCCCTACGCCGCCCTGCCCCGGATGGTGATGCTCACCTACCGCATTCCCGACAGCATCCAGCGCATCGCCAAGCAGGGGGAGTTCGACGAGTTCGACCTGAACCTGTTCTTTGCCGCCGAGGGCAGGGGCCGGGACGCCCGGTTCAAGTACGAGAGCTACGTGCAGAAGTGGCTGGACCTGATCCGCGGCGCGTACCTGGAGACCACGGTGGACGAGCTGAAGCTGGGGGCGGAGAAGCCGCCCATGCCCTACTCCGACACCCGGCTGCTGAACGTGCTGTCCCACACGCTGTGGTTTCTGCCCAACGTGGCCAGCTGCCACGCCATGGCCAACCTGCTGGCCCAGCGGCAGAACGCCTTCTACCACGACTATAAGGTCAACGTCTGCGCCGGGGCCGGGGCGGGCATCGGCGCGGCGGCCCTGGGCCCGGTGGAGGACGCCTTCGGCGACCCGCTGAAGACGAAGACCATCACCCTGTCCTGCGGCAAGCTGACCACCGGCGTGACCGTGAAGCCCTGGACCGGGATATTCATGCTGCGCAACCTGTCCAGCCCCGAGACCTACTTCCAGGCGGCCTTCCGGGTGCAGAGCCCCTGGACGGTGACCGCCGACGACGGCGCCCGGGAGATCATCAAGCGGGAATGCTACGTGTTCGACTTCGCCCTGGACCGGGCCCTGCGCCAGATCTCGGACTACAGCTGCCGGCTGAACATCGGCGAGGACAACCCGGAGGTGAAGGTGGGCGAGTTCATACAGTTCCTGCCGGTGCTGGCCTACGACGGCAGCGCCATGCGCCAGGTGAACGCCGCCGAGATCCTGGACATCGCCATGGCGGGCACCAGCGCCACGCTGCTGGCCAAGCGCTGGGAGAGCGCGCTGCTGGTGAACGTGGACAACGACACCCTGGCTCGGCTGCTGGCCAACGACGACGCCATGAACGCCCTGATGCGCATCGAGGGCTTCCGCAGCCTCAACGAGGACATCCAGACCATCATCAACAAGAGCGAGCACGTCAAAAAGGCCAAGAAGGACGCCGAAAACCTGACGCCCCGGGAAAAGAAGGAGCTGTCCGACGAGGAAAAGGAATACAAGAGCAAGCGCAAGCTAATCCAGGAGAAGCTGATCAAGTTCGCCACGCGGCTGCCAGTGTTCATGTACCTTTCCGACTACCGGGAATTCAGCCTGAAGGACGTGATCACCGCGCTGGAGCCGAAGCTGTTCGGCAAGGTGACGGGCCTGACGGTGAAGGACTTCGAGCTGCTGGTGTCGCTGAACGTGTTCAACGAGGGGCTGATGAACGACGCCGTGTACAAGTTCAAGCGCTATGAGGACGCCAGCCTGACCTACACCGGCATCGACAGCCACGAATGCGACGCCCAGGTGGGCCTGTACGCCACCTCCATCAGCCGGGAGGAATACGACGCCATGGCCGGATTGCAGCAGTCCAGCATGGCGGCCCCGGCGGCGGTTCACCATGCGCCCCGGCAGCCCCAAGTCACAGAGCCGTCTGCCCAAAGAGGCGAGGCAACTTCGGCAAAACAGCCGCCGAAGGCCACCGGACCTGCGTCCGTCCCGACAAAGCAGCCGTCCGGCACGCCCGCGACGGCTCCGGCAAAGCAGAAGGCCCCCGCGCCGTCTGCGGCGAAGCGCGGGCCGACGTCCTCCGTGGTCGCCCCGTCCTTCGCGAAGCCCGGTTCGACGACTCCCGAACCGGCCAGCGCCCCGGCGCGCTCCATCCCGCCGAAGCCGGCCATGCCCACCTACCGCCCCGCCTTCGTGCCGCCCAAACCCGCCGCCGCGCCCAGGCCCGTCGAAGCCCCGAAGCCGGACCTGAGCCGCGTCGCCCCCGGCGCCATCGTCGTCCACCGCGCCTTCGGCGCGGGCACCGTCCTGTCCATCGAAAAAAAGCCGAGCGGCAGCGCCTATGTGCATGTGCAATTCGGAGAAACAAAAAAGTCCTTCGGCTACCCGGGCGCGTTTTACGACGGGTTTTTGAAGGTGAAGGAGGGATAAATTCTGATTTATCGAGCTGTTGGTGGAAAAGCAGAGGGTAGTACAAAGGGAACAGGGAACAGTCAACAGGGAACAGGAAAAGCCGCGCACGGAATGTTGCAGCCAGAACGAAGGGAACGTTCCCGCGACGAAAATGA
>JAFWEL010000167.1 GCA_017512905.1 Clostridia bacterium
ATACTTCATTTTCGTCGCGGGAACGTTCCCTTCGTTCTGGCTGCAACATTCCGTGCGCGGCTTTTCCTGTTCCCTGTTGACTGTTCCCTGTTCCCTTTGTACTACCCTCTGCTTTTCCACCAACAGCCCGATAAATCAGAACTTCTCTGCCTGAACAGATACGGAATCTGTCAGGATTTCCTACTTCTCCAACCCCTAATCCCTCAGATTCATTCAGTCCACGACCTCCACCGGCACACGGGGAGCGAAGCCCAACATGATCTCGTAGGGGATCGTACCGGCCAGGTCGGCCAGCTCGTCGGGGGTGATGCGCTCGTCGCCCTGGGCCCCCAACAGCACCACCTCGTCCTCCAGGTCCACGCCGGGGACGTCGGTGACGTCGGCCATCACCATGTCCATGCACACCCTGCCGATCAGCGGCGCGCGCTTGCCCCGCACCAACACCGACGCCCGGTTGCTCAGCACGCGGGGGTAGCCGTCGCCGTAGCCGATGGGCAGCGTCATCACCAGCGTGTCCCGACCGGCGGTAAACGTGCGACCGTAGCCCACGGTGTCCCCCGCCGAAATCCACTGCAGGCGGACGGGCCGGGTGAGAAGGGTCTGAGCCCAGGTCAGTTCGTCCGCCAGCGCCGGCACACCGCTGCCGTACAGCACGATGCCGGGGCGGACCATGTCGTATTGCAGGGCGGGGTCCAGCATGGCGGAGGAGGCCGCCGCGTGGGCGATGGGGCTGAAGCCCGCCCGGCGGACCGCCGCCAGGGCCCCGGAGAAGCGCTCGTTCTGGAGCGCCGTGAATCCGGGGTCGGTGTCCGCGACGCAGAAGTGGGTGAAAATGCCCTCCATATCCACGTCCGGGCAGTGCCGCCACCAGGCGAGCATGGCTTCCAGGTCGTCCTCGCCCCGCACGCCGACCCGGGACATACCGGTGTCGATCTTCAGGTGGGCCAGCGCCCTTTTGCCGCAGCGGGCGGCCTCATCCTGGAGGATCTCCAGCGTCCGGGGGGTGTACACCGCCTGGGAGACCCCGGCTCGCACGGCGCGGCGCAGCGAATCCTCCTCCGCGCCGCCCAGCACCAGGATCATGCCGTCGATGCCGCCGTCGCGCAGCCGCTCGGCCTCCTCGACAATGGCCACGGCGAAGGCGTCGGCCCCGGCGGCCAGCAGCTTCCTCGCCGTCCGGACGCTGTCGTGGCCGTAGGCGTCGGCCTTGACCACGCACATCATCCGCACCCCGTCGGGGATGCGGGCGCGGATCGCCCGGGCGTTGGCGGCGATGGCTTCGGTGGAAATCCTCATGATCGTGGGTCTCACGGGCTTGCCCTCCCTCACATTTTGACGCGGAACCGGGTCCGCATACCTCTGCTGAACATACATTATATCCCATTTGTGTCAAAATTGCAATATGAATGTCCAATTGTCGTCGTTTTTAATGTTTGCTTATTGCAAATCCATGACGGGGCGTGTATACTGTAGTAGGTATATATGCGCTTGGAGGTGGACTATGGCCATTCGCGATTTGATGAACAATTATTTTTACGGCAAGCAGGGCAAGGGCGATTACACCGTGGCGGACATGCCCAAGAACCGGCTGGCGCTGTTCGGCGAGGTGCTGAAGGTGCGCTGGAGCGGCCTGTTCGGGGTCAACCTGCTTTATATGATCGCCTGGATCCCCGCCATCTTATGGACGTTTTTGAACCTGATCGCCCTGTACAACCTGCTCAACGGCGACCCGGGCCTGGGGCCCGACGGCGTGGCGGGGCTGATGAACACCTGGCTGATGATCCTGGCCCCCTGTATCGCCATCACGGGGCCCTTCAACGCAGGCGCGACCTACGTGCTGCGCAACTGGGCCCGGGACGAGCACAGCTTCGTGCTCAGCGATTTCAAGGACGCCGTGAAGGCCAACTGGAAGCAGGCGCTGGTGATCTCCTGCATCGACGGCATCGTACCCTTCCTGGTGGTGACCTGCTGGCGGTTCTACGGCGGCATGGCGGGCAGCAACCTTATCTTCATACTCCCCGCGGCGCTGACGCTGCTGATCGGCGTACTCTGGACCCTGGCGAGCATGCTGGCCTACCCGATGCTGATCACCTACAAGCTGCGCAACCGGGACGTCATCCGCAACGCCCTGCTGATGACCGTGGCGAAGCTGCCCTTCGCGCTGCTGATCAAGCTGAGCACGCTGGTCGTGCCCGCCCTGGCCTACGGGCTGATGGTGCTACTGCCCAACATCCAGATGCAGATCCTGGCGGTGGTGTCGCTTCTGTACCTGACCTTCCTGGTGGCCTTCAACAAACTGATCACCGTCTCCTATGCCAACTGGCTGTGTGAGACCTACCTGAACCCCCGCATCGAGGGCGCCCGCACCAACATCGGCCTGCGCCCGGAAAACTGGGACGACGTGACGTACATTCCGGAGGATGATGAATAAATTCTGATTTGTCGGGGAGACGAGGGAACAGGGAACAGGGAACAGGAAAAGCCGCGCACGGAACGTTACAGCCAGGATAAAACATACGTTCCCGCGAGAAAACGATGTACGGAATTCAAAGTCCCATGTAGCGGCGGCGCCTGCGCCGCCATACATTCTAAT
>JAFWEL010000168.1 GCA_017512905.1 Clostridia bacterium
GATTTTCTCCAGTATTTCCCCTTGCATTTTTACCAGTTGCTGCGCTATAATGTTTTCCATAGAGAATCTGCCGCCTTTCGTCTGTCTACGCAAACTACAGTCTACCGCGGCTTGATTCTCTATTTTGTTATGTTAATACATTCTTAACTTTCACCGCCCCCTCGGGGGCGCCCCTGCTGGCGGCCCCTGCTCTTCTCACTTCCCCCTCCCGTTCCGTTTTCCCCAGATCTATTTTACACCGTCTTTGCCGGCGGTCCCCCAGGCCGTCGATGACGATCCCGTCGTCCCCAGGTCCCTCCGGCAGCTGCGGTTGGGCGTCCTCCAGGCCTTCAATGAACAGCATGCCGCTGTCCCGGAACTCCGCCAGGACAGGGCATGCGGAACCAAAGGCCAGGATTGCCGCGAGCATAAGGGCGATCCCTGCTTTGCGTAACATATTTGACACACCTGTCTTCTTCGCGCCGACGGCGCTTTATTGAGGCCCCCCTTGCGTCACTTACCCAGCGCGGACAGGTCGGCCTGCTTGCCGCCGTACAGGCTCATGGGCTCGGTGTGGATGACCGCCACGGTCACCACGTTGCCGCCGGTCTCCTTCACATAATCGTCCAGGTAGGGCTGGTGCTGGAAGTAGTTGGCGTACACGTCGCCCGCGTCCACGGCGGGGTTCTCCTCGGTGTACCCGGAGTAGACCGCGATGTCCAGGGTGATGTCCTTCTCGGCCAGGATCTGCTTCACGATCTCCAGGATCTGGGCGTGGGGCGCGGGCGTGGCCGCGATGGTGATGGTCTGGCCCGCCAGGGCGTCGTAATCCACGTCGGGGTCATAGCCGTCGGTGGGATTGTCCACCACGGAGATCACAGCGCCGGCATAGGTTTCGGTGATGTAATCCTTCACCTGCTGGCTGGTGGCGGCGGCCACCAGGGCCTTGGTCAGGTCGGCGTCCACGTTGTCGCCATGCACGGCGATGACGTTGGCGCGGGGCAGGTACTTCTCCTCCGCCTCGGTCAGCAGGGCGGTGTTGATCTCGATGCCGGCGTCCAGGGCGTCCAGCACGAAGTTGGAGTTGATGACCGCGTAATCCAGGTCGGGCAGCTGGTTGATCAGGTACTCGGCCTGGGCCTCGACGATCTCCACGCCCTCGGTCAGCACGTCGGCCTTGGTCGCGGTCTCGCCCGCGCCCTCAGCCAGCTCGATGATGCCGTTGTCGGCCAGCAGCTGCAGGGCCCGGGCCTCGTTGGTGGTGTCGTTGGGAACGCCGATGGTGATTTCAGCCAGCGCGCTCACAGAGCTCACCAGCAGCAGCACCGCCAGCACGGCGGCAATCAGTTTGCGAAGCTTCATAATAAGTACCTCCTGTTTTCTCGTCGGCGGGTTCATGCCCGCCCGTGTGTATTGTGGCAATTCTGTCCGAATCACTGCACCCATCATAGCACAGGGCGGCGGATTTGTCCAATATCCCATCGGGATATCAGGTTATAGATAAAATGTATAACTGAGCCCTTCGACAATTTTTCTACACAAAACCGGCCTGTTTTCCCCAATTTTTGACCCGGACGGATGACAGGATATGAAATTATTCAAGTTTATTGTCACCCTGGGCCCTGCTACGCCTTGAATATATACAGTTTTCATGTTACAATTATACAAGCGGCATTATTCGGTCTCCTAAAAAAATGAAGGAGTCGTTCTGTTATGAAGATTTCCACCAAGGGGCGTTACGCGCTGCGCATGATGGTTGATATCGCCGAGCATCAGAAGGATGGATACGTGACCCTGAAGGACGTTGCCTTGCGACAGGGCATCTCCAAAAAATATCTGGAGCAGATCGCCCTGCACATCAGCCAGGCCGGTATGCTCCGCGCCGTGCGCGGCTACCAGGGCGGCTACATGCTTGCCCGGCCCGCCTCCGAATACAGCGTCCATTCGATCCTCCAGGTCGTGGAGGGCTCCATGGCGCCCGTGACCTGCCTGCAGCAGGCGGAGAACAACTGCGAGCGCAGGGATACCTGTCGGACGCTGCCGCTGTGGCAGGGTCTGGAAGCGCTGATTCGCAACTATCTCTCCGGCATTACGCTGGAGGACGTCGTCGAAGGCCGCATCCCCGATCCAGGCCTCCAATAGCCTCATCGTGAAAACAGGCAAGGCAGTGTGACTTGCGCGTTACAGGCCCCACTGTCTTGATATTTATGCGCCATTAACCTTGTAAACCGGGAGGAATTCTAAGTTGAGCGTCCTTGGGATCGTCTACCTGCTGGCCGGTGTGGCCTGCATCGCCTATTACCTACTGATCGGCTTTTATTCCCGCTTCGGACTGAGCATACAGTGGATCTGGCTGGTTGCCGGCGCGGCGCTGATCGCCGCCGGGCTGTTGACCCACGCCCCCCTCCCCCGCTGGCTGCGCTATGCCTGGCGCACGGCCCTGGTCGCCGGCCTGTTGCTGCTGGCCGGGCTGATGGGACTGGTGATCAGCGGCATGAACGCCTCCGCCCCGCCCGGAATGGACTACCTGGTGGTGCTGGGGGCCAGCGTCTACGCCGACGGTCCCAGCCCCGCCCTGACCCGGCGCGTCAATGCCGTCACCGCCTGCCTGGACCGGCACCCCGACGCCGTCATCATCGCCTCGGGCGGCCAGGGCCCCAACGAGCCCGTCAGCGAGGCTCAGTGCATCCGCGACGAGCTGGTCAAGCGGGGCGTGGACCCCGGGCGCATCGTCCTGGAGGACAAGTCCACCGACACCCGGGAGAACATGATCAACTCCAGGGCTCTGATCGACCGGGCGGACGCCGCTGTCGGCATCGTCACCAACAACTTCCACATCTGGCGCTCCATGCGGTTGGCCCGACGGGCCGGACTGACAAACGCCCACGGCATCGCCGCGGAATACACCGGCCCCACGCTGCTGCACTTCATGGTGCGCGAGACCATAAGCATCGCCGTCCACTTTCTCCGGGGCCGGCTGTAACAAAAAACCGTCGCCATTCGCGACGGTTTTTTGCGCAAGTCAGGTGAAAGCGACTCAGAAATGCGGGCGCCGAAGATGCGCTTGACGCATTTCGAAGCATACCCCTATATCCCTTAACCGATGATGAAGGGCTTCAGCTCTTCCATCAGGTCATCACAGTGATCGGCATAAACCTCGAGGGTGATCGGCTTGGAAAGATCCAGGCTGAAGATGCCCAGGATGGACTTGCCATCCACCACATGGCGACCCACGCGCAGATCTATGTCATAGGGATAGCGATTGGCGATGTTGACGAAGGTCTTGACATTTTCCGCCAGGCTCAGCTTGATATTCACGGCTTTCATAGGTTCCGTCTCCTCACTTATTGACATAATCCGGGAAGCAATGCCCCTCGATTATTAGCATAGCGCCTGAACATGAAAGTTGCAAGTATTTTGTGCTCATTAACGAACATTTAATTGTGCCGGTTTTCGCAAAAGTAAAAAGCTGATGAAATCAGAAAAACCCCCTTGACTTTTTGTCCATTCCGAACTATAATGTCTCTTGTCGGTCGGGCACGTCGTGTCCGGTTGACATTGCCGAATTGTGTAAAGGTAGCACGAATGACTCTGACTCATTTAGTCCTGGTTCGAATCCAGGTTCGGCAGCCAGCATTTGCCGCCATGGTCAAGCGGTTAAGACGTCGCCCTCTCACGGCGAAAACCGGGGTTCGAGTCCCCGTGGCGGTGCTGAAGAAAGTCGCGCAAGCGGCTTTTTTCTTTTATACCGGCATCCCTGTTTATAAAATAAGCGCCCCGCGGCCTACTAACCGTCGGGGCGCTCTTTTCTTCATTTTGCAGCTGTTCAGCTGTAGGCATATTCTGATTTGTCGGGGAGACGAGGGAACAGGGAACAGGGAACAGGGAACAGGGAACAGGAATGGCGGCTGCCGCGAACATATCGATAACGTACGAGTTGTAGCGGCCCTAAAGGACTAACTTCGTGTCGCCCTAAAGGACTAACTTCGTGTCGCGGCAACCTGCCGCC